>NZ_JACXXJ020000004.1:0-310367 GCF_014926405.1 Agrobacterium vitis
CGGCGATCGTGATGACAACCTCGTCGAAGTGCCATTGTGTCACCGAGCCTGCCGGCTGAGCGCCGCCGAATGTCATTGGCGAAATGCCGGCCGAACTTCTCCGCCCAGAGCCTCACGGTTTGGTGAGAGACGATGACGCCACGGGCAGCCAGCATATCCTCGACCATCCGCAGGCTCAGCGGAAACCGGAAATAGAGCCAAACGGCATGGGCAATCACCTCGGCTGGAAATCGATGGCGACGATAAAGTGGATCACGGGCAAATCTGGTCATGCCACAAGATCCCAAATGTTGATCGATGCCAGGTTAACTTTACAGTGCCGGTCGCCCGGCTCGGATATCTGCGTATCCTTGAAACCGCCCGCGATGCAGGTCGCAAATACGGCATCACGCTGACGCTGATCTTCCAGTCGCTGGGCCAGATGCGCGAGGCTTATGGGGGTCGGGACGCGACGTCCAAATGGTTCGAATCCGCGTCGTGGATATCATTTGCGGCGATCAACGATCCTGATACCGCAGACTACATCTCGAAGCGATGTGGCGACACCACGGTTGAGGTCGACCAAACCAATCGCACTTCCGGAATGAAGGGATCGTCACGGTCGCGATCAAAGCAGCTCAGCCGCCGGCCGTTGATCCTGCCGCATGAGGTTCTGCGCATGCGCAGCGACGAGCAAATCGTCTTTACTGCTGGCAATGCACCGCTACGCTGCGGGCGCGCCATCTGGTTTCGACGCGAAGACATGAAAGCCTGCGTTGGAGAGAATAGGTTCCACCACCCCCATACGGCAACAACGTCCATTGCCGTACCCAAAGTTACGAAGTCGGATGAAGACTGACGTGGTACGCTCCTGTCAACAGGGCGATCTATACCTATCCGTTTTGTTCACATTGGGCGCGGCTACGTTTCTTTGCAACCAGTCGAGGCCGCTTCGACGTCGAGGTGTTTCGGCTCGGCTGTTGGCATCCAGCCTCTTGTATATCCGCAGCCCATTGCAACCGCCGCCAGCCGCAACTGTTCATGAAGATGGCGACAATCTTTGAGCAAAGTCCGGATGGCAGCCGTCGCGTCTCCATCGTGCCAAGCGATGAGATGAGCCGCCTCATCATGAACCTGGGGTTCAATTGGCTTTGTTTGCATGGCCCGCCCCGATGTTGAGAGTGAGTTGCTGGCCGCCGTATTTCCTTACCATATATGTCGGAGGACGACGTATCATGGCCTCTGCCTTGCGTTGCATTTCCAAGCGTTGAGCCATGTGGACCTCACGGGCGGCTCGTATCTTGGATATTTCCTGCCTGGCGTTTTGAATTGCAATGTCGGCTGTGTTCATGGTCGCCTCCGATCAATGTTCACTTTATGTTCTCATCATCGATAGAGAACGTCAAGCCTCAACACGACATATCGAAGATCCTCATGGCATCTTCGACCGTGCATCTTATCAAGAGATTCCGGGACACCGCGCGTTTGGTGCCATCTTCGACGGATGATCTTGCGCCCGCAAAAGAGCACATTGGCCGTCATTGCGAATTTGTCAGCGGGATCGCGCTGCAACCCGAATGGGACAAAACCACCTGGCCCATTTCGGTATTGTCCAACAGCGGCGGTTCATCAAGGCTTTGAATCAATCAAGCCGTATCGATTCAGAAAAGTCGTTGGACGCAGCTCCAAGAGGAAACAACAATGCGGTCATGGAAAAAGACGCGAAAGACCTGGTTCATCTTCACCGCATTGACACGACGCAGAACATGCGACGCTTCTACTTGCTTGCAATCCAGCCAACACTGTTTGGTGGCGCATCAGTTATTCGCAACTGGGGCCGGATCGGCTCAGGCGGCCAGACGATGATTGAAACCTTCGATCGCCAGGAAGACGCGGATTTGGCCGTTTCCCACCTGGAGCGCACAAAGAAACGACGGGGTTATTCCGAGGTCAATCGCACTGAATAGCTGCCCCTTATTGTCGTGGCGCGCAATAAATGAGAATGAAATCATATTCGTTGCGATGAACGCACATGATTGATTTCGAGTATCATGCTCATTGATCCTCGAACTTACTCCGGCAGGGGTGTGCAGCTTTTGATGGCACTGATGGGTCAGGATGCTTGGATTTTGGCCTGTTGCTCAACAAAAAGCGACCGTTTAAAGCGAATTGCTGCGAACGCACAACCAGACAAAAATCTACAACCGAGACCTTGACCTTTTGGTAGGGTGATCTAGGTTTCAGATTCGATGTCGTGATTGCGACACTTCATGAGTGAATATTAGAATAGCCATTGCGTGGCCAGCAATACGATCTGTTGATTTTGAAAACGACATTTGGGGGCTTCCATGGACGACGTTCTGTCGCCGACCGATTTCATTCAGGCCAGCCGTGTGCTGAAACTGTCCTCGCCCTTGGGTGAAGACCAGCTTTTGCCTGAGCGGATGATGGTGGACGAAGGCGTCAATCGTCTGTTCGAGATCACCCTTTCGGTTCGCGCCAAGCGTGAGGCAGTCAAGCCAGAAGAGCTGATCGGCAAGCTCGTCGATGTGTCCCTGGAAATCCGCCAGGGCGAGCTTGATGGCGAGGGCGTGCGGCGGCCCTTTCAATGGACTTGGTGACGAACCTTTCCGAGGGCCCGCCAGTCACCCGTGGGTCTGCGCTCCTACACCCTGACCATCCGTCCGCAACTGTGGCTGCTGTCGCGCCGCTCAGATTGCCGGATTTGGCAGAACATGACGGCCATCCAGGTGATGGAGACGCTTGTTCTCTGAGCATGGCATTCCGGCCCCCGCATATGCCCCTCTGCATAGAACGCCGCCGTCGCGGGAATATTCAACGCAATGGAACGAGACCGATCTCGATTATCTGCTGCGTCGCTTCGAGCAAGAAGGGTTGTTCTACTGGTTTGAACACGAGACAGGCGTTCACCGCCTGAAGGTCAGCGACAGCAAGGTAGCCTGGAGCACGCCATCGCCTCAGCAGAAGGCGAACAGAATGTGCGTCTTGCCCAAGGCTCCTCGGATCGCAACCATATCAACGAATGGATGCGGCAATTCTCCTATGTCCCTGGCCAGCGCGCCGGTGCGGACTGGAATTTCGAGACGCCGAGCACTGTTCCGCTGAATGTCACGCCGTCACTGATCCAGATGCCGGGCGCCAAGCAGCGCGAGCTTTACGAATATCCGGCCCGTATCTCCGATGTCAAAGAGGCCGAAGTGGCCGAGACCTTTCGGATGCAGGCTGTGGAGGCTGATCATGAGCGGGTGACGGGCCAGTCCAATGTGCGCTTTCCTGGAACCTGGACGCCGGTTCACCCCTTACGAGGAGCCGCATCCGGAGCATAAATACGAAGAGCATGTCATCACCCCATATGACCATTGGGTCGTTGATCGCTCCTATGAGACGGCCAGCAATGAGATGGAATATGCCAATGCGTTCGAGGCCATTCCCTCGCGCGTTCCGCTGAACGCCGCACCGCGAGACCAAACGCCCGCGCATTGAGGGTGCGCAGGTGGCGATTGTCGCCGGACCATCGGGCGAGGAGATCCACACGGATCAATACGGACGATTAAAATTATGGTTCCCCTGGGATAGAAAAGCACAGAAGGACGGCAGTGATACCTGCTGGGTGCGCGTCGCCCAGGCCTGGGGCGGTGGCAGCTGGGGTGCGCAGGTCATTCCCCGCATCGGCATGGAAGTAATGGTGTCATTCGTTGATGGCGATCCGGATCGGCCTCTGGTCATTGGCGTGGTGCCGAACCCGAAAAACCCGGTGCCCTACGACCTGCCCGCCAACAAGACCCGCATGGTGCTGCGCTCCAACACCCATAAAGGTAGCGGCTTCAACGAGATGACCTTCGAGGACGAGAACGGCAAGGAGAACATGTTCTTCCATGCCCAGAAGGATCAGACGATCAAAGTGTTGAATAATCGCGTCAAACGGGTCGACGCTCATCAGGTCGAGAGTATCGGGCAGAATAAATCAATTGACGTCGGCCAGAATCATCAGGAAAAAATCGGCGGGTCTAAAAATGTCACCGTTGGCGGAGGTGCAAGCTCTTCTCTGTTCGCCTCTCTTGCCAGTATCGCGGCGGCTGGTGGCATAGACAGTAAGAATGGTTCGTCCGCTATCGGTCACGGTCTGTTGCAGGAATTCGCCGGGGCCATGGCTTCGACGGGAGTAACGGCGGAGGTTGCATCTCTATCGGCGAATGCGGATGTCACCAACGCCGGCAACTTCAGAACGGCAGCCGGCACGGAGCAGGCATCGACGGGATCGACCCTTGGCGGACTGTTGGGCAAAATTCTGCCGATCAGCGGCATCGTCAACACGGTGATCGAAAAATTTCGCTCCGACACCATTGGCATTGCCCGAACCGAACAGATCGGTCTCTACAAGAACACCACCGTAGGTCACACCATGACCATCAACGCTGGCGAGGAATTCATCATCAAATGTGGCGAATCCAAGCTGATGATGGACAAGGCTGGCAATGTCACGATCGTCGGCACCAAGTTTAACTTCGCCGCATCGGGACATGTCCAGATCAACGGCGAAGTCATCGATCTGAACTGAGGGCGCGTGCATGCTGGGGAAAAATCTCACGCGCTTTGCTGCCATCGGTTTCGAGCAAGCCCATCGCGATGGCGAGGATATGGGCGTGATCGCGGTGCGAGGACGTTATCAGGTCAACGCGGACGGCTCTCTTCAGCTCAGTGACCGGCAGGATATCGTGCTGGTGGATGAGTATGACGGCAATCCCCATACCTCGCCTCTGATCAAAGCTGCTGATCTCATTCCATTCAAACCGGCAAGCGACATCACGTTTCTCGGTGCAGCCTATGCGCCGGACGGGCGCGCCAAACAGGACTGGCTCGTTGCCGTTAAGGTTGGACAGCTTTCTCATGCCATTCGGGTGACAGGAACACGGTCCTGGGTCTGCACCGCAGGCAAATGGCGCTTGTCAGATCCACAGGAGGCGACCGAGGTTCCGATTGATTACCGATTGGCAGCCGGCGATGGCCACATCGAAGGACTGGGTTCACCCAGCGTTCCCGGCAATCCGATAGGCGTATCGAGGCCGACGCCCGAACAGGCGTTGTCATCCGCATCAGTGCCAGCACCACGCATCGATGACGCCGAAGAAGACTATTCAGATCCATTTTTTGCACGCAAGCCGCTAGGCCTCGGACCGGTGGCGCCATTCTGGTATTTTCGCCAGAGATATGCGGGCACTTATGACGACGCTTGGCAGGCGCATCGACATCCGCAGCTTCCCGCCGATTTCGACTATCGATTTTATCAGTCGGCTCATCCGTCGATGATCTATCCAGGTTTTCTGGCGGGCGACGAGACTGTCGAGATGGCGCGGCTGACGCCCGGAGGTGGAACATTCAAATTCGCCCTGCCTGCCGTGCGCCCCGTCGCCACCTATCGCTGGCGGGATGGACGTGAGGTTATGGTGCAGCTCAATCTCGACGGCGTCCACATCGATTTTCGTAATGATTCTCGACTAATCGATCTGACCTGGCGCGCCTGGCTGCCGATCTGCCCGAATTTTCTGTGCATCAACCTGTCAGACATGCCGTTTGCGGATCAGGAAGCGGCCAATCTGCCCCGGGCCAGCCTGCATGGACTGACGGAGGCTGCGGCATGAGCTATCCGCCACGCGAGGGGAGCCGGGATACACGGCAAGGCCTCGTCATCTCGAAATATCCGGATGTGTGCCGATCCCCCACGGCTTGTGTTCCTTACACCATCGTCGCTTACCAGTCTGACGATGCGGGTACAGCCGCTTCGGTGCGGATGACAGGGCAGCGCGCCCATAAACACAACTCGATCATCACGACATGCTATGGCGACGAGCCGGGCGTCGGCCTTGGCATCAAGTCGAACACCGTTGGCTCCGTCTGCCACCGCAAAACCCATTCGAAAACCGTACGGATCGAGGGCCAATGGGCCACGCGCGATACCGACGAATGGTATATGAACAACAGAAATACCATTGGCAAACTGACATGGTCTTCAAATTCACCAAGTCATACGCCGACGCCGCCGCTACAGGAAACGCCGGACAGATCCGCCGGTAACCAGCAGGGCCAGGTGATGAGCGACGCCGCTCCCTTCACCTATGAACCCGGTAAGGAATATGCGTTTCTGGATACTGGTGCCACAGGAAATGCGGGCCAGTCCCGGTTTGCTCCATCGACTCCCGCGGACCAAAAGCCTCCGACGCAAACGCCTCAACCAACACAAACACAACCCAAGACCACACCACCGACCAATACGCCTCCACCAAAATTCCGCTGGTGGCGCATCCTTAAAGGCGCCAACATTTTTTTAAGAGCGCAAATGGAGTTGACGAATGAGGCCTTTGACCGGTTGATGGGAATGCCAAAGCGGCTTGAAGAGGCGCATCAAAAAGACCTCGAAGCGCAGGGGCTGACACCTGAAGCGCTTGGAAACTCTATGGAGACCAAGTTCAAGAATACCGACTTCGGGCGCTGGTATCCTGGAACCTTCACAGACTACGCCAAAGAGGTCTCCTCCGATCCTACTGCGGAGGAACGTCTACAAAGACAATGGCAGGAAGAAACCCAGGAAAAGAAAGGCAAACCAGCAGAGACAGATACATACCCGCCGGAGCCGATTGGCAGGACGAAGGACAATGTGTCCGTGAAAGGTGAGAAGAAAAAGCGTGAATGCCGCTGCATTACCGGTGCGTATGACGACATCAAGAATGTGTGCGGTGTCGCCTGCGGTGCAGGCTATCAAGCTCACCACATCGTTCCCGACTATACGCTACGGTATGGCAATCGTGCTGAGGCTGAGAAAGGCCAGAAGCGTATCAAAGGCCTACCAACCTTCGGACAGGGACCGTCGATTTGTTTAAAGGGGTATGCCGCAGATGCGGGGAGTGAGCACGGGTTGGCACATCAGGCGGATAACAAGGTCGCCGCGTTAGGTTCAGGATGGAGTACCCCGCAGGGAACGGCAGATATTGCAAGTATTAGAGACATCTCGAGAGATGCGGCAGTTAAAGCAACGGCGGGTGAATGTAGGAAAGAAATTGACGCGGCACTCAATGCCCAACCGTCCTTGCGTTCAAATATTCTCGGACGAACGACCATCATGCCGCCTGCGGAAGGAACAGAACCTTATAATCTTCTGTCAACCGGTGCTCGCGCAACAGTTCACTAAGAGGCGATATGGCAAAAAAACAGGTTAGCTTCACGCGCCTTTGCGCGGTCAACAGGGATATCGTCTATCTCGGCACCATGCCCGACGATCAGGAACTGGCTACGCCGTTCACGGCCATCTGCCAGTACAATGCGGGGGAATGGTCTTATGAGACATTCGATTTCGCGCTGGCGAGTTTGACGCTATATCGCGAGCCAGGTAGTCCGCACCGTGTCCTCTACGTGTTGGGTGAGACCGGGACAGTCGTCAATTTCCACACGAAGGATCGTGAGACAATCTTGGATCTTGCCAAGGCTCCTCGCACAAAACATAGGCTCGGTTATCTGATCAAAATCAGGCAGATCGGCGATCACCTTTATGTTTGTGGTGACGGTGGGCAAACCTACCGGAGATCATCGGATGGACAATGGCAGGCCTTGGACTTGGATTTCTTTGACGGTCCCGATGCAATTATGGATCGAAAATCAGAGCTGAGTTTGATGAGTAGCCTAATGGCTTTGCCGGAAAATCAAACAGATGAAAACTATGAGAAGGAACAGAAGCTTCAAGAGGCGAATTGGTCAAAAATGTTATGGGACCTTTCCGGCCTCTCCGAAGACAGCATCTACTTTGCCGGGGAAAAGAAAACCGTCTATTGGTATGACGGAGAGAAAATCACGGAAATCCCAACGGAGGCGGATCGTGGCCTCCTCTCCACCCTGGTGGAAAATGAGGACCGCGTCTGGGTCGCTGGCCGTGATGGGAACTTCCTCGTCGGCAATCACAAGACAGGGTTCCGTGATCTCGACGCGCTGCGGGGAATCGATGGCTGGCCTGATTTCAATGGCATGACCATGTTCAACGGACGTCTCTATCTCTCCAGCTATGCCGATCCTCGCGGGCTGTTCGTGTTCGACGGCCACCATGTCGAACAAGTGCGCTGTGGCCTCACGCCCGACATCGAAGATGTCTCCGCCGTCGAGGCAGTTGACGGCGTGCTATGGGTCATGGGCCGCAAGGACTTGCTGCGCTATGACGGCACGCACTGGGAGCGCATCGATTTCCCTGGCAATGATCTGTTGAGGTGAGACGATGGCGGGTTTGGCGGACGCATTTTTCGAACGCATTAATTGCTATCACATGGCCGATTGGCTTCAAGAGACGATGCTGAAGCTTGGGCGGCCTATGCCGAACCCTGCTTTGCAACCCGGAGCATTTTCCAGGGCTGATCGATCCTGGGGTCTCATCCTGACATTCGGCCGAGTTGGGACATCGCTGGATAACTGGCAAGACGAAATCATCTTGGTCAGCGCCGAAGGCGATAGCACCTCGCCAATGCCCTTTGGCCTGGATCCGATAAACGAGACGCCGGCCAGCGCCACCATGAAACTGTCCGGTAATATAGCCGGACCAGGCGATGTGAGCGGCGATGCCGATGAGCGCCGGATTTCATTCTTCATGGAAGGGGGACGCCTTATCGAGCTGCGGTTTAATGAGGGCATGATTGGTTTTGATCGGATCATTATGGCCCGCCTTGGGGTGCCGCAAGAATGGCAGCCAGCCTGAGACTTTTATTGGTCAAATGCTCGAAATCGGACGGCAATAACAATGATCAGATCGCGACCTAAACATGCTCCAGAGGAGCGCTTTCACGACGAATCCATGTACGCGATTCATCGACTGGACATCGACAAGCACAGACAAGATGCCTGGATGGTCAATCTTTCCCGTGGCGGAAAATCGATCCACATGACCTTCAGTGACAGCACCTATGGTGGCAAGGATCAGGCGCTGGAAATAGCGCAAGCCTATCGCGATGCCGTTCTCAGGGTCGTCCCCCCATTGACAAACAATGACATGCGCATGTTGGTGCGCAAAAATCGCTCAGAAGGCAGCAGCGTGCCGGGCGTCTATTTTATCGGACCTACCGGGGCGCATAAAAGCGGTATCTGGATGGCTCGTATTGAGATCGCCCTCGATGATAACACGCCGGTCCCTGCAGGAAAGCGCCGCCGCCGACAGTTCACGCGCACCTTCAACGTCAGCAAATTCGGCTATGAGACCGCCCGCCGCATGGCGGAAGAAGAACGCATTCGCATGGTCCTGGCTGTCGAAAATGGAGAAGATCCGGCTTTACGCAGCCCGCAAGCTTTGAAACTTCATGAGAAGCTTACCCGAGACGACAACGACGATTAGAAGGCATTGTTATCAGCGCCACCAGAAAAACGGCCCGTTTTTGGTGGTAATGAATAGACCGATATCGGCGTTAGAAAATCACAAGAAGACCCGTTGCGGAAATCAGCGCAAGGGTACATCCACCCTTTGGTCTTTTCTGGCGAGTTTAAAGACACCGACAATTTGCGCCGAAGTATCACGATTTTGCGTCTGTCTCCGAGATTGTGAACTTTGTCTCAACGAATGTGCGTCGCTTGATCGCTTCTGTCTCAAATAATTTGCACCGAAATCACCATTTATTGCACGTGGCGCTGGTGCAGGGATCGGCAAACGTGCGGAACTTGGTCTTTCATGGCCCTGCTTATTCGGTTTCTCCCGTCAAGGCTTGGCGACGAACGGATTGCTTCCGGCGTTATCCAAAGGGTTAAACTGCCACGGCGGCGAAGACCCGCTTCATACTCCGCCCAGTTCGTCACTTTGAACTTCATCTTACCGATGTCATGGCGGCGGGCGGCGTTATGTTTGTGCGGCACCCGGGATCAATCAACCTGTTTTTGATCCGGGCCGTATAGACGCAGAACATTGAAATTTGATCCCCGCACCAGCGCCCTACCACATCTATGTCGAGCGTATCGCGCCGGAACAGAACATGGCGCGGTTCTATGCGCTTGCTGTTCAGCCGACATTGTTCGGAGAGGTGTCGCTTACGCGCGCCTGGGGCCGGATCGGAACGCGCGGACAGCAGATGGTGCGTCTGTTCGACAATGAGCGCCAGGCCACCAACCTGTTCCTCGACGTGCGTCGCGAGAAGCCCAAACGAGGTTATCGGCCAAAACGACCTGTGGACATCCAGCGGATCTGACCCTCGTCCCAATCCTCGCCGATGACAATCCGCTCATAAGCTGACACGGATTTTATTTTTGTGAGAAGATGCAAGGAATTTCCATGACCACCACCAATGAAATCGCCGACAAGATCGCCGCCGACAACGGCCTGACAAAGGTTCAGGCCAAGGGCATCGTCGAATCCGTGTTCCAGGCCATCGCCAATGCAGCAGGCTCCGACGCGGAAACGTCAATCCCCGGCTTCGGCAAATTTAAGGTGAGTGCGACGTGAAAGTTGCCTAAGTAATTGTTTGTACGGGATTTATATTCCGGGACAAACCTGATGTTCCGTCATCAGTAGCCTACCGGCACATGCGGG
This sequence comes from Agrobacterium vitis, assembly GCF_014926405.1. Classification (NCBI taxonomy): domain Bacteria; kingdom Pseudomonadati; phylum Pseudomonadota; class Alphaproteobacteria; order Hyphomicrobiales; family Rhizobiaceae; genus Gillisella; species Gillisella vitis. Next base: position 10,541 of record NZ_JACXXJ020000004.1, read on the forward strand.
ACTGGTAACGGTCCGGTTTGAAGCTGTCGGGACAATGTAGCCGGGCCTTCGGGCCATGCCGATGTCGTGAGGCTGAGGCATCTTCTGCGAGCATCAGTGCGGATGAGGCGCTAGGCTGGGTGGTATGATCAATGCAAATGAACTGCTGATAAACGTCGTGAAATTTGACAAGCCAAAGATGCTGACAGGCTTGAACCAAAAGGTGTGCGGTCGGCTGCTTCCCTTTACTTTGGAGGCACACGGACGAAGGACCGCCGGCGGATAGGCAGGATCTAACCCACCCGCGTTATTTAGGTGAAACACGGTAAACCCGTATCGTCGCCCGGCAACGGGCAGGCCGACCGCAAGGAAAGTTGTTGGCGGTGCGGGCAGAGGATGTCGGAGAAAGCGAACGCCGGACTGTAATGGTTTGGACAGGGGTTGCGGCTCGCCAACATCACCCCGCCCGAAAGGGGGCAGACTTCCGACGGGTCTCCCGTCGCGAGAGAATGTGCAGAACCCTCGGCAGGAGGACAGGCAAATGACGGTCACAACAGTGACTGGTGCGGCCTCCCGCGAAGCGGTGAGCTGGGACCAGATTGACTGGCGCAAGGCTTACCAACACGTGCGACGGCTGCAGATGCGTATTGCGAAGGCGGTTAGGGAAGGTCGCTGGGGCAAGGTGAAAGCCTTGCAACGGCTGCTGACCCACTCGTTCAGCGGCAAAGCGCTTGCCGTGAAACGGGTTACTGGAAATCAGGGAAAGAGAACACCCGGAGTGGACCGGATCATCTGGGACACACCGGGTAAGTGCGTCAGAGGATTATTGTCGCTCAAACGGCGTGGGTATCATCCTTTGCCGTTGAGGCGGGTATATATCCCGAAAGCAAATAGCAAGAAACTGCGTCCGCTCGGTATTCCGACGATGAAGGACAGGGCCATGCAGGCACTTCACCTGCTCGCTCTGCTACCTGTCGCGGAAACGACGGCAGACCCGAATTCGTACGGTTTCCGACCGTTTCGAGCGACCCGTGATGCGGCCCGCCAGTGCTATATTGCTCTGCGCGGACGAGGCACGGCGGAATGGGTCTTAGATGCGGACATTGCTGGTTGCTTCGACGAAATCAGCAAAGACTGGCTCATCGCCAACATCCCCATGGACAAGGTGGTGCTCCGGAAATGGCTGGACTCCGGTTACATACAGGATGGTGATTGGCACGCGACGAAAGCGGGTACTCCGCAAGGGGGAATAATCTCGCCCACGCTCGCTAACATGGCCTTGGACGGAATGGAAAAGATGTTACGGGACTTCTACGGCCCAAGACGTCGCAACAGCCTGACCAAGGTCCACTTGATACGTTACGCCGATGACTTCGTCGTCACAGGTGCTTCGAAAGAGGTGCTTGAGGAGGCGAAATCTCTAGTCGAGGACTTTCTGTCGGAACGAGGTCTGTCTCTGTCTGAAGAAAAGACTCGCATCGTGCGGGTCGAGGAAGGTTTCGACTTCCTCGGCTGGAACGTGCGCAGATATGATGGGCATACCCACATCAAACCCGCCAAAAAGAACGTGGTGGCGTTTATGCGCAAGATTCGGACGATCATCAAGGGTGCCGCCGATGTGAAGCAGGAGTATCTGATAATGCGGCTGAACCCGGTCATAAGGGGATGGACCAATTATCATCACAACCAGGTGGCGAAGGAGACCTTCCGCAAGGTCGATCATCTCATCTGGAAGTGTCTCTGGCAGTGGGCCTGTCGTAGACACCCGGACAAGCCGCTTCGCTGGGTGAAGTATCGTTACTTCGCTCGGGAAGGTACACGAGACTGGGTATTCCGCGCAGGGATGAAGGATAAGGCAGGAAACCTCAAGTTCATCCGCCTCATCCACGCGTCCGACGTACCGATACGTCGCCACTGCAAAATCCGGGCCGAAGCGAATCCTTTCGATCCCATGTGGGACAGCTACTTCGCCGGAAGGCGCGGTCTGCCGTCGGAAGTTACGGATCGGCCCGGTGATTCCACATCTCATACCGATGCACAGGAACTGGCGGCTCTGGTCAAACAGGGCTTGGCGGAGGCTTGAGCTGTATGCTGGGAAACTCGCACGTACAGTTCTTAGGGAGGAGCGGCCCGGCAACGGGTCGTTCCTACCCGACAAGCATCACCTGAGCGCGAGGGTCGCAATCCCGCGACCGGAGAAAAGATGACTGTTGCCGCTTCGAAGAAGCTGACTTTCGCGCCTGCCAAGGCCCTCAAGGATGCACTGAACAAGTGATCCCTGACGTGGAGAGCCCCGCCGCAAGGCGGGGCATCCAGTCTCAGTCCCGGTTCGACCGGGACCAGATGAGGGAGAGGCCTTCCTCGCCTTCGACCTCGATCAGCGTTGCGTAGATCGGAGCCGGGAAGCTCGGGTCGTCGAGCTTGACCGAGAGGTAATCGCGACCTTCGTTCGAGGTCTTCTTCCAGGCAGCGCCGAATTCGACCGTAGCCCCGGCGAGGATGCGGTAGTCCGGGCCCTTTTCGGAAGTGCGCTCGACGGCGCGGATGGTTGCCTTGACGTTGAGGTTGAGGGTCTTGATGGTGCCGGAGAAGCCGTTGCCGGAAGCGGTGAAAGAGCCGATGGTTGCCATTGTCGTAATCCTTTTCGGTTGTTCGGGCCGCGTCCATCGCGGCCTCGATGACAGTCGATAGGACCGGGGACGATCGGCCTGCACCTGAAAGGCCGAAACGCAGTGGAGGACGGCCAGGGAGAGGCTTTCTTGCCTCGCGAGGAATGGGCGCTTCAGCGCACAGGGGAAGAAAACGATCCGGCCGTTGCGGATGCCGATCGAGCCGAGCATCGCGAGGTGGTCTTTGGTCAGACATGCCCCATCGAGACCGCATTGGACGTGCCGGATGACAGATAAAGGGGTACGGCAATGGCATCAGCTGGTGGTGACCCATGAAGATATGTGCCTAGCGCCCACAAGCCCGGATCGAATGCTCAGAGCAAACTGTGGAATGTGAGACATCGCCAAGAAAGGAAGCATACACACCCCTCGGCCAGCTCATGGCATCGCAGGGCCCCAATGACCTTTAATGAACTCCGCTCCATCCTTCCATGGGCAGCTCTAGCTGGATTTCCAGCGTCGTCTGGACCTGTGCTTGGATAGTGGGCCTGATTGACGCCGGCACGGGGAGCCGGCCGATAAGGGCTGCATGTGCCTCGTCTTCGCTCGGTGATTCCCCTCGATCGCACGAAAACATGTCCCGTAGTCAAAATGAGCTTGTGAATGATATCCGACCGCGGCGCTTGATCCCTTAATCCTATTTTGTGTTCTAGACAAAATGATGCCGATCAGGGGTCGTTGCAGCTCCGGGAAGGACTGATCGTTGGTGTAGCTGTACCACTCAGTTCCATGCCCGGAGCGCTTGACGATCAAACAAGCGAGTCGAGTGCCGCGCCTACTATATTGGCGGCGGATCAATACGAGGGCGGAGCTGCGGGCGAATTCGCCCTTAGATTTCTGATGTCGCGAGCGGGAGGAGACCCAAACATACGTGCGTATTCGCGGGTGAATTGCGAAAGACTTTCATAGCCAACGGCGAGTGCAACTGCTGAAACATTACCCGGCTTGGCAAACAGCATTCCTCGCGCTTCGTACAATCTGATTTGCTTTTGATATTGGATTGGGGAAAGGCCAGTGCTAGTTTTGAAGCGCCGCTGGAAGGAGGAGGGACTCATGTTTGCAGCAGACGCAAGGTCCTCTACCTGGAAGGGGGTTGCATATTCCTTCCTCATCCAGATCAAAGCGTTTCTGATTTGCGCAAACCGGTCATCAATGCCAGCGACTTGTCTCAGAACAGCACCTTGCGGGCCACGCAGAAGTCGGAACAGGATTTCACGCTCGAGCAACGGACCCATCACGGCAATCTCGTCGGGTTGCTCCATCAGGCGTAACATTCTGAGCCAGGCATCAATGAGTCTGTCACTCGCGCGATTGACGGAAAAACTTCGCGTGTCGGCCAGTTTCGTCGGGTTGCGGTCGTCGCGTAGCAGGTCGGCGACCAAAGAGCGATCGAACGTTAGGCTGACAGCGAGGTACGGACCCCTGGCGCTTGCGTCGACGATCTCGCCGACCACGGGAAGCTCCACAGACCCGATAAACGTCTGCCCTGCGGTATATTTCAGAACCTGGTTTCCAACGAGCAGGCGCTTCTCACCTTGTAGGATAAGGCTAACCAGAGGCTGATAGATTTCTGGGAAAAGCTCTGTTGGCTCGGTAACCTTGAGGATGTCGACGCGAGGGATTCCAGTTCTGGTAAGAACGCCTTTGGCATGTTTTCCCACAAAATCTCTCAAAGTATGGATGGCATCGCTCATTGCAGCAGATGTCGCACGAGCTGAATTTTAGATCAACGTCGTTGGCAGGAATGTGCAAATTTTAGACTGGATCAGACACGCGAGATCGTCAGCCGGAGCCTATTGGTGTTCAAGAGCACCATGGCCCGCTCCTACGCGGGTCACAGAAGCCGATCACGGCGTGAAATAGGGGCTGCAAGAGTGCCGTGAGCTTGAAGCGCGCTAGGCCATCCAACGAAAGGTACATTCCAATGGAAATTAAGGACGCAGTTATACTCGTGACCGGCGCTTCGTCGGGTATTGGTGAAGCCACCGCACGGGCTGTTGCTCAATCGGGCGCGCGGGTGGTCCTGCTGGCCCGTCGGAAAGATCGCATCGATGCGCTGGCGCGGGAATTAGGCGATGAAGCACTGGCAGTGGTCTGCGATGTCACCTGCACCGAAGATGTGCAACAGGCCGTGCAGGCCGCTATCGGAAAATTTGGTCGTATCGATGCCCTGGTGAACAACGCTGGACAGGGTCTTTATGGCGGTATTGAAGACATCGGCATTGATGATTTTCGAAAATTGCTCAACCTCAATAGCGTGGCCCCGCTGATAACGATGCAGGCGGTCATCCCGTTTATGCGCAAGCAACACGCTGGAAGCATTGTCAACGTCAGCTCGGGTGCAACGCTTGCCATATATCCAGGCTCAGCCGCCTACACCAGCTCCAAATCGGCACTGAACATGCTGTCAAGTGTGGCGCGCCTTGAGCTTGCAGATGCTGGAATTGTGGTTTCGATAATGCACCCATTTATCACAGCAACTGAATTCTATGGCTCCGTGAAATCGGGCCTGGATTCAGCAAAAGCACAGGAAGCTGGCACGGCATCGTTCGCACAGCGACCTGAGCTGGTTGCGAAAACAATCCTTGACCTGATCAGGAATGGGGATGCGCAAACTGATCTCGTGCCGAAGGAATACGGAGGTAGCTTCGAAGGCTGAGGATTTCACCTATCTAGGGCGACCGTTCAATCCACCTTCGCCATAGAACGACTAATGCCAGCGTCCAGTATACCGATCGGTACCGGCTTGGGCAAACCTCGAGGTGTTTTCAAGAGTTAATCTTCCGATGTGCTCGGCATAGAAGAGGTCAGAGCCGAACCGGCCAGATGTGCGGTGGCGAGCAGGCGATCAAGGCTCTGCCCCATTCGCGCCCTGGCTGAGAGACCTGCCATCGCGGTGACGACGAAGTCGCTCCAACGCTCCGCCTGATCGGGGTGTCTGGCGGCGATATAGGCGCGGATCATCTGCTCTGCACCGGTGTAGAAGATGCACGCCGCTTCGCGCGCCGTCATATCATTGCTACGGGTTCCCTCCAGCACCATGCAGCCGGGCGCAGCGGAATTGGATGCGTAACGCCGTGCAGCCTCCTCCAACAATGATGCAAGGCATTCCGCTACCGGCCTGTCGGACCGTAGGAGATCTTGAAGGGGAATGGCATTGGTTTCGGCGTAACGGTCGAGGACCTTGGCATACAGGCCAACCTTGCTGCCGAAAGCGGCGTAGAAACTCGGCGGGTTAATACCAAGTGCCTCTGTGACATCCGAAACGCTGAGGCCATCATAGCCGCGCGCGTGGAACAAAGCTTGGGCGGTAGCAACCGCTTGATCGGCGTCGAAACGCCGGGGTCGTCCACGAGAACGAGATATTTCTGTAGTCATAATTACATAAACCTTGACGGCGCCTTGCAAGTTGTTATGTAGTGCATCCTACATATTAACTCAAGGAGGTTTTGATGGCCGCGTTTCAGGGAAAGTCCGTTTTAGTGCTGGGCGGTAGTCGCGGGATAGGTGCAGCAATCGTAAAGCGCTTTGTATCGGACGGCGCGGCAGTAACCTTTAGCTACGCCGGATCGCGTGAAGCTGCCGAGCAGCTTGCAAGCGACACAGGTAGCGTGGCCGTCTTGACGGATAGCGCCGACCGTGAAGCGGTGATCGCTCAGGTCCGCCAAAACGGTCCGCTAGACGTGCTGGTGGTCAACGCCGGGATTGCTGTCTTCGGCGACGCATTGGATCAGGACCCTGACGTCATCGACCGGCTGTTTCGGATCAACATCCACGCGCCTTATCACGCGGCCGTCGAGGCCGCCCGGCAGATGCCGGACGGAGGGCGGATTATCATCATCGGCTCCGTGAACGGTGACCGAATGCCCATTCCAGGCATGGCGTCTTATGCGCTAAGCAAGTCGGCGCTGCAGGGATTGGCGCGAGGTTTGGCGCGGGATTTCGGGCCACGCGGGATCACCATCAACGTCGTGCAACCGGGACCAATCGATACGGATGCAAATCCGGCGGATGGGCCGATGAAAGAGTTGATGCACAGTTTCATGGCGATCAAGCGTCATGGAACGTCAGAAGAGGTGGCAGGGATGGTTGCTTGGCTCGCAGGGCCGCAAGCGGGCTTTGTCACCGGTGCGATGCATACCATCGATGGTGCATTTGGGGCCTGATTGATGATTAGCGGGAAAGGCCTGGGCGCCTGGCCATGATAGCAGCAACGGTGCGCTGTATCACCTTCCCACAGAGCGTCCATCCCGAGCGTGGCCGCTTGTGTGGGGAAGACGTTCACCGGAAAAGCCAGCGCCGTTAGCGCTGACTGCTTCACCGTCGGTGGAAAGGCGGGGTCGAAGCCCCGCCAATTGCTATTCGAGGGCCGCCATCTGGACGGTTGCCGCCTTTTGATCAACCGAGTTGGCGGGTTGCTCAACGGTGCGTTCGTAAGGCTTCCAGGCCTCTCCTGTGATGTCCTCGTAAGCCGAGACGGCGCCTTCGGCCGCCATGCGAAGCACGTGGGCCTGCAGGCCCATATCGGCTGCGAACTCCCGCTTGCGCTGGGCGCGGCTATCGAAGCCCACCGGGCCGTCGAGATCCTCGTCTCTGGTGTCGTTGGAAAGCTTCGTGGTGAGGTCGCGGGCCTCTGTGACCGCGCGGCTGTAGAATTGCCCGGCGCCGTAGGCGGAGCCGACAAACGAACCGACGATGCGCTGCATGTGGATCTGCATTGCCTTTTCGGCTAGGCCGTCCCTCAGGGCATCGGCGCTTTCGATCAACTGTCCGCGGTGAAGGTCGCGGATCCCATCGCTGTCGATGAGGGCAAGGCCGAAGCTTTCGGAGATGCGGAGCGCCTGGGCTGTGTCGGGGCAGGCGAGCCTGACCATTTCGAGTGTGGTGGCGCGTGGGGATTTGGCTGGACGGTTTTTCTGGGTGGAGCGGTTGAGCGGTGCCATGATCGGATCCTTTTGAGCGATGTTTCAGCGAAGCCCGGGGGTGCCGGTTGTCGTCCGGCTCAGCCCCTCGGGTGCGGGCAAAAGGACATGGGCACCAGCGGCCCGGCCCAAGGTCAGGGCATCGCCAGGAGGAGCGAGGATGGTTTGCGGATGGCGCTGCCCGCACTTGCGGGCTGCAACAGACGCGGGCCTGCCTTGCAACGAGGCGATGATCCTGCCGCAACGCGGCGCGCCAGCGGCCTTTGACCGGGACGCGCCCATGTCAGACCGCAACAAAACCGAGGTGCTGTGCCGACTGACGATCTGGTTCACGACAGCATGATGCAATCGCCAGCCGGATCCAACCTTGGCAACGCCGCGTCATTCACAAAGGGCATTGACAATTCTCGGGGCCAAGCACACGCCAGTGCAAGCCGGTTGCCCCGTGCCATGTCTTCCGCCCTTCGATCAACGCTTTATCGCAGCCTCGACTTGGACGGGCTTTCGGCTCTCACCCGGCTCGGTTGATATGCGTGCAGTAGTCGATGGCGGGCCATGGCGTGCCTTGCATTTCCACCGCGCCTTCGTTTGTCGTGTCACCTCAACCCGCCGGGAGCGATAATCCCGCTGCCGTGCCCATATCCTGCGATAGAGCTCGGTGAAAACGATCACCTGACTTCGAAGTGGGTCGCTGTCTGTGAGCGCAGCAGTCATTGCCTTGCCGCCCAGGTCACGAAGCTGGACTGACCGTCATATGGCTGGTGCTTGGCTGGATCGATGACGAAGCCATGTCGGCCGATCACGTAGTCGGAGCGTGGAACCAGAAACCGCCGTTCGGCGGTCTCGCCCCGGATCCCCCCCAAAGTCGCGATGCACTCGACGAGACCTGGCTGGTGATCGGAATTCAGGGCCGCAATAACGACCCAGTCGTTGCGATGTCGCTTCTCGAAATCCTGCCTGTCCCGCATGTGAGACTGACTGCCGTTCAGTATAACACCCATGACGCGCTCGTAGGCATCAGGGTAATAGTCGCGAAATGTGCGATCAGCCAGACGCCGCTCATAGGCGGTGAACAGTTGGGGGAAAGCATGGGCGACCTTCGCCCATTCACAATCCTCTTCATAAAATTCGCCGTCATTCCGGAAGAGGGCATGGACGGCCGCGTTGGCTTTCTCGGCGAGATGGAAACCGCCGTGACTGGCGGTAGAATGCAGAATGATCCCCTCGGCGAATTGCCGCGAAACCTGCGCCCTGCCCCATGGTGTCGAGGCTCCCGCTGGTATCGTCGGTCGCTTCAATGACCGTAGTTCAGCCTCATGGGCCGCTTTTTCTGCGGCGACATCTTCATGGATCTCTGCCATGACAAACTCCTTCTGATCGCTGGAAACAAAAACGCCGCCAGCGTGAGCCAGCGGCGTCGGTTCAGATCCTGGTGCCTGATGCTATTCGGCGGCCTCGCGAAAACCCTGGTCGGCCTCTTCCACGGCGGCCGAATGGTCCACAATTCCACAACCGGAAGGCCGATCTTCGAGCGTATCGGGAACGTCGTCGGCATCCTCCAATCCGCTGTCGACGGTGGTGTAACGTCCAGCCCACGACCGCACGTCCTCAGTGGAAGGCGCGAGCAGCGCTGCTGGATGCACCAGCTTTCCCACGGCAAAATGCTCGACCAGAGCCGCACGGGTATCCTTCACTTTGATCCGACCGGGCACGCCCGCCGTTTCCGCGGTCGCCTCCAGCGCAGTGCGTGACAGGCATGAGAGGAAGTCTTCCGTCGCCATATTGACCAGGAACTCATCAGCGCCGACAGCGTCGCCGGCAATACGGGCGATCAGGCCGCTATCGGAGCGATTGCGCCGAAGCGAAAGGACTTCGATCAGGACCGAGCGCGCAGCCTGCACCAGTGTCTGTCGATCGAAGGACAGCTTGCCGTCCTCGCCAATCAGCCGGGCAGCATGCGGGCCGCATTTGGCATGACCGTAGGGATTGTCCGATGCGCCGCTGGCAATGCTGACATTTGTGCCGGTGAAGGCTAGAATGAGCAGAGCCATCAGAGTGTCGTCCTCGATCGGCGCCCGGGCGAGCGCCTCGTGCAGAGCATCGGTGCGCAGATCGCCGATCATGTCGAGACCCTTCTGGGTCACGTCGGGCCGCGCCTTGGTTACCTCGACCTCGTCAACGACGGTTTCGACACCATCGGAATCCTTGACCAGCTTGGGCTTCTTCGCCTCCGGCATGCGATAGGCAACGGACTGGACCGACCCGTCGCGCGCGTTGATGTACCAGCCGGTCAGGTCGCCCTTGCCCGGCTTGCCATAGACCTGTTGCGCCTTTGCCGGCAGTTTGGCCTGGCCGTATTCATTGGCCTCGATAACCGAGCCGCGCTTGGGCAGGTTGTTGGCCAGCCATTCCTGCTGCGCCCCGAGAAAAGCCTCGACATCCGTGGTGTAGCGGCTGTCCTCGTCGGCGGGTGCAAACAGGTCCTCGACCCAGGTGATGCCGTAGGCCTGCGCCAGCTCGTCACCGAAGCTTGCATGCTTTGCGAGCATCCTGGTCGTGGTCAGTGCGCGGGCCACCTCCCACCACGACACGTGCGGGTCCTGCTTCTTCGGCTTGTACTTCTTCCAGACCTCGGCCTGCTCGCCCTCACCGGCGGCGGCGATCGTGCGCAGCTGCTGCTCGTTCGGCATATCGCCACGCGCCATCTGGTCGAGCATCGCGGGCAGGATATTGGCCAGAAGCCGCAACTTTCTGATCTGCCGGCTGGGGAGTGCCAGCGCCATGGCGATCGACTCTTCGGTCCATCCGAGAGCCACCAGCCGCTCGATGGCGCGCCATTGGTCGACAGGGTTCAGCGGTTCGCGGGCGATGTTCTCCGCAAAGGACTGCATGGCGCCGAGATCGTCGGAGGGATCCGCCAGCAGCAGCGGGATTTCCAAGAGACCGGCGGCTATCGCCTGGGCGGCGCGGCGGTGACCGAAGACGATGACGTAGCTGTTTCCGCCCTCCGGATCGAGTCTGACGATCGGCGGCTGGACGACACCGATGGCCCTGATCGATGCGCATAGCAGCGCGTCAGACTGTGGTGAGGATTTCGACTGACGGGACCGGTCGGGATTGTCCTTCAGGCTGCGCGGATCGGCTGTAATCAACTGCATGGGAATCACCTCTTGAGCTTCGGGCGGACGGGCTGTCCTTGCCTCCTCATCTTCTTTTCGAAGACATCTCCCGAACCGCAGGACGGGCCGACGGCTGCAATTGCGCCGGAGCAGACCTGGCTTGTGGAGGAGCGAGGCACACCTGCCTTGCGAGGCAAGCTGGCCCGGTCTCGGCGACCGGCGCGATTGAGGGAACCGGCAGCCGTTGGACCGGACTTGCGAACCGGTTTCCTATCCCCTTCTTTCCCCTCTACGTTTTACCCTCGTGTTAAATCTGCCCGATCCCGATTGGCCATTCGCACCAGGCGTTGTAGGATGTTGAGCTTGGATGCCGAACAGAATCACTCCAAAATATACCCTTGACGGCATATAACTCTGAGATCATATTATGACGAAGGAATGGGCAGTTCTGCTCCACGACGAGTTCGACCCGGAGTTTTCAGCCCTGCCGGAAGAGGTACAGGACGAAATCTTCGCGGCCTTGCCGCTCCTGAAAGCTTACGGTCCACAACTTGGTCGTCCCTACGCCGATACGCTCAAGGGATCGGCACACGCGAATATGAAGGAATTGCGGTTCAAGGCTGCAGACGGCGTCTGGCGACTGGCTTATGCGTTCGATCCCGAGCGCCGGGCAATCCTCCTGGTGGCAGGCGACAAATCGGGCGGCAGTCAGACGCGGTTCTACAAAGTGCTGATCGCAAAAGCCGATCAGCGATTGACACAGCATCTCGACGCAATGAAGGAGAAAAAGAATGGCTAGATCATTGGATGACGTCCTTCAGGGCCTTCCTGCGGAACGTCGCGAACGGCTCGAACAGCTGGGCAACGAGCGGCTCGAGGAATACCGGACACTGCAGGATCTGCGCAAGGCGCGCGACCTCACCCAGGTCCGGATGGCCGAAACGCTCGGTGTAAAACAGGAAAATATTTCGCGCCTGGAGAAGCGGAGCGATCTACTTCTGTCCACGTTGCGCAGTTATGTCGGGGCCATGGGCGGCACCCTGGAGCTTGTCGCCCGTTTTCCGGACCGGCATCCGGTCGTCCTGTCTTCCTTGTTCGATAATGATGCCGGTGCCGTCTCAAAAGAAAACCCGGCAAGATCTCGTGCCAAAAAAGCACCGCTCCGCAGCCTGACAGGCTGATAAAAATTTGGGTCCGATGGCAAAAGTGCTCGCGCACCTGAAAACGAAAGGGCGCTCGACACTTTCGGGGAGCGCCCTTCCAACCCGGACAGCTACGCACACGCGGCAATCGCCACTGTGAGGCAAACCATCAAAACGGGTGATGGCCTATAGATGTGTATAGGCCGAGCCCGTTTCAAGTGACGGTGAATATGCCGCTGTTTACGCGGCTTGGTGGCGATCCTCCTCTGCCTCATCGGCGGTTGCTGCCAGATCCCTTTCGATCTCGTCCAGTTGGCTCAATTTGAGTTCGAGCTCGGCTTCGAATGAGAAGGTTTCCCCCAGCCTCGGTGTGTAGGAGGCGAGGCGACGTTTCGCATCGGCGAGCCGATTGAGATAGTTCTCGCGCTCATGTTCAAACCCACCAAGCGCATGTTCGAGCCGGGAGATCGCGCCGATCGGGGTCGTGGTCACGGCCAAGTCGATCTCGTAGTCGCCACCAGTTCGTTGAAGCAGCGTGTCGTAGCGATAGCTATCCTTGCCGAACCGTTCGCCCCGATAGGCGAGATCGAAGCCGCCTATCGTGGCAATGATCACCTCGTTCTCCTGCTGAAGCTGAACCAGCGTCAGGATTTCCTTCATCAGCGCGCGGCCAGCGAGTTTGCGCTCGTCGAATGTATCTTCGCCAACTTGCATGACAAAGGCGTCGCCAGATGTCGGGACCAGCCGCTCGATATCCTTTTCCACATCCTCGATCCGGCGAGTGGAAAACTCGATATCCCGTTCGGCGTCGCGGATCTGCCGCCGGATCGCGTGCTGATCATCGATATGGGCGGCACGCAACCGATCGAGACGGGCGATCTCGGCCTCCAGCCCGGCCTTCTGCATCAGACGCTCGTCGCCTGACGCGATGGCCTTGGCCATGGCGAACTGATTTGCCTGCCCCTCGCCCATGTCCTCCAACCGGCGCACGCTTGTGTCGCCTGACAGGGCCGCCGCAATGAACCGGGCCTTGCGCTCGTTGTTCTGCCACATGGTGGCGTCAAGTGAACCAAGCGTCGCATAGGCAAAGACATCGACCTCGTCATGCTGGTTGCCCTGGCGAATGATCCGGCCCTCCCGCTGTTCGATCTGCGATGGCAACCACGGCACATCGAGGTGGTGGAGCGCTTTCAGCCGCGCCTGGACATTGACACCGGTGCCCATGGTTTCGGACGAGCCGATCAGCACGCGGACCTTGCCGGCATTGAAGTCGTTGAACAGCCGCTGCTTTGCATCCGACTTCTTGTAGTCTTGCATGAACGCGATTTGGGAAGCCGGCACGCCAAGGCGGACGAGCTCATCGCGGATCCATCTATATGCGGAAAAACCGCGGGATGCCTCGACATTGATCGTGCCGAGATCGGAGAAGATCAACTGGCCGGCGCCCGGCCGGTCGAACGGCTTGCCGTCCTTGCGACGATACTCCGCCTCTCCCGTTTCCTGCCAGATCCGGTGGGTGTTAGTGACAAGTGCGTTCAGCTTGTTGGCCGCCTCGTTGCCCATCGCCTGATCGACGAGGCGAAGATCGATGGCGGCGTGACGTCCGTCGGTGATGACCGAGAGCAGGATGTCATCGCCGGGCTTGGCCGGGCCATCGCGCATCTCGATCGCCTTGATGCGGGCATCGAGCAGCTTCTGATAGGCTTTGAACGCAGGCGTCGGCTCGGCGGTAACGATCTGTCGCTTGCCGCCGGAGACCTCGGGGACCTTCACATAGGTCCTGAGATCCGCTGGCAGCACGACATCGGCAAACGAGCGGAACATGGCGATCAGTTCTGGCACGTTGACGAACTGGCTGAAGCGCGTGACCGGCTTGTATTTACCCGACGGCTGTAGTTCGAGTTCGGTCGAGGTGTCGCCGAAGGTCGAGGCCCATGCGTCGAACTCGTGCAGACCACGTTCCGACAATGCTGCCGGATCCATCATCCGCTGCACGGAGAACATCTCGCCGAGCGTATTGGTGATCGGCGTTCCCGAAGCCAGCACCAGCGCCCTGCCCGGGTTCTTCGTCTCGATGAAGCGGGATTTAACGAACAGGTCCCAGGCGCGCTGCGAGCCGTTCGGATCGACACCGCGCAGCGTCGACATATTGGTGGCGAACGATAGCTTGCGGAATTCCTGCGCCTCGTCGACGATGATCTGGTCGATGCCAAGCTCGGAGATGGTCAGCAGATCGTCCTTGCGGGTGGCGAGTGCTTCCAGCCGTTCCTTGTGACCTTCCTTCAAGCGTTCGATGCGCTTGCGAGAAAGCCGGTCCTGGCTGTCGACCTTGACCAGCAGCTCCTCGTAAAGCTCCAGTTCATCCTGGATCATTTGCGCCTCAAAGGCCGATGGCACGGATATGAACCGAAACGCCGAATGGGTGATGATGATGGCGTCCCAGTTGGCGGTTGCTGCGCGCGACAGGAAGCGATGGCGCTTTTCCCTGACGAAGTTGGTCTCGTCGGCGACCAGGATCCGGGCATTGGGATAGAGCGCCAGAAACTCGCGGGCCGCTTGCGCCAGGCAATGGCCGGGCACGACCAGCATCGCTTTGTTGATCAGGCCCAGACGCCGCTGCTCCATAATCGCGGCTGCCATGGTCAACGTCTTTCCAGCGCCGACGGCATGGGCCAGATAGGTGGCGCCGGCGGAGATGATCCGCCAGATGCCGCGCTTCTGGTGCCCATAAAGAGAAAAGGCGCCAGAGGCGCCTGGCAGTTGGAGATGATCGCCGTTAAAAGCACGCGGCGCGATGTTGTTGAACGTGTCGTTATAGACCCGCGCCAGCCGGTCGGTTCGATCCGGATCGGACCAGATCCACGACTGGAACGCCGCCTTGATCTTGGCGAGCTTTTCCTTGGCGGCTTCCGTCTCCACCGTGTTCAGCACCCGGCGTTCGGTTTCGCCGTCGCGAACCGTATCGAAGATCTGCGGCACGGACGAGTTCAGGGCGTCGGATAGAAGCTGTCCGGCATGGCGGCGATGCGTGCCCCATTCCGTGGTGCCAGCGGCCGACCATTCCAGCTGCCGCGCATTGACCGTCCAGGTCGCCAGTTCCGGCAGATGGTGAATGGAAATGTCGGCGTCCATCGTCTGCTTGACGAAGGCGACGACGTCATCGGCCGGGATCCACGGTGCGCCGGGGCGTGCGGTAATATCCGAGGGCCTAAGATCGGCCGGTTGGACCCGCTCCAGCGCTGTCACGTTCCGCGCGAAGACTGGATCAAGCTCGGCAGCCGCGCGGGCAACAGTGAGCTTCGAGCGGACTGCGCCGGACAGGTAGGCGTCCGCCATCTGCCAGGAGCCGTTGGACGGATCGTGGAAGATCGCCTCCCCCAGTTCGCCGATAACATCCTCAACGTCACGGTGCAGCAACTCGGCGATATGATCGGGATCGACATGACCGCGTTCGTTCAGAACAACCGCGAGCGCATCTGATGCCGAGGTGATCACGGGCGCTGGCGGTGGCGCGATCACCCGCTCGGTAAAGATCGGACCAGGCTTGGCTGTGTTGGTTTCCAGGTCGTAGTCTTCGATTGAGGCGACAAGCCAGCAATCGGGATCATCCAGAAAGGGCGCGATATTCGGCCGGCGATGGGACTCCCTGACTTCACCGGTTTCCGGATCCTCCGATGTCGAAACGGAGGTGAAGTTAATCGGACCGAATTCGCGCACGAAGCTCGACCAGGCGATGCGCAGCGCGACCTGCGCCTGGGTCCATGGCTGATCGCGTTCTTGGCAAGCTAGCACCAGACGCACGGCGTCCCGGATCGGAATCAGCTTTCGGATGATCAGCGCATGCTTGGCAAAGATCCCGTCGGTACTCTTGCCCTTCCTGACCTCGACCGGGACAGCGACGCCGTCCACCACCTGCATCAGCTCCGTGCCTTTGCCGATGAAATAGCTGCCCTCGCGCACCTTCGGATCGTCGGGCCGCTCTGCCGTCGCCTCGGCCACCTCGTCCTCGAGTGCGAAATCGATCGGCGCAACATCTCCGGCGTAGATGTCGGCTGGTAGCTGACTGATCGCGGCGTTAAGGCTCGTCTCGAGATCATCACCGATCGGGAGGCAGGTATAGGCCTCGCCGAATGGACCTGAGGTGATCGCATGGCGGCCCAACACCATGTCGGGACGGTCGACGAACCACCTGTTGATACGGACGCTCCCGCCCTCGCCTGCCACCGACGCATCCGCAAGATCGAGCCAGCTATCGTCTCCAGCCGGCTCGTCGGCGCGGCGCTTCTGGAAAATGAGGATATCGACGACAACATCCGTGCCGGCGTCAGCGCGAAAGCTACCTTCGGGCAGGCGGATTGCGCCAACGAGATCGGCCATGCCGGCAATGTGTTCACGGGCGCGGGCATCGGCCTTGTCCATTGTGCCGGACGAGGTCACAAAGGCGGCAAGCCCGCCGGGCTTCAGCCGGTCGATCGCCCATCGAACCCCATGCGGATCAAGCCTGACCAGATGGCACGAACGATAAACTCCGGCGTGAAGTGGGCATATTGGGTGCAGCGCGCCAGAGATGCGTAGTCCCCTGCCGCGACGGCGCTTTCCAGATTGCCGCCGAGCTCCTCCCAGCCTTTGCGAAATGCCTCGTCGCCGGGACGCCGGAATATGCCGTTGGCCAGGTCCGACGCGCCGAAGCCGGTGAACTTGATCAATCTGGCCTGCTGGTCAGGACGAGCCGGCAGGCCCTGGCGCTCGATCTCGTTCGCCAGCAGGATGGCGGCGATATTGTCACGCGCACGGTCGCGCCACGATTTTGCAAGACCGCGAGAACCCTGCAGCCTGAAATCCACCTTCGCCCGAATCTGCGTTGTTCGCTTTGGTTCTTTGCGAACTGGGACTGCAGGTGCCGGCGTCGATGGCGGGTGGTCGGTATCTATATCGGTGAATTCTGCTGCGAAACCCGATACGCCGAGATCGAAACCAGATGCGAGAGCTGTATTGTCGAACAGGTCGATGGTGTAAGGATCGTCATGCGCCATTGGAAAACTCCTGTGAGTGGGCGCGCCGAGGCACACTCCCGGAAGAAGCGGTGTTGCCAGGCTGCGGATGGTGGAAGTTTGGAAATGAAGGCCGCCGTCAGGCAGCGATCGTTTCCGGCAGAAGACGGAATTGTACGGGCAGCTTAGCGGCGATCTCCTCGTCGGTCAGATCGTCGAGCAGCTTCCAGATCTTGCCTTGAGCTGAGGGATAAACGAGCACGATCTGGCGATTGCGGAGATCGGCTGGAAAGCGCCCGTCGGAATAGCCCCGGAAATCCGGACCGGTTGCGCTCCAGATATGATCGAGCTTTTCCTGTCGGTTCATGGCGCGGACCGGGCGGGATTCGCGGGCGATGATCTCGGCGCGCATGCGGTCGGGCGACTGGCGATCGCCCAGATCGCAATAGCCGTGGAACCATCGGGACCGATCATCGATCGTCAGGGCGAAGAACATGCTGGTGACGCTGGCGGCCAGAAACTCGCGCATGGCGAACATGTCGCCACGATAGAAGAGCGGCGGCAGGATCTCGAACATATGATCGTGGTCCGCTTCTGTGATTTCGAACCATTCGCCGACATAGCGCCTGCCGGAAATGCGGTCATCGTCGAATGGCGACTGGCTGTGGCGGTTGAAAAGGGCGTACATCTCGTGGCGGCTGGCCACGCCTTCGAACACCTTACGGATAGCGGGGGAAACGAACATCTGCGGCTCCTTTGGGGTTGCGGCTGAGCTGAAAAGCCTGTTCGACCTCTCCTGCTTCAGTCCTTTGATTACCCCTCCTCAGCCGGCGCCTCGCGGGCAGCGGGTCAAGGGCCGCCGTCTGGCGGGCGAAGCTTTACCCTTGATGCGCTGGCCGCGTATGCGGCAGCTCTCCTCTTTCCCTCCTCTCCTTCAATTCCTCATTCCAGTCTTCACATCGCGGCCTCAGCCGCGAGAAGTCACACCCCGCGCTGTTGGCCATCTGGCGCAGGCGATCGGCAAAAACCTCACCCTGAACGTTGTTGTCGGTCGCGGCCACAAGCCACGCGCCTTCCCCGGAAGCCAGGGTCTCCAACGCCTGAGCGGTCAACGGCGACCAGCCGCCACCGGTGCTGACATAAAGCGTGTCGGATCGTGTCTGCTCGATCGCCGCCAGGCTGAGTGCATCGATTGCCGCCTCCGTCACACAGATCCGGCGGGCATCCACCTTTCCAAACCGGAAGAGCGCCTTGGCGCCGCCGGTGGAAAACCCGCGCCAGTCCGGACCGCGTTCCTCCCAACCGATGGTGGCGCCAGCCGCATCGACATGTTTTGCCCACACAGAGCCATATGGACCTTCCCGGAGAACGTCTGCATCGATCGCGGCTGAAATGACTTGCCATGGCAGCGCCCGGTTTTGTCTGAGATAGCTCCACGTCGCCGATGCGCGCCATGGCCGTTTTCTATAGTTCCAGCGGTCAGGGATAGAAGCATCTGTTTGCGTTTGACGAAAAGGCTTCTCCCAGGTCGCTGCGGTTGGCTGAAACGCGACGAGATCGCCGACCACCGCCAAGGCCTCGGCAAAGCCGATCCCATGGAGATAGCTTGCGAGCGCGAAAACGTCGCCCTTGGCTTCAGATCGGGCGTCGAACCATCCCCTGTCATCGTGGATCACAATGACGATGTCGTCGTCGCGCCGGAATTTGACCGCCCGGCGTGTGCTCTCTTTCCGGTCTATTGCGAAGCCCTCATGCTCGAGCACTGCTGCGCAGCCCACCCGGGCTCGCAGTTCCTCAATGTCATTTTTATCCATTTCACTTCCTTTAGCTTTTCTGACTGACTGTTCGGACTGGCAGCGCCCAGGCCGCGAAGATGGAAGCGCGCAAGGGCGCGGTTCGCAATGTGCAGATCTGCCGGGAAGGATCGCGGCGAAGCCTCCCTTGCGCGCGCATCAGCGCAAGCGGCATGCGCTCCCCCGAAGGGGTGATCGGCTCAATGAGCCGATCCATAGGCAAAGGGGTCATATTCGTTGATGATGGCGTCCTCGTCGCCGTCATACTCGGCGGAAGGCATGACGCCGATTTCACCATCGATTTCGAAGAGGGTGACCGGGACCATCAGGGTCCGGGCAAGATCGAGTGCGTGGTTTTGTGCGAGGCTGAGATCCGACATGTGATGCTCCATCCAGTGGCGGGGCCGATCCCCGCTCGATGGCGCCCGTTCGATCCGGGCCTGACCGCGGTCACCTCGGCGGCGCAGCCAGAGAGGTCGCAGGAACTGCGAACCCCCTGCGGGTTGACCGTCCAAGGACGGGACTGGATTAGGGACGCCAGACAAGAGAGCTGGGTTTGGCAACGCCATTGGCTGGAGCGGATTGGTATTCGATCTCGCCGCACTGACCTTCGTCTGGATCATCCGGACTGCCATCAACCGGAATGACGTGAAAATAGGGAACGGCTTTGTCTTCCAATGTGAGACTTAGGCGCATAGCGTTCGATTTGTCGGACAGGTGTTCATCGATCGCATCATGTGCGACGGCACACAGGGTGAGACTTTGGCATTGCGTTTAAGACGCAGCGAACGAAGCGTTGCCAACTGGCCCGGTACGCAGCTTCGAGATTTCCTATTCGTGTTAATTCTGAATTGACAAACGATAAAGGTTTTAAAGTAAACTTGATATTCACTTTGAAATCGTGCCATAATGTCCATTATGAATGAACATCCAACGCCCAAGCTAAAGCACCTCATCCAATCGGTTCCGCCGGGCTTCCTCATCGATTCGGCTTGGACGGCACGCCATGCGATCTCACGACAATCCGTATCGGCGTATATCAAGCAGGGTTGGCTTGAGCGGATCGCGACAGGCGTCTACCGACGACCATTTTCGGCAAGAGAAACGGCGCAAGCCGTCACGGGCTGGAAAATTCCCCTGTTATCCGCGCAATGGATCATGGGGCATGCATTCCACGTTGGAGGTGTGACCGCACTTGGATTGCGCGGCCATTCCCACTACCTGCAGCTCGGCGGCGATACACGCGTCTATCTCTATGGCTCGGATATCCCTGACTGGCTACTGACAGTGACAACCGATGCCAGGTTCGTCCGGCGAGGTCATGGACTGTTCCCCGACGAGAACAACGGCGTCGAGGACAGCGAATTCAGCCTCTCCGATACTCCAGATGAGGAGCTGGCCATGAGCCCGTGGCGCTGGCCTATCAAAATGTCGTCGGCAGAGCGGGCGATACTGGAGATTCTCGATGAACTTCCGAAGAACGAGAGCTTTCACAACATCGACATGGTGTTTGAGGGAATGGTCAATCTGCGCCCGAAAATGTTGACGACGCTGTTGACCCAGTGCCGCAGTGTAAAGGTGAAACGCCTTTTCTTCGTCTATGCCGACAAGCACGCGCATGCGTGGCTCAAGCATATCGACAAATCGCAGATCGATATGGGACGCGGCGATCGGGCACTTACCCCAGGCGGCCGGCTTCACCCCATTTATCGCGTAACGGTCCCTGCACACCTGTTGCCAAAGGAGATTATCGATGGCGCGTGATCGCTATATGCGGCAGGTCGAGCTGCTCGTTAGGACGTTGCCCTACATCGCTCGGCAGGATGTCTTCGCCCTCAAGGGGGGAACGGCCATCAACCTGTTCTACAGGGATATGCCCCGCCTCTCGGTCGATATCGACCTCACCTACCTTCCCATTGAGGATCGGGAAACGACGCTCACCGGTATCGACGCCGCACTTGACCGCATTCGTGACGACCTGCTGAAAAATCTTCGCGGCGTCGACGTCCAGCGTATCGCCGGGGGCGGCAACAATGACACGCGGGTGCTCGTCCGGCAGGGCACCACTGAAATCAAGATCGAGACCTCGCCGGTCGCGCGTGGAACTGTGCATCCTCCGGCACTGCGGACGGTCACGGATGGCGTGGCCGAGGCGTTCGGCTTTGCCGAAATGCAGGTCGTGTCCTTCGAGGATCTGTTCGGAGGCAAGCTTCATGCCGCCGTGGACCGCCAGCATCCGCGCGACCTCTTCGACGTGAAGCTGCTCTATGATAATGAAGGCCTCACCGATGCGTTGTTTCGGACCTTCCTGATCTACGTCGCAAGCTCCGGCCGCCCCCCGCATGAGCTGATCAGGCCGTCATTGTCCGCAATCGAAGAAGCCTTCGTGAAAGAATTCGAAGGCATGACCATCGAGCCTGTCAGCCTGATCGAACTGAAAGACGCACGAGCCCGGCTGACAGATGACCTTCGAGCCCGCCTCGATGATAAAGCGATGCGGTTCCTGCTTACTCTCCATGATACGGAGCCGGATTTCGACGCCATCGGGTTGCCACAGGCAGCGGCACTACCGGCAGTACGGTGGAAATTGCTCAATTTAGCAAAGCTGAAGCAGCAGAACCCCGAAAAACACGCCATGCAGCGTGGGGAGATTGAGAATATGTTTGCTTGAGCCCACTGCATTCTCAAGCCCGGCGGGCCGCAGGTTTTGCTCAGTTGTCGAACCAACGCAGCGGACACTACCGGCATGCGACATCGCGCCACCTGCAGGCGGGCATAGCCCGGAGCAAAACATAGAAGAGCATCGGAGCTTTCAGCATCGCGCCGGCCGAACAGGGCGGGAAAGCGGGAATTCTCGACATGGATCGCCCGGAAAAGGGGAGCCGCAGGAGCCTTAGCATAGCGCCGCAAAGCGGAAGGCGGGACCGACTGCCCCCGGAAGAAACGTTCCATTTCAGTCTGTCGCGAAGGCGGAGCCAACGTCCGAGTTTCACGACACAGTCCGTGACAGCGATCTACTCTTCCCTATCGATTAGTCGGGCCGCCACTCGCCGACCTCGATGGAACCGCTCTCGGTCAGTTCGGTACATACGAAGTGTAAAAGCTCATCGTGCCTGATAACGGCGGCGCTCAGCCGGCCAGTCCGATACGCTCCGGTATCCAGTGCTATGCGATTTGAGTAAACTTCGGGCCGCAGCGACTTTGTGATCGTGTGACCATGTAAAACGACGTGGTCAAGGACGTCCATGTGGTCGAGAAAACCGGCCCTGATCCAGCGCAAGTCGTATTCGTCCTGTTTTGCGAGCAGAATGCCGGGACGTATTCCAGCGTGAACAAAACAGAAGCGGCCCATTTCCATGAACGTGTGCGCGTTTTCGAGCAAGTTCACATGATGTGGGAAGACGCGGCGGATATCGGCGGCGATATTCTCAAAATCTGGCACCGGACGACTGGAATATGCACTCACTGTCGCGACGCCTCCCCAGTCCATCCAATTGACAGCGTCCTCATAGGTGAGAGCACCGCGAAGGAGCTCACGCAGGTAAAAATCATGATTGCCGAGAATGAGCCGGGAGCCCGGATAGAGATCGAGTGTCAAGCAGACCTGATCGAGTACCTTCGGACTGTGAGGGCCGCGATCGATCAGATCGCCCAGAAAGATCACGACTGGCTTAGATTGATGATTATTCGCATGGGCGGCAATGTATCCAAGCATGGCTTCGAGAAGATCGGCGCGTCCATGGACGTCGGCAATGGCATAGACGGTGGATGGTAAGCTCTCGGTCGGTATCACTACTTTTTCCTGCAGGCGAAGCCAACGCGTGGCGATCGCCCTTATGCTTGCAACATGTCGGAGCTTGGAGCGGCGGGGACGGGACCAGGGCCAAACCTCGGCGGTGGCATTCCTATAGGCCATGCGGGCGGTGGCACGCTACCAAAAGTGAGTGTGGCGCGAGATTTTCCGCCCTGCCTATCGCGCGTTCCTGCCATGAACGGAATAGTGCGACCCCATGGGGCATCACAACGTCTCCTCAAAAGAGATCAAAGAAAATGTGGCCGGCACCAGCCACGTCTACCGTTATTGCAAACCAGTTTCGACCATCGTTTCCACCATGTCGGCATCACGACGCGGATGACTGAGCATGGCATCCGAGTGGGACGAAGGACGCGCACGAAAAATGCGCCTGATCAAGTTGGCATCTCCGTGGGCATTGACCGCGTCAGCGCTGAGTGTCCCTGTCGCCTTGCTTTTGAGCGCGTCCCCTCTGTAGCCGCCCACCGCACTCACTGAAAATTCCGGCTCTTCACCTTCAGCGTGTCGATATGCAAGTCAGGCACGTAAATTTCCCGCGCCTTGACGCCCATCGGCGGCCGCTCGCGGCTGTCGGGGTTACCCGGCGAACCATGCGCGAACTCGTCGCCACGTCCTGTTGGCACCCGGAAGGTGTCCCGCTCGCCCAGGCTCGCCAGATCGGCGGTCAGATCGAACATACGTTGCGCCACCAGATGCACGACGCCGCCCTCGCGCTGGATCTTGCCGTTGATCGCCATCATTGAGGATCCCAGCACGACGCGGCGCTGTTTTTCGAACAGGCTTGGCCAGACGACAACGTTGGCGACGCCCGTCTCATCCTCGATGGTCATGAACATCACACCCTTGGCGCTGCCCGGCTTCTGACGGAAGAGAACCAGACCCGCCGTCATCAACCATCGCCCGTCGCGCGCCGATGTCGCCTCGGCACAGGTGACAATAGTTCGGCGGGTAAGATCCTCGCGCAGGAAGCTGACCGGATGGGCACGCAGTGTCACGCCGGTATGGCCATAGTCCTCGACGACATTGGCGCCTTCCGTCATTTGCCGAAGCGCCACATCCGGTTCCTGCTGTTCGGCAATCACCGCCCGCTCGCGATCAGCGGCCGCGGCAAACAAAGGTAGGGGTTCGTCACGCAAGGCTTTGATCGCCCAGAGCGCATCGCGTCTTTCAAGTTTCAGGGACGGCCGGAACGCATCGGCTTCGGCCAGCTTGACCAGGGAGGCCGACGACACGCCGGCGCGCCGCCACATATCGTCGATCGAAACGAAGGGATCGCCGCCGCGCGCCACCGCGATTTTTGCCGCATCCTGTTCGGGCAGCCCCTTTACCAGACGCATCCCGAGGCGCACGGCATGGCTGTCGGTCCCCTCGATCTCTTCGAGCGTGCAATCCCATCGCGAACGGTTGATGCAAACCGGCCGGATTACAATACCATGGGCCCGGGCATCTGTGACGATCTGGGCGGGCGCGTAGAACCCCATCGGTTGCGCGTTGATGAGGGCGGCACAGAACACATCCGGATAGTGGCATTTGATATAGGACGAGGCGTAGGCGATCAGAGCAAAGGAAGCGGCATGGCTTTCGGGAAAGCCATAGGAGCCGAAACCCTCGAGCTGCGTGAAGGTCTTTTCGGCGAATTCCTCGGTGTAGCCATTCTTCACCATCCCCTGAGCGTGGGGTGGACGCAAGCGTCATCGCCGCCGCAAGCCAGAAAGAAATCCCGATAAGACGTTATGGGACACCACAAGAATTCGGAGAGGTGGTCGCCTTTCTCGCCAGCGATGAAGCAAGCTATGTTACAGGCATCGCCATGCCCGTCGATGGCGGGCTCAGCCGTGCGATGCTGTGATCCACTTGTCCTGATCCGACCTGTCGTTACTGTTAATGTTTGAAATGGAAAGACCACGAAATTGACGCCGACGCTTCATCTCCCCAACCGCCCGTTCTCGCTGGCATCCGATGTTATCTCGATCCCTCGCGCTTACTTCTGGTCTCCTCCCATTATCCTCGCGCTCGCGGCCTTTCTCCTTTTCTGGGAGGGACCAGGCGTCTATCGCGATTTCCTCATCAACCAGAACCC
This sequence comes from Agrobacterium vitis, assembly GCF_014926405.1. Classification (NCBI taxonomy): domain Bacteria; kingdom Pseudomonadati; phylum Pseudomonadota; class Alphaproteobacteria; order Hyphomicrobiales; family Rhizobiaceae; genus Gillisella; species Gillisella vitis. Next base: position 35,050 of record NZ_JACXXJ020000004.1, read on the forward strand.
AGTGGTGGTGGAGGACGGTGATATCCAGGATGGTCAATGCACGACGCGAAAAGCGATCCTCACCGACTGCAAGGCTCGGCTTGTCTATAACGTCAACGGCCAGAGCTACGACACGAAGGTCGACGTCATGTTCGTCGATTTTCATGTGGGCGACTATGAAACTGCACTGGTCATTTCGGCAGATCATCCAGAACTGGCAACGATAAGCCTTGGCCTAGACAAGCTCTGGAACCGCATCATAACGCTCGCAATCTTCACCCTTGCACTGGGCGGCTTGGGCATCGGCATGATTTTCCTGGCCCTGCGCATTTTAAGGGTTAAGAGCCAGTTACGCCGACCCGCCTTGCTCCAACCCGTGCCGGTGGAAATTACCGCCTTCGACCGCAAAAGCAACATTTTTTCCGTTACCTACAACGACAAGATCGCCACCGATAAAACTGGCAGATCCGCTTACACACGCATGACCCAGGGCGCCGAACCCCTGATCGTCGGCGAAGCCAACGGCAAACTTTTGGGCTTGGCCGTCCGACACGGCACCACGTCCCTGCCCGTCCTTCTGGATGACCGCCTCCAGCGCGTTGCATTGACCGAAGACGAGCGAACCTCGGCACTGGCACCCTTCGCAGATCACGCCAGTATTGACGACACGCCAGCTAGCCATCCGCCGAAAAAGACGATGTCGGCCTGGAAAGGCCTGCAAATTTTCTTCGGGACGTTGCTTTTGCTGATCGTCGGCCTGTGCGGTTTTTGGCTTTGGTATGTGACGACCTCACCCACACAATTTCAATCTCCTGGCATGGACATCAACAATATGATGCCTGCACCAATGAACCGCTGGGGCTGCGATCAGCTGAAGAAGCGCTTCGGTGAAAACAGAGCACCGTTCGGATGCGCCGCAGCAGATCACATGAGCTGGAAATGATGCCGGAGATTCAATTGATTAAAAGGTTGGAACTTGTAACTGTTAAGTCTTGACTGCAGTTGCTTCATTCTTCAATTCGCGGTGCGTCAGCCAATAAACATATGGGCTCTTGAAGGGATACGAACCGCCGGCCCGTTGGTCGAGGGACAAAGCGCTGGATATCCGAGACCATTCAACTGCTTAAGACACCTGCTCCGCGGCTCTCTGTAGCAAACCAGCCCGACTTGAGATGACCTTGCGAATTGCGCTCAGGATGGGATGATTGATCCCCTCGTATGCCAACTCTGCAAGAAGGATATCAGCCTCGCTCACAATCCGTTCCGCCATTTGGGCAAGGTCGCGAACAAGGATGCGCTGAGAAGATTTGGTTTCCGGCACAAGTGTCGCCCAATGCTTCAGCTGGATCGTGTCGGGCACATCGCGGCCGCCAATCTTCATGGCGAGCCTCTTTGACAAGCGAGGATAAACGGCCGTGCAAACGACATCGTAGATCGGTGCGAGATCCGGTTCATCGGAGCCATAAAGCAGGGCGTAGTTCTTGCCGTGGGCATCGGCGTTGCCGACGAGATAATGGAAGATCAGCATGCGGATGAACTGCAACCGATCCGCGACAGGTCTAGCGCAGGCCTTGTCGATTAGCCCGAGAGCCCGTTCTGTTCCCGGTCCGCCCTCAGTCTCATACTTCAACTCCGGCGGTACGCTAAGGGCCTGGCAGAAGTCCTCCTGATGCAGGCGCTCGATGATGCCATCTGCAGCCTTCGTCCGATCATAGCGTTCCACCAGGAGAAAAGCAGTGGCTCCACTAAGGCGTATCTCGACATGGGGTACCGGTAGCTTGAGGCGGGCAGCAAGGCGCATACAAAAATACTCATTCTCCACCGTGCCTTCCAACGCCTGGATGACTGGTTTCAAGATATGGGTCGTTGGTCGACCATCTCTCGCCAAGGCAATGGAATCTCCATCGACAATGACCGCCAGTTTGTCCTGCGCGCCGGCGAGCGATAGGCGAATGCCTTCGTCTCCACCAAGCAAAGGCCGTGTCCGCAGCCTGCTGAGAATTTCATCCAGACGTTCCGGAGTGAGAGTTTCCGCTTGGGACTGGCCGGAAGGTTCGGGCGCAGTACCAGTGGGGTAGAGTGACAAGGCCCCTGCACATTCGCCACCGATAACTTCCAACAGTCCAAAAGCGTTGCCTGCCGAAAGGCCTAGCGCCCCAGCAAGCCGTTGCCGTGCGCCCTCGTCCGGCAACAGCCCGGAGAAAAAAGGGCGCACCACCTGGTCACCAAATGGTTCCTCTTGCAGGGGCATTGAGAAGGATATCGCCCGCGATCTTTGGTTCAGGAGGTACGCGCCATCATAGGCGAAAGTCAGCAGGCCGTCGTCAAGCCGGGCGAGCACGCCGGCCTTGGTGTCGCGAAAATAGACGTCTAATACGCGGGTCATGATCGCAAACTCTGGCGACGCCCGACCGAAACAATAAGGCCAAGACCGGCCAAGACTTGCATCGCACGGCCAATCTGGCAGCTCTCTTTGCCGGCCTCGAGTTCACGCAGAAAACGTACGCCCACGCCAATCACCCCGGCGAGTTGCTCCTGGGTTAACCCTTGCTGTTTGCGCTCCTGACGGATCAAAATGCCGAGGCTTTTTGTATCTTTGATGTTTTCCATAATCACCCCTATCGGGACGATTATATCAGCGAAAGCTACAAATGGAAGCGAAAAGAACCGATCGGGATGATTTGCAGGTTTTCTTGCTCGCAGTGTCGAAATAGACCCGTTCGGGAGCAATGAACCAAAGGCAAAGGCCGCATTCACGTTCACTGCTTGAAGCAATTCTCACGATGCCACCTCAGGAACTGGGGATGTGGCCGTTCGAAACCCCTGCCGGGCACGATCGCCCTTCCGGTCTTGTTGAGGAGGCCTTGAATGCTGCCAGGATCGTTCACCTGAGACTATGATGAGCTTCGAGACCCCCGTCACGGACGTAGTCCAGGCATTGTCCTGTCCGCTCTCCCGAACTTTGTCGAAGGTCTCGGTCATCGACTGAGGCGGCCACAAATCGGAGGCCATCAAAGATTGGATCTTACGATCGAGGAAACTCCCCGGCTCCCCGGTGGCAAGATCTTCCATAATCTCGTGATAGGTGACCTTGCGAGGTTGGCTGTTCTCCGGCTTCCGATGCTCCGCTGCCAGCAGGCCGCGCTCCTCGCCCTCGGCATCTGCCTCATTGGCTCTGCGATGCAGCCCGAGCGACCGCAGAATTTTTCCCTTGAATGTCGCCATGCGCCCCTGCCCGCAAAAGCCCGGTAACATCGAGCTTTCCATCGCTGTCGTGAACCTTGCCCGCCTTCAGTACCAATCACACCTACGGGCGATTTGGCAACCTGAGTATCAATAAGCTTCTTTATCTTAGAAATCTGGCCCGTCGCTCTCGTCGAGAATCGATAATCCGGCCTCATATGCCGCCTCAATGAAGGCTTCCCGCGCATGTTCCGGCGTATCGTCCTCACCACCACTCAGGACAGCATCGCAGATCATCAGCGCGGTCACATATTGGATCAAATTCATCTCGGTGCGGTCGAAGGTGGCATGCCGTCCTATCTTGTTAGCAAGCTGCCTCTCTCGTCTGGTGAGGACGATTTTGACGGCGCGAGAAAAATGCTCTCCCGCTCATTCGCTGCTTACAGGGCGCGCCGGGACGGGGACCAAGACTGGATAGAGAGCCGTATCGAGGCCGCGATCGAAGCGAAGGCACTGATGGGCAACGCGTCGGAACGAGGGTGGATCGACCTGGTCTCCGGATCGACCGGCGTTCCGGTGCAGGATCTGCGGGGGATTCAATCCCTGATCGACGATGGCTTTCTCGAAGGGACCGCGCTCGAGATCATAAAGGAACTCCTCGAGTGGATTGCCGACATTCCCGAGCGACTGCTGGATTTCGTGAGGCCCGAAAACCTTGAAGGGCTTTTCGGCGAAGCGTACAAGAAACTGCCCTCGGACGACGAGCGAGGAAAACTGGGTTTGGCTGCGCTTCTGAAAATTCTGCCAGTCTGGATGTCCGCGCGACCGCTGTGCGAAATCGAGCGTCACTACACCGGGCTCCAGGACGTCGGCAATTGCAAGTTCGCACGGCAGTTCGCGCTTAGGGTTGTCCAGGACTTAGCATTTATAGCGGGCCTTCCAGCGAGAATCCTTGTTGCTCGAAATGCCGACGATGAACTCGCGGGCAAACCGACCACTCCTATTCCAACGGTGTTGTCCACGCTGGCCGCTATTGTCCGCGAGGGGTACGACAGTCCCGATGCTCTTGCAAGCCGAGTGGACCACGGCCGCGACGTCTCGCGGGTGAGGTCCATGGCACTATATCATGGCTACAAACCGTACATTGAAGATGGCGGCACGTTTGAAGACTTCAACGACATGCGGGAACGTGTCAAGCGCGGGAAGGAATTGTATACTTTCCTAGAGGAAAGCGGCTGAGCCGCGCTTTGCCTATTCGTTTGGAACACCGCCAGCCACCGCGCCCGCTCGATGCCCGGCACGGGAAGCGGCTCAGAGGGAAGAACGCTGATGCGCCAGCGCGTGGTGGCGGCCGTCGGCTCCCCGAATTCAGCTGCCCCCGGCGGGTGGAGTCATCGACGAACCGCAATTCCGATCGTTCCCGCCGCAAGCTGTAGCCGTCGCGAGGCGGCCATAGGCAGTCGCACCAGCTCGGCGACAACGGCGCAGAGCCCGCCAAAACGCAGACCCTCCTCGAAATTTGTGAGCACATCCTCCCTGGTCGGCTTCGACATAGATCACCCGTTCATGATGAAGCCCTGCCTCACGCCAAGGCAGGCGCGAACGGATCCGGCCGTGCCAGGCACCAGAGGATATTGCCCTTGGTGCGCGCGACGATGTCGGAGTGCGGGCAAGAATCGGCAACTCGATTTGGGGCCCTGATCGCGCCGGCCCCGAAAACGAAAAAGCCTGCCGCGGGAGGAGGTGCGGCAGGCTTTCCGAAAAGAACCGAACAACGGCTGGGAGGAGGAGTGCCGCTGTTCCGACAGACGACCTTTGGGAGGAGGAGTGGACCGTCTGAATTCGAAGCTCTGCGGGAGGAGGTGCATCGCTTCGGTGAATACTAAGGTACCAGTTTCCGCCGCACACGAAACAGACTTTGCTGCAGTGCAGCTATGCGGAAAATGCACGACCTAATCCTGATGAGAGCGACCTCCAGCACAACGCCTCTCGGCGGCCAGACACAAAAACGCCCGCGTCATCAGCGGGCGTAGTGTCAATCAGGATGGGCAGGAAAAAGCCGCTTAGCGGGCGACCGACTGGCGGGCAACGCTGTGGATGTCGGCACGATTGATACCGAGGTCCTGCAGTTCGCGCGAGCTCATGCGGCCGAGTTCGGTAACGGTCTGACGGTACTTGCGCCAGTTGTTGAAGGAGCGTGCCACGTTCATGATGATCCCCTTTCGTGAGGTCTCTAGACGCCAGCAACCATGCCTTGGTTCCAACGTCGTTTCGATGATTGGAATATAGGCTCTTGGCCGTCGGTCTATAAGGCACAAGGTCTCAGGTCGGCCATGCGTCCAAAGCATGGGTCTTCTCCGAGGCTGATCAAAGCAATAGCATCAAGCCCGGAAACGGTCGAAGGCGGTGAGGCGTTTGATGGGTGGATCTGCATCGGGATAACGGTAGATTTCGACCCTGAGATAGCGGAGCTCGTCATCGAGCGCCTCTTCCCCAACCTCGATCCACCAGGATTTGGGACGGCCGTCGCTTCCGTCGGACCAGCGATAGCCTCGCGCCTTCAGGTGGTCCTTCATGTCGAACGGGCTGTTCTCCGCAAAGATCCGGACCCGCGACCTTTGGCTTGCTTCATAGAGTTCCGCAAAAGCGGTGGAAGCCGATCCATCCATCGCGCGAGCCAGGACCTCCAGAAGTGCAAAGCAATCGTCGATCGCACGATGACCATCATGGAAGTAGCCAGCCTGCCCGATCAGGTAACCTAGCTTGGTGCCTTCATAGCCCCGCGACGACCAGTCGATCTCGGAGTTGGAGCAAGCCCAGGCCTTGCCGGAAAACAGGTGAGAAAATGCCTCGCAGAATGGCCTGTCGAAGCCTGCATTGTGGGCGATCAGCAGATCAGCGGGTTCAATCAGCGCCTGTAAAGCGGCCATATCGATCGATTGCCCGACGACCATATCGTCGGTGATCCCGGTGAGCTTGGTGATTTCAGGGGGAATGGAAATACTTGGCTGCTGAAGCCCACCGTAGATACCAGTCACGTCACCGATACTTCCTGCCGCATCGAAGGTAAAAGCGATCGCGCCAATCTCGATGATCTCATCCTTGCGAGCATCGAGGCCCGTGGTCTCAGTGTCGAGAATGATGCCCTTGAGGGGGTACGCTGGCCGGGCGAATGGTGCGATTGCACGCGGCATAAGTTTCTGCAGGATCCGATATCGACCTGTCTCCGACAAATGTCGGACCATGTCCTCTTCGCTCATGGGGGTGGCATGCTTTGTCGTGTTTGGCGATTTGGAGGCACCACGCGTGACCATCTGGTCGCACGGAGCCTGCTCCGAAAACATGTCAAACTGTTCTGCCATTCCTGTTGTCAAAGCCTCGCCGCCAATATGCCACCTTCAAAACACGGCACGATCGGCAGATCAACCTTGTTGCTGGGGGCACGGTTTCAGCTAACCTGCGAGCAACGTGTTAGGTCTCATCGCGACGGGAGGATACTATTCGTCTTGGTATCCGCCATTCATCTCTTCCCCGTATTCGCGAATGATCTCGTCCGTGTCAACGTAATCCATCGGGTCGACATTGAAAAATTCAACCGGGTCCCTCTCGTCCAAAGTCGTTATTTCGTGGGGAAATCCTGCGGCCATCAATTCAGCGAGGCCATTCAGTTTGAGATCGCAGACATTGCAAATAAATGCAGTGGGAAGCACGCGGGTTTCGTACATGAGCGATCCATCCCTTAGGAATTCGCGGCTAACGCCTACTGGCTTCCCACCGAGGACAGCCTGCGAGCCGCAGGCCGGACATTTATGCGCCTTAAGGTGGGCGCCGTTGGTTTGGACCGCGTAGCCAAACCCAACCTCCTTTTTGCGAAGCTCCGCCTGCTCTTGGGGGCTGCGCTCGTAGAATCTGTCCTTGGCGTTCCGGACGTCACTCCTCACCCGCTGTGACCGATCTTTCAAGAATGCATTTGCGGCCATCGATGCGGTATTGGCATCCTCTTCCCCCATAAGGTCCACCAGGTCCAACTGCGTTGACTGAGTGCCTTTTACCGCAAGGAGATAGACGGCCGGTAGTATTTGATTGGCATCCTGGGCACTTATCTCGTCGTTCTCGCCATGGAGCTCACGATTTCTCGCGTCAACAAGCACCTGGATGGGGTCAAAGTTGAGGGCCTTCAGATCCGGATAGGCAGCTTTTAGCCGGGTGATCGCTACTCTTAGACCCACCGTTTTCGCGTTATCGGAAGAATCGGCGCCGGCGGCGTACAACAGGCTGTCCTCGGAAAGGTCAGCGTTCAATATCGGGCTTTTGAGGACCAGCGCGCCGCGAATAAAAAATTCGCAGAAGAACGACACGTACAGAAGGAATTGGTCATCATCGCGGGGCAGACCCGATGCTTTCGACCAGTAGCGCTTTGCCTTGGCAAAATACTTCGATGCATCCCATGTCATGCGTGCTTTTCCAATGCCAGGCGCCACAGCCAGCCGGTGGTCTCCGACATGGCCTGCCGCCCGTGCAACATGCCCCAGTTGTCGAAAATCACCCACGAAATTTTCTCCCAGTCCACAAAGTGATCGGGCTGTGCATCGCTGATCACCTCGGAGAGCCGCCTGGCTTTCGGGTCAAGGGGCTTCATCAGGTCAGAGTTATAGCGGTAGAATTTACCGTGGCGGCTAATATTGGCGAAACTGGCGAAGTAAGACTTTGCGCTTGTCGTAATCCGAAAGGTGCCGGAATCCGTTGCGGCGGCCCGCAAGCGGTCGCCGGAAAACAGCGTCGTGGCGCCTGGCCGCGAAACGGGGCAGAACAGAGCGATGTATCGGGGAGGCAAGGGCAGGAAGGCAAAATCTGTATGAGGCGGGAACCGGCCTTTCCCGTGATTGGCGGATAGGCTGTTGGGTCGCGCAGCCATCGCTTCGCGGGGGTGAAGCTTATCTATTCGCATCGTCGAAAGCCCCAAGGCCGATACGAACGCGCGCAGCGCGGGCATCGCCGGCGTGCCAGACCGTGGGTATTCAAAAAATCCGCGCGCTTCGACTGCGGAGAATATCGCGTTAATCATTCGGACCTTCCGGTGTCCGCTGACGAGTTCACTGTTGCTTTTCTCCTAGAACTGACGGCGTGACCCGCAAAGGCTGCACAACGATAAGCGTGTTTTCGTCTTTAGGGACGGCCAGGCGCAGCATACAGGAAAACAAAACGGGGGGAAATCTTGACGAGAATCAACCCTACTAAGGGTACCTTCAACCGCCGGCACGCTCGCATTGGAGCCTTTGGTCTAACCGCGAGCGCTCGCTGTCCTTCTGGCTCACGGCAAGCGCAGCCTCCAGATCGTCAATTGCATTGCGATCGCTGAGCACTTTGCGGATCTCAAACCGCAATTCAAGAAACTCACTCCGAAAGCGTTCTGCAGTAAGCTTGAGCAAAGCCCCTTCGATCCACTCGAGTGCGCCGGAAGCATCTCCCTGCGCAAGTCGGGATCTTGCCATCAAGCGCTCCTGCCATTCGTTATTCAGTGTGGTGAGGTCTCGAAGCAAGGTTTCCCCATCTGCTGGCTGTCCCATATCGATTAAGAGCTCCGCGTGTCGCTGATGATGGAATGGAACAGGCCTGATGATCGACCGGTAATGGAGGCGAGCTTTTTGCTGGAGCTCAATGGCCTCGTCGGGGGACAGTCGAGATGCCTCAAAATAGATCTCAGCTCGCGCTGCCCTCTCCCGGTCCGACTGCAGACTGTCCAGTTCAGCCTCGGGCAGGCCCTTAAATATAGTCCGAAACATGTCCGGACGTTCAACTGATACGTACCGACCAAGAGCGGCGAAGGCATCGAAAGCATGCTGCGCTCCAGCGTTGGCCGCTGAGATAATTGTGCGCTTATACCACCTCACTAGGACACGATCGACGCGCCCTCGCTGCCTCATTAGGTTGTCATTTCACATTTTTCTGCAATCGGCACCTGCATGGTCTAACCTATTGAAATTAATATTACTGGCTTACCTTCTCCCAGATTAGATCTTTAAAAAGTACAACCAACGCTATTGACAACGATCAATCATGTTGGAATATTCGTTAATGTCGCACCTTTAAGAAGAGATAAGTTCACTCTTCTAAGAAGAGATAAGTTCACTCTTCCGGCGACGTTAACTCAGTGCATTCATGTTTGCCCGCTATTGCCCTGCATTTGTTGCAGAAGCGGTGAGTTGTGTTTTCTCTAATTTGAAAATAAGGAGCGACCAATGTCTCGAATTCATGGAATGGAAAATGTTGTAGGTGCAGAGAGCATCATTGCGGCTTCAATTGTCGATGCCGACGCGCTTCGAAAAATTCCGGAAAACGCTGATGGCATTAAGGCCAAGGCAATGGAACTGACCGACTCGTGGGCGGGTGTGATGTTTGCCCTGACGCCGGAGGAACTGACGACGATCGCCGTGGCTGTCGGGTTTAGCCAGAATGTGGCCGAGAAGATCCACGGCAAAATTAGCGCGCTGAACTATGCTACTACCCAAGGCGCTCAAGGGCGCTGGTCGATCGCGACCTATCATTCGCTCGACGTTACCCTGATGGCGTTGCGCGGCGTAGAAAGCTTCGACGACGCACTTGCCAGTTTCAACGACAGCAACGTGCGTAAAGTGCTCGACGCTAACCAGGAAACGTTCCAGCGTATCAAACAGTCACTGCCCGCTCATGCGGCGCGCATGAATTTCAAACCTGAAACAGCGGCCGCAGTGCTGGCCGCTTTCGGCGCTGAGGTCTCTCCCGATCTGCTTTACGAGCTTGCGACGAAGTACGACACAACGTCGGTTATCGATCTCGAAGGGCGCCGTGGCGTTACCGTTGAATTTATCCGTAGCGTGACGCTGACTCTGGCGTCGACTCTCTAACCCTTACGTCGCGGCCCTTAAAGCGGCGGCGCAAACCGCCGCCGCTGATTAGACATTATTGGGAATGGTTTGAAACGAATTATCGCTCAATAATGATCTAGGCAGTTTTTCCTCTGATGAAAACTCTCGGAAAAAGGCGTTAGAATATGCTGAGTTCAGAAGAGATTGAGACATACAAGGCAAACGGCTTCCTTCTGCTTCCATCTATATTGGATGCCGCCGATATTAGACGCTTAATGGCGGCGATCGACGAATTGCTAGAGTACGCGGATCGGGTTGCTGATAAACAGCGGATAGCCGATTATGAACCGGCTGAAGTCGGACAAAAGGTGCCACGGCGCATCTTCAATCCTTTCGAGCAACACGCTGCCTTCCGCGAAATCGCCACAGACCAGCGGATTATCGACAGAGTTGCATCGCTTATTGGCAAAAATATTGGCTTGCAGCACAGTAAGCTAAATATGAAGGCGGCCAAGATCGGCAAGGCAGTTGAATGGCATCAAGACTTGACATATTTTCCGCACACAAATGACGATCTTGTCGGAGTACTAATTTATCTTGATGAGGCAAACTTAGAAAACGGTTGTCTTCGAGTTGTGCCTGGACAACACGGTCGTTATTTTGACCACACACTTCCCGACGGCTCGTTCGCCGGCATGATCACAGAAGATATGAGCCCGGCAAGCGTCGGTGAACCGATTCCAATGGAGGGGGGAGCTGGAACAGTTGTCATGCTTCACCCTCTTGCGCCGCACTACTCCGCTGCAAATATTTCGGCCAAGCCGCGCCGCCTACTGATTTTCGAATACCGGGCTGCCGATGCATTTCCGATCTTCAACGGCGAACAAGTGCTTCACGTTGAATCCGTTACCCACCATCTATGTGGTGAGCCAGCGAAGTTTGCACGCTTCGGCGGACCAGCGCCAGCCATATGGCGTCCACAAGGGTTGCCGCGGTCTCTTTTCGAACTCCAAGCTTCTTCGCGTAAGCAATTAAGTCAATCCGCAAATTGATATCCGCCAAACGGCGCGATCAGTTTAAACGAGGATAAGATCATGGAAGCTGCATTCACCGGAGAACTCTTGCACCATTTCGAAGAACAAGGATACGCGATTGTCCGCGGCGTATTGGATCCAGAAAAGGATATCAAACCGGTTGTTGACGAATATGGTGCGCTAGCGGATCAGCTGGCTAAGACCTACATAGAGACTGGGAAAATAATTTCTTACGAACGTCCAGCAGCTCCGATAGACAGACTACTCGAATTGATGAAGAAAACAAAAGGCAGATGCTTCCAGGCGTTAGATATTACACTTCCAGCCGAGGACAAGATACGTCACGATACACCAATTCATCTTGGGCCAGAAGTGTTCGGTCTTTTGCGTAACGAACGTCTGCTTGATGCTATCGAGTACTTTATTGGTGGAGAGATTTATTGTGTGCCCGTTCAGCACATGAGGATCAAGCCACCGGAAAAGGAAATGTCTAATGACGTACAGGTCCATACTAAAACGTTGACGGCGAGGACTTATTGGCATCAGGATCTTGTCGTCGTGACAGAAGACGCTGATCAGACGAAAATGCTCGGCGTATGGTTCTCGCTTAATGAAGCAACCGAGGAGAACGGCTGTTTGGTAGTCGTTCCAGGAAGCCATAAAGAGGGCCTTGTTCAGCATTGCAACCAACCAGGCAAACAAGGGATTCCAGACGCATTAGTGGGAGAAAACCAGATCGCGTTACCGGTCAAGCCTGGTGACGTGATATTTCTGCATCCGCTTATCAAACATTCGTCCCTTGCTAATCTAAGTAAAAGTGGGCGATGGAGCTTCGATCTACGATATTGTCCCACTGGCCAGCCAACGGGACGTAAATGGTTCCCGGGTTTCGTTGCACGAAGCCGCAAGAATCGTGACGACGAGATGCGGGATCCCGAAGTGTGGGCGAATATTTGGCGAGACGCACGCGCGGCATTAGCCGACGTACCGCGCCCAGATTTCCACCACTCTTCTGCACCTAACCATCCTCTTTGTGCTTGAACGGCGTGCTATGATTGATCTGGAAACCATACGCGCGACGAATGCATTCTCCCTAAGTGAGGGTCCACCGCGAATAGCGCTCGTTCATCATGGCTTTCGATCGACGCAATTAGCGGCTCACGACAAGCGGTCCAGTCGCTTCTCTGCACGCTATCCGTCCCTTGGGTTGCTTAATATTGCGAGGTCGGCGCAGGTCGACTTCGAGGAAGGTCGCTTGGCCTTCGAGCCAGAGTTTCGCTACTTTGATGAGGACTGTTACGAAGACGACGAAGCACTTCTGTCGAAGATGCTTGCTTGGCTCGACACTGCTCCTGCACGATTCCTAATGGTCGGGCTTTATTCCCTTGCTTTCGACCGAACTGCGTCGATGTTAAGAAAGGTCAATGGAGACCGGTATTGCATCGTCGTCGGCGGAGCTCATCCAACAGTCGCACCAAACGTTGATTTTGCCCACCTTGTCGTCCGGGGGGAAGGTGCCGCCGCGGTTCGGCACATTCTCAGTACATTCATGACGGACGGTTTCGGAGAAGGACCGGACGCAGCAGGTATATGCTATCTTCAAAATGGGATCGAGCATATTGGGCGAACCGTCTTTGATCGTTCACTTGAAAAGCTTCCCGCGCCAGCCTTTCGATACGATCTCAGTCGTGAAGAAACGGGCACCGCCAAGGAAAGATGGTGGAAATCACTCGGACATAATCAGCAGATCTATATTTGCACCCAGAGTTGCCGAGCACGTTGTACATTTTGCTCAACTTACTTAATCCACGGGAAGCTCGTCTCTCGACCAGTTGACAAGATAGCGGGCGACATGGATTACATAATAAACGACCTTGGACACGATGCCTTACAGTTCCATGATGATGATATACTGCAGCATGAAGAGTTTGACGAATTACTTCATTTACTACAGTCTAAGTCGATACAGTGGAGTTGCAATGCACGATCAGAATTTATTACGCCCGAGCTAGCAAGTCGGCTCTACGCAGCAGGGTGTCGCCGCGTCTTTCTCGGAGCGGAATCTTTTGACCAGCGCAGCCTCGACTATTATCGTAAAGAAACCACGGTAGACATGAACCGACAAGCGGTGCGCGCTTTGGATGTCGCTGGTATAGGCGTTGTTTGCGGTTACATCATTGGCGCACCCCACGATACGGTTGATTCGCTCCTGCGGGATTTCGACGAGGTTCTGTCGCTACCGATCTATTTCCTCGCAGCAGCCATTCTTACACCAGATATTGGGACAGTCGAGTTTGGTCGTGCAGCCCAACGGTTCCCAGAATTAAAGGCACTTGGTGACGAGCCACGGTTAAATGTCCGACCTCGGCCGGACCTATATGGCAGCAAAGCACCATATGGGCTTCCCACCGTAGCAGAAGCGATTTCAAAAGACGATTTGAACGACCTTTATGGTATGATAAATTGTGCGTTCTTCCTACGTTGGGATGCATGGGCCCGTATCGAACGCTATACACCACCCCATCTTGTTAATGAAGCACTAGCTTGGCGCACATTTCACGAGAGCCGTGCGCTTGAACTTGTCCAACAGGCTCGCCTGTCTGTTGTTCGCGACCGAATGCAAGCGCTGCTAGAGGTATTATGAATATAGATTTGCCGTCTGATCCGGGGGATGCATTCCTCGTCTTATCTCTCGCCATTGACGCGCATTTTGCTGGTCACATCGATTCTTGCTACCTCAAGCAGGAGGATCGTGCCCGTTGGGCGATCGAGAGAATACCGCTAACCGATATCGTTTCCGCTTGTTATGCCCTAGAGACGGATTTGACAAATCGAGTTGGACCGGATGCAGAAAGATATGCCTATCTTGTAGATCAACTCGGAGCCATGCGACGGAAAGTGGAATTCAGCACCGAAGGCAAGAGTACCGTTGCAAATGAGGCTAGGGCTTTCCTAGGGATAGAGCCGGAGTGGATTGATGATGCGATTTTCGACCGAGAACAGGATAGGCTCAGAGGGCTCTTGCCGCAAAATGGAGGGAGCTTGCACGAGCGCGAGAATGCGTTTCGCCGAAACGGCCAAGTGAAGCTGACGCCGACCTCACCGACCGTATACGCTATTATGGACTGGCTCCAGAGTCGAGTTCGGAAGCTTCTGACCCTTCCTGTCGGCGAGCGGGCTGATATATTCTTAAATGACGCGCTTTTATCCATGGCATATCACCGCTACCAGGGAAATATGATCTCAACTATGGAGATCAACCCTATGCGCGTCATGGATATTGCAGGGCTTATTTCGCTTATCGCGCATGAGGTTTATCCTGGGCACCATACGGAGCTCGTGATTAAAGAATGCACGTTAAATCGCCGTCGAGGATGGCGTGAGCATCAGGTGACAATCATCGACGCGCCGTCCTGTGTGATCGCAGAAGGAATAGCTACGCGGGGCCTTTACGTCATTATAACTCAAGACGAATTGATAGAGCGCTGTGGTGAGTTATTAACTCTGTCCGGGCTCGACAGAGGCGATGCTGAGACGCGCGTTCAGGTAGAAAAATCTCGACAAATACTACGCAATATTGTGAACAACGCAGCACTTCTTCTTGATGACCCGACGGTTAGCGAAAGAGATATACTTTATTATATCGCGGAGAAAGGGCTTACTGACGATCGCGAGGCTCAGCGAATGCTCCGGTTTGTGCGCACGGTGCGCTCTTACGCCTTCACGTACAGCCAAGGCAGTAAGCTGGTGGACCAATTTCTAGATCGTGTTGATGATAAGCCTTCCGCACTTGCAAAATTGCTAAGGGAACCAGTTACACCAACAATCTTAAAGGCATGGTATGCTAATGCCGCTTAACATGAAGCTATCGCTCCGCTTAAACTCTTTCAGAATCTCCGACATATTTTCTGCAGCGCGGAAGATGATTGGCGATCCCCAACGGGGGGTAGCGTTATCCTTCTTATTCGATCGGGAGCTGTCTGTACAATTCTTCCACCGCCTCCATATCGTGAAGCAGCATTATCTCATCTCCTCACGGCTCATAAGTCCACATACGACCGAGGAAATGTTGACGTTTATTCGTGCAATTTTGACAATTCCACACGACCGAGAAGGATGCATAGTCGAAGCGGGTAGCTATAAAGGATCGAGCAGTGCGAAATTTAGCATTGCGGCAAAGTTGGTCGGGCGCACGCTCGTTATTTGCGACTCATTCCAAGGCCTTCCTGCCTCGGAGGAAGAACATGGAATGAGTATCGAGAACCGGGCAGTGATCTTTAATGAAGGAGACTTTGCCGGTTCTCTTGATGAAGTGCGCGCCAACATAGCCCGCTATGGGGCGCTTGATGCTTGCGATTTCGTTGAGGGTTGGTACGATGAATCTCTCGTGGGCTGGAACCGGGAGATTGCCGCGATGTATATTGATATTGACCTTGCCGCCTCAACCCGGACTTGCCTCACATATCTTTATCCTTGGCTACAACCTGGTGCTCCACTTTTTTCACAGGACGGGCATTTGCCGCTTGTCTTAAATGTGTTCGAGGACATGTCTTTCTGGCAAGAGACCTTCGGCGAACCAGCGCCTCATGTGGAGGGAATATGGAGAAAGAAATTGATTTGTATCGTGAGACCAACAACCGCTGAAAGGGCGGGTTAGTAAGTTGCGACTCGGCTCATATATGCAATAAAGTAATCTTTAGGTGCAATGGTGAAATGCACGCCAAACGCGAATATATAGTGAAGTAAGGTAGTTCAATGTTAGACTTTTTGCTCTCCGATATTGCTATAATGGAGCCTAAGAATGGGTTGCAAGATAAGCTGGAGCTTGCGGAGAAACAGAACCGCAAGCTGCGAATCAAATTAGGATTCGATCCGACTGCGCCCGACTTGCACCTCGGCCACGCTGTCGTTCTGAGAAAGCTCCGCGAATTTCAACAGTGTGGCCATAAAATTGTTGTGATCATCGGCGATTTTACTGCGATGATCGGTGACCCAACCGGCCGCAACAAGACGCGGCCCCCTCTTTCTGATAAAGAGGTGTCGGAGAACGCTGAAACATATATTCGCCAACTTGGCAAAATCATCGACGTGAATGATATTGAAGTCCGCCGAAACTCGGAATGGCATAGCGCACTTGATCTGGCTAGGATGATCAAACTGCTCTCGAAAGTGACCGTTGCACAGATACTCCAGAGAGAAGATTTCCGAAAACGATTAGATGCTGATTTGCCGATTTATCAACATGAACTGCTTTATCCGATTTTGCAAGGCTATGACTCCATTATGGTGAACGCCGACATTGAGCTCGGTGGAACAGATCAACTCTTCAACAATCTTATGGGTCGTACTCTCCAAGAGTCACACGGCCAACTCGGACAAGCTGTTATCACAATGCCTCTTTTGGTCGGGACCGACGGGACCGATAAGATGAGCAAATCTAAGGCCAATTATATCGGCCTGACAGAAGATCCGGAGAATATCTACGGCAAGATCATGTCGATCCCTGACAGCCTTGCAGGGGAATACGTCAGGCTCACCACTACATTTGATGCGATCAAGAAGCAGGAAATGCTTGACAAACTCGCAAATGGCGAGAACCCAATGGTGGTAAAGAAAGCCATTGCTGAGAATGTGGTAGCTAGTTATTACTCGGCTGACATCGCGGCAGCTGCAGCTGCTCACTTCCAACGCACAGTGCAGAATCGTAATCCCAGCACTCAGGATTATCAAATCCTTAATCTCCCCGAGATCCGAAAAACGCTACCGGAACAGCCAACATTTCTGGATCTCTGTCACTTCGCGATGCCTCAAAATACCCGATCGCAAATAAGGCGCTTGATCACAGAAGGCGGCGTCAGAGTCAACGGAGAGAAAATTGAGAATTTTCAAACCCTACCTTCTTTAGATGACGGGCTGAAACTGCAGATTGGACGGCGTAACCTTTTTATACTGGCGGAGAAAGACCATTAATTGCAGGTGCGCTTAGGCCGGTTAATAATCGAATCGGTCGGCGCTGGCCGCCATTATGACAGGCAGAATAGGAAACGTGCTCTAGGTGACCCACAAGTCGGCCAGACCTTATACGCTGCGCTTAGCTAACTGCAAACTGGATGCGCTTTGCTGCTTGGCCGAAATTCCCGGTGTAGGACCGATTGGGGCCTCTCTTCTCATGATGAAAACACCAGATCCGAGGATGTTTAAATCGGGTCGTGACTTCGCAGCCTGGATCGGTCTGACCCCGAAAGATCATTCAACTGCCGGGAAGGTCCGGCTTGGCACAATCACGCGTGCCGGTGACGAAATGTTGCGAAGCGTGCTGGTTGTTGGTGCTACTGCTCTTCTCCAACACATCAGGCGGGCAGAAGCAAGCACGCATCAGCATGGCTCATTGGGATGCTGCAGCGCAAACGACCAAAGCTGGTTGCCGTAGCGCTTGCCAACAAGATTGCGCGGATTGCGTGGAAGATCGTAGTCGCTGTTCCACTCCCACGTTGCTCGTTGCCGCCTGATCTGTGATCGACATTCCATGGATCATAAACGGGAGTTTCTCCATGGAGACCTCATTGGAGTTTCTCACAACCAGGAAGCCTGGACGTGAGGTTCACCGACATTGGCCTGATGAGGTCAAGGCGAAGATTGTTTCGGAAAGCTTGAGGCCTGGCACGACAGTCAATGAAGTTGCGCAGCGCTATGGATTGCGAGCGAACAGCCTTTCAACCTGACGGACAATGACGCGGCAGGGCAAGCTGATCTTGCCCGCACCGGAGGATGCGGTAGAGTTCGCGGCGGTGATCGTCGATCCGCCAGTTTCGGAACCGCCGCCTAAAACGGTTAGTCGCCCTGAGATTGTTCTTGGCCCAGTGACGATCCGTCTTGAGGAAGGGGCATCAGCCGCCCGGATCGCCGCCATCGCGCGTGCCCTGGCGGCGGCGACATGATCTTTCCATCGAACCGCGTGCGGATCATGGTGGCGACCAAGCCCGTGGATTTCCGTAAAGGTCATGACGGATTGGCGGCGCTGGTAAAGAACGAACTGCACAAGGACCCGTTCACCGGAACGGTCTTCGTGTTCCGGTCCCGCAAGGCGGATCGGTTGAAGCTGATCTACTGGGATGGCTCCGGGATCGTCATGGCCTACAAACGGCTGGAAGAGCACATGTTCATTTGGCCAGGCATCAAGGATGGATTGATGAAGCTCACCCACGCCCAGTTCGACGCCCTGTTTGCGGGACTTGATTGGCGGCGGGTTCATGCCATCCAGACGAGGACGCCGGAGGCCATTGAATAGCTGCGGCACGATGACTCAGCACGGCAAATTCCGAGGGCAAATCGGCTCGGGATTTGGTAGCTTCGGCCATGCTTGATACCGCCGATCTTCCTGATGATGTTGCTGCCCTGAAGGCGATGCTGATCGCTGCCCAGGTGCGCGAGTTGGCCAAGGACATGGCGATAGTCAACATGGACGAGCACATCGCTCGTAAGGACGAACGGATAGAGCGGCTAGAGAAGCTGGTCGCAGCATTCAAGCAGGCAGCCTTCGGACGCAAGTCCGAGAAGACTGATCCCGACCAGTTCGATCTGGCACTGGAAGACCTGGAGACGGCGATAGCCGCGATCCATGCCGAGGATGAGGCGGACGCTCCTGTTGGGAACAGGATTGCCAAACCACGCGGGATTAATCGCGGCTCCCTTCCAAAGCATCTTCCTCGTGTGGAGGAGGTCATCGAGCCGGAAAGCCTGATCTGCGCCTGCGGTGGTTGCCTGCATTGTATTGGTGAGGACGTATCAGAGCGGTTGGACGTGGTCCCGGTACAGTTCCGCGTCATCGTCACGCATCGTCCCAAATATGCCTGCCGTGCCTGCACCGACGGTGTCGTTCAGGCTCCGGCACCAGCACGGCTGATCCAGGCAGGGCTGCCGACGGAAGCCACCGTCGCCCACGTTCTGGTTTCCAAATATGCCGATCATCTTCCGATTTACCGCCAGGCCCAGATAATGAGCCGTCAGGGCATTGATCTCGACCGCTCCACGCTCGCCGACTGGGTCGGTCGGGCAGCCTACGAACTGCGGCCCGTCTTCGATGCGCTAGTCGCAGACCTGAAGCGCTCGACCAAGCTCTTCATGGACGAGACTCGTGCTCCGGTCCTCGATCCCGGCTCCCGTAAGACCAAAACCGGATACTTCTGGGCGCTGGCGAGAGATGATCGTCCTTGGGGCGGGGGTGCTCCGCCCGGTGTCGCCTTCACCTACGCGCCTAGTCGCGGTGGCGTTCATGCCGAACGGATATTGCAAGGTATCTCAGGCATCCTGCAGGTGGATGGATATGCTGGATACAACGGGCTGATCGCACCTGAGCGTGTCTGTCTGACATCCAGCTTGCCTATTGCTGGGCGCATGCCCGGCGCAAACTGGTGGAGATTACCCGCAACGGCGCAGCACCGATTGCCGAGGACGGCGTCAAGCGCATCGGCGAACTGTATCGCATCGAAGCCGAACTTCGGGGCCTTAATCCGAAGGCTCGCTTGGCTGGGCGACAGGAGCGGTCAGCGCCAATGGTCGCCGACATGCAGGCCTGGCTTGTCCATCACCGTGCCCGTGTCGCAACGAAGTCCCCACTCGGCGAGGCTTTGGCCTACATTGCCAAATACTGGGATGGCCTGAAGCTCTTCCTGACCGATGGCCGCGTCGAGATCGACAACAGCGTTGAGCGCACAATCAGACCGATAGCCCTCAATCGGAAGAACGCATTATTTGCAGGTCATGATGCCGGAGCCGAGAACTGGGCTACCATCGCTTCGCTTGTCGAAACGTGCAAACTCAATGCCGTCGATCCTCAGGTGTATCTGACCAGCACGCTCACCGCCATAGTCAACGGCCACAAGGAGAGCCGGATCGATGAGCTACTGTCGTGGAACTTTCAAAGGAGGTAAATACAGCCGCAACGCTCGCAATTGTCCATTGCGTTCATCGGCTTTGGCTATGCCGTTCCCGAAGAGCGAAGGTTTCCTTGGTGCTGACAAAGATCAGATTTTTCTCCATAGTATCGGATGCGCGGAGAACGGCTCCAATCCTTCTCGCAACGGCAATGGAGGCGGCATTGTCAGGGTGAATGACGTGAATCGCTTCGGTCCAACCAAGCGCTTAAAAAGTCCAGTTCAGGCAGCGGGTTGCCGCCTCGGTGGCGTATCCCTTGCCCCAAACATCGCGGCTAAATGCCCAGCCGATCTCTTGACCAGGCCAGCCGGGAGGGGACCACGCGCCAGCGCGGCCTACCCAGCGACCAGTTGCCTTCTCGATTACTGAAAAATTGCTGTATCCTTGGACGCTCCACGCCACAGGGGCATCCTAAGGGCCGCCGATAAATCGTGTCACTTCCGGGTCAGAGAGGAACGCTGTCCAGTCGGACAGGACCGCAGCACCCGGTTGTCGCAGCAGAAGACGCTCGGTTTCTATCACAATGTGCCTCACTCACAGCCGTATCGAGAGCGAGCACATACTGTGGGCATACGACAGTTCAATGAACGGGATTGGCGTAAAACCGCCTTACTATCCTCATGCTGAAGCCCCAGGTATCAATCAAAGCAATTCAGTCAAGGTGACAAGGGAACACCGCTTACGGAAGATCATGGTAAGTGGTGAGTCATACCGACATCCAGCGGGAAACGCACATGAAATATAAAGAATTGGCCGTCACGGTAAGGACAAGTTCCGCCGCATTGAGCTAATGCTATGAACTTGCAAGGAAAGAGCAGATGATGTGATCGATCGATCCACGACGTGTGAAACTCCGTTATGTCCAGTGGCCAAATAAGGTCGAGGCTTTGTTAGGAACTCACGTTGCGGAAATCATCTTGGCCAGTGGTCATACGGCCACATAAAAAGGCCGCACATATGGAAGCAAGCGATCTGATCAAAATATCTGAAAAAACACTTGCAAGTCGGAGCCGTCCACATATGGACATACAACAATGATCGACCCAATATGGCCATCGGCGGCATCACGCCGAGGCAAAAACTGATAATCGCAGCCTAAATTCTACTGATTGGACCCGTTAAATACGGGGGATTACCGACGCATTTCGCTTTGGAAACAAAAATGGTTCGTAGCTATCTCAATTTCGCAAGGGCCAACTGGCAACAACTTCTCTTTGGTGCCCTACTAATGGCGCTCTCTAGCGTCGGCCAGACCGTTTTCGTGTCCGTGTCAGGATCGCACTTCCGTAACACGTTCAATCTCAGTGATGGGGGGCTCGGGGCAACCTATGCAGCAGGAACCTTCGCAAGCGCCTTGACACTTACATGGGCGGGACGGCTGATAGACTACACGACTGTTCGCCGTTTCACTTGGGCGGTTGCGTCGCTGCTTGCGACCGCCTGTCTACTTGTGGCGATTAGCGCAAATTTTTTCATGCTGGCTATAGCCTTCTATTTGCTTCGCCTCGGCGGTCAGGGTCTCATGACGCACACGGCTCTGACCGCGACTGCGCGTGCATTTCCGCAGGATGCCGGCAAGGCGCTTGGCATCATCGCGCTGGGCCTTTCTGTTGCTCAAGGGCTGCTTCCACTTGGTGGTGTGACCATGATGGAGCACCTTGGATGGCGCACCGCCTGGGGATTGAATGCGCTCTTCGTCATCGTGGGCGCGGGAGTCGCCCTGATGTTTTTGCCGCGTCAGGGCGACAAGGCGGTCCGAAGCCGGAGAGATCGCTCCGATGACAATGCTGCAGCAGTTCCAGCCCTTTGGCGCGACGCACGGCTACTCCTGACACTTCCGGCTGTGTTGGCTGGACCGTTCATTGTCACCGGCTTTTTCTTTCATCAGGCACGACTGGCCGACCAGAAGGAATGGGACGTTGCAACAGTTGCTGCCAATTTCGCTGTGTTTGCGATTGCGCAAGCGATTGCTTCTGTCGTCGTCGGGCCGATCATCGACAAGGTCGGCCCCAGGAGACTTCTACCGTTTTTCCTCTTGCCGCAGGCACTGGCCATGCTGTTGCTCGGGTGCATAAGGACTCCGTGGATCGCGCCTGTCTACATGCTGCTTATGGCAACCTCAATGGCACTTGCTTCGACCCTCGCCACCGCCTTGTGGGTCAACTTGTTTGGTCCATTGGAATTGGCTAGGGTGCGCTCCTTAGTTGAGGCGGGTACAGTCGTTGCTAGTGGTGCCTCGCCGATTATCATGGGCTTCCTGATCGATTCTGGTGTTTCGCTTGAGAGGCAAGCACTTGGATGTTTCGTCTATACCATTCTGGCGTCCATGATGGCGTCAGCTGTCAAGCGGACGGCAAGAACTGAGATTTGAGGTCGACTTACGGAGCCAGCAATTTTCGCCGGAAATTCACGTCTCTCGCCAACATTTGTGGAGGGCGTTCACTTTAGCCACAATTTTTGAGCCGGACCCAAAAGCTGCCTTCCGCTCTTGGCTCCCTATCAATCATCGAGCACTGCTACAGCAGTACCATTTCGTTCGCAGTCGGACCCTTCCCTCTGGTATGTCGACAGCGCGGTAATATATCGCCAATCGAGGCATGCGATCCGCCCAGGGCACGAATTGAGAACAATAATCATCTGGACTTGTCCCGTTTTATTTCCGCCTCGTTATCTCGTTTCGGCGGTTTGTTGTTCGAATTGAGCGGGTGATATTCCTCCCAACGAGGGATGCCTTCTGGGACTGGCACAAGAACTGTTCAAAATCATACGGTAGCCATGAACGTATTAAGAACCTGCATTTGACAGCAATGGTGCCCTTGGAATCCATTTGCCAATTCTTCTCGATCCATTTTCATGTTCCCTGAACACGTTTGATTTCAGGAGACCAGTGATGGGTCGCAGAAAGCTCCTTAAAAGTGATGAGAGACGAGCGGTTTTCGGAGTGCCGACCAGCGACGATGGTTTAATCCGGCACTACACGCTATCCCTTTCCGATCGGCTTGAGATTCAGACCCCCGCCGCCGGCCGCCCAACCAACTCGGCTTCGCCGTCCAACTCTGTCTCATGCGCTATCCCGGGCGAACATTGATGTCGGGGGAGAGCCTACCCCTGGCAACACTCGGGTTCATTGCTCGACAACTCGATATTGAACCACACGAGTTCAATCTTTATGCGCGCCGCCAACCGACACGGATGGAGCATGTCGCCTTTCTGTTGAGCTATCTGGGAATGCGAACGCCGACTTCTGAAGATCGACGGATGGCACTATCGGCCGCCATTGAGGTGGCTGCGGCAACAGATAAGGGCGTTACCATCGTTAACGCGATTGTAGCAGCGTTTCGCGAGCGCAATGTTTTGCTGCCTGCGGAGGACGTGATCGAAAGGCTTGGGCTTGCTGCACGCGCTGTTGCTCGCCGCCGAGCAGAAGCGGCATTGTTGGCGGGTTTCTCCGAAGCGCGTTTGGTCAATCTCGACAATCTTCTTAAGGTAGATCCGAAGATTGAGCACACTCGCTTTCATTGGATTAGGTCTGCCCCCGATGGGCCAAGCGGTGATAACCTCGACGGATTGATGGAGAGACTGGCGTTCATCCGATCCTTGGAGATCGATCCTCAGCTTCAGAGCCGAATTCATCCGGAACGCTGGAACCAAATGGTTCGCGAAGGAGACGTTACACCGGCGTGGCTTATCGCCGACTTCAATACCGCACGCCGTCGGGCAACTATCGTCTCCCAGCTTATCAAACTCATACAGAAGCTGACCGATGATGCGGTAACAATGTTCTGCAAACTGATAGGGCGTTTGTTTTCTCAGGCAAACAACAGAAAAAAGCAGCGCCGCACCGACGCGCATCATGAAACGGCAAAGGCGCTCAGGCTGTTTAGAGACACGCTGCGCGCGCTCGTTATCGCCGACCAGACCGGGGCGGATGCATTGGACACGATCGACCGGCAGGTGGGATGGCACAAATTGCTGCAGGCAAAGCCTCTTGTTGAAGCGATGGTCGAGGACGCTGATCCAGACCCGCTCTTGCTGGCGGTCGAGCGCTATGGCGGCGTGCGCAAATATGCCCCCATGTTCCTGCAAGCCTTCACTTTTCGCTCATCACGCCGGCATGATCCCCTGCTTGCTGCGCTCGACATGCTGAAGTTGCTTTCTAACGACGGGCGGCGGGGGCTGCCCACTCGGTTTCCAGTCGGCCATCTGCGGGAGCAGACGCGCAAGCTGATCTCTCGGCAGGACAAACCTGACCGCCGTCTCTACGAGATCGCAACCTTAGCCGTATTGCGAGACAGATTACGTTCCGCGGACGTCTGGGTAGAAGGTAGTAAATCATATCGGCCCATGGATGAACTCCTAATGCCAATGCCAGCATTTAGAACACTTAAGGAAGACGGTGACCTTGGACTTGGCGTCCAGAGCGATGGCGCTGCCTACCTTTCTGAGGCGGCCCAAGCTCTCGACTTCAATCTCCAGCAGCTCGCCTATCGTGCCCGAAACGGAAAACTTGACGGTGTCCGCCTAGAACACGGCAAGTTGCTCGTCACACCTCTCTCGAGCGAAATACCCGCAGAGGCAGAAGAATTGAATTGGGAATTGAGCGGTATGTATCCACTCGTCGAAGTTCCGGATTTACTCAAAGAGGTTCATGAATGGACCAGGTTTGCCGATCAATTTACGCATGTGCGCACCGGCGATCCTCCGCGTAATAGTTCAGCGATGTTGGCCGGCGTTCTCGCCGATGGCACCAATCTCGGGCCCAAACGGATGGCGATAGCGTCGAAGGGAATCAGCGCTCATCAGATCAGCTGGATGCGGATGTTTCATGCGCGTGCTGAAACGTATCGAACAGCCCAGGCCTGTATTTCCGATGCCCATTCCCGCCATCCCCACGCTCAGCTATGGGGTAATGGTGCGACGGCATCGTCTGATGGCCAATTCTTCCGAGCGAGTGACCGTGCCGCCAAGCGCGCCGATATTAACCTGCACTATGGTAGCGAGCCCGGCATCAAGTTCTACAGCCATCTCTCCGACCAGTATGGTTATTTCAGCATCCTGCCGATCAGTCCAACTGAAAGCGAGGCAGCCTATGTACTCGACGGCCTGTTCGATCATGAGACGGCACTCGAGATTAAAGAGCATTTTACCGATACCGGTGGTGCCAGCGACAACGTCTTTGCGTTGTTCGCCCTGCTCGATAAACGGTTCTCGCCTCGACTGCGCAATCTTAACGATCGGAAATTCCATACGTTTGAGAAACCGGACATCTATTCAGGACTGGAGGGCCATATTGGTGCGCCAATTAACGGCGATCTGACTCTGGCCCATTGGGACGATCTACTGCATTTGGCCGCTTCGATTAAAATGAAGATGGTTGCTCCCTCGGCAATTCTGAAAAAACTAGCGGCCTCGCCCAACCCGAGCCAGCTCGCGAAGGCACTGCGAGAGCTGGGGCGGCTTGAGCGGTCGCTATTCATGATTGAATGGTATTCCGGCCCGGCGTTACGGCGGCGTTGTCAAGCGGGATTGAACAAGGGTGAGGCTGCCCACAAACTCAAGCGGGCCGTCTTTTTCCACGAGCGTGGTGAAATTCGTGACCGTTCGTTTGAAAGTCAGGCGTTTCGGGCGTCCGGCCTCAATCTCGTCGTCAGCGCAATCGTCCACTGGAACACCATTTATCTCAGCCGAGCTGTGCAGCACCTCCGTCAGAAACGCCGCATCATTCCGAATGATATGCTCAAGCATGTTTCACCGTTGAGTTGGGAACATATCAATTTGACAGGTATCTATACATGGGACGAGCCGCCAAGCTTCGCGGATAGTGGTTTCAGGCCGCTGAGAACTTCAACCGCTATAGCGCGGGCAGCCTGAAGTTCGTTGTTTGTTCACGGTTAGCGTATGATTTTGAGCAGTTCTTGCTCTGACCCCTTACTGAAAGGGCGACGATGGCAGCGGCCGCCTTCCCAAAAGAGAACATAGAACGGAAGTTAGTCCAGCGGATCCGGCGCCACGCGAACGGCAAGTGCCGTTTTCCCAAAATCTGTTCCCAAATGAGTTTTCTGCAAACGCCCCCCGACAGGAAAATGGGAATTCTCGCGTGGTGCAAAAGACACGTTTTTCGACACCACGTAACTTGTTTCAGCGAAGCCTCCTAATGGCGGCCTACACACAGGCGACAACGCGCGACACCTAACGTCTCGCAAAAGATGCTTACAGCATCTTCGGGAGCTCGAAGAGGACGGGGTCGTGCTTCGGACTGTACATCACCAAATCCCTCCGAAAGTAGAATATAGACTGACAGATGAGGGACTAGGCTTGGAACCGGTGTTCTCAGCGCTCATGGCTTGGGGGCAGTTTCAAGATGATGCCCAAGACGAGCGTGCGCAGAGCTGGCTACATCCAGAAGATGTTTCAGCGTAAAGACGATCTCTTTCGCCTTAAACGCTCAGCCGTATTTGGTCTGCATTCTTATCGACAGAGACCGGCGTGATCTGTCCGTAGACAACCACCCGAATGTCGGGCCGATCCTCGTAAACGAGCACATTGAGCTGGTAATGTTGCCAACCCTTTAGAGGGTCGTACAATTCCTTCTCGCTGTCGCCAGTTCGCACGACCTCCGGGTCGGTCCACCAATCCCTAGTAATGGGAAAATTGTTCGTGATGTTATCCAGAAGAGCGCGAAGAATGGGGTCCTTGCCACCCGTTAGATAATCGTGGCGGGCCTTCAAAAACATCAGCCTCGCCATAGATTGCCAGTCTCGCACGCGCTCCCGGTACTCATCGGAAAAAAATACGACGCGAAGCATGTTCGGATTTTCTTCTGTGAAACCGGAAAAAAGTGCGGCGGCGGCGCTATTGGATGCCAGTACATCCCATCGCCTGTTGAGAATGTAAGCCGGGTCCGGCAAGCCGTTGATCATGTTCACGAGGCCCAAAGGCAAAGCCGACTGCTCTGCCGAACTTGTTTTAAGATTTCGGCCCGCGAGGGCGTAAAGATGTTCCTGTTGTGCGCGGTCAAGCCTCAAGCCGCGTACGAGGCGAGCGAGAAAATCGTCAGAGACCTGAATGTCTCGTCCCTGCTCGAACCAAGTGTACCATGTTAGGCCAACACCCGCCAACGTCGCGACCTCCTCGCGGCGAAGGCCCTTCGTGCGTCTTCGCGGGCCTATGGCGATCCCAAGGTCTTCCGGAGAGGCATGTTGTCGGCAGTGTCGAGCAAATTCGGACAACGCGTGGCGCTCCGCAACGCGTGCCAATCGATCAGACGCCATCGTACACTCCTGTTAGTCTATTACGACAGTAACAGCATAAAAGTCATATAGTAACAGCTTGATGGCATGTCTATGGATTTCCTGCAAAGGAGAAAGCAGATGTCAGTTTCAGTTATTGGCCTTGGAAAAATAGGATCGGAGATCGTTCCGCATCTTCTATCGCTCGGGGAAGTAAAGGTCTGGAACCGTTCGCAGGCTGCAGTCGACAGAGCGGTCGAACTGGGCGCAACGGCAGCAAAAGACCTGAGCGATGCTTTCGCTTCCGATCTGGTCATCTCAGCTCTTTTCGATGACCAAGCCGTTCTAGCGACCATGACATCCGAACTCATTTCTCAGGCGGCGCCACAGACCCTGCACGTTTGCCTGTCGACGCTCAGCCCCGATCTTGCAGATGACCTCGCAAGGTTGCACGCGGTTGCGGGTGTTGGATATCTGTCGGCACCGCTGTTTGGCAGACCGGAGGCCGTACAACTACAGGCGGCCAATATCTGCGTGGCAGGGAATGCTGAACTCATTGAAAGGGCCCGTCCCTATCTCGAAACCTTCGGCCGTCTCTGGCCGATTGGTCAGGAACCCCGTCAGGCCAATGTTGCAAAGCTCTGTGGCAACTATCTCATTGGCGCAGCAGTCGCAGCCATGGCGGAGGCAACGGCTATTCTTAACATGCAAGGAGCTGATGCTGACGCCTTCATGTCCTTGATGACCAAAACGCTGTTTTCCTGCCCGATCTACAAAAATTACGCTCCCTCTGTCACCGGCACTCGGCCGCTCCCTCCGACCGGACTAGCTTTGCCAATGAAGGATATGGAACTGCTCGCCGCGGTCGCCGGGAACGATACAGCAAAGACGGGCATCCTTGCGGCATTGCGTGAACAACTGTCTCGCGCGGCGACAATGGGCCTCGGAGCCGATGACTGGTCCGTCGCCTTAGCCGGACTGGCACGTCATGGCCATGCCCACGCCCCAAACGATCCTTCAAACTAATGCAGTGAGTGCATAGACAACCGATAAGAGGCGACTCGGGGAGAACAGCTTGGGAGCTAAGGGGATGTGCCGCCTTGAACGGATGTGAACCGACGACAATCTTATAGCTGGCCACATGCACAATAAAGATTCTCGAATATTTATGCGCGGCAGAGCACCACAGACTTGATGTTTTGTCCCTTATGGGTTACATAATGTGATGTTCACGATTAGACGCACCCGTGATTATGCGGACTGGATCAAAAAGCTAAAAGACTTCCGCACCCGAGCTCGAATTGCAGACCGTATTGATCGCCTAGCCGCAGGAAATCCTGGCGATGTAAAGCCGGTGGGCGGCGGCGTGAGCGAACTCCGCATTGACTACGGGCCCGGCTATCGGGTCTATTTTGTCCGGGACGGATCGGTCGTTTATGTTCTTCTCTGTGGCGGCGACAAGAGTACCCAAGACAAAGACATTCGATTGGCCAAAAAGCTAGCGCAGCAATTGAAGGAGTGACCGCATGCCACTTGAGACATTTGAGTACGACTCCGCCGAGTTCCTTGGAAGTGAGGAAGCTATTACGGAATATCTTTTAGCTGCCAGCGAAGATGGCGACGCAAACCATATCGCTCGCGCTCTCGGTGTTGTTGCGCGCGCGCGCGGCATGTCGGATCTTTCTCGGAACACCGGGCTTACCCGACCTGCTCTCTACCGGGCATTGAGTGGGGATGGCAACCCAGAGTTTGGGACGATCGCAAAAGTAGCTGACGCACTTGGTTACAGGCTAAATCTTGTACTGAAATCCGACGGCGGGCCTGTCGCCACTGCTAAGTGACCGGCAAACTCAAGCCTCCGCTGGCCCGGTCCTTTTGTCCGTAGCAGATCGAGGCAGCGCATCTCATACCGTTTTAACGCTTTGAACGGATGTGAACCGCGCCACCTTCGACATTTAAGATGGTGCTGAAGCCCAGCCAGCCCAAGAAGTTGCGTGTCCGGAATGGGGCCGGCAGGAGACCGGCGGCAGGAAGCGAAAACGCTAAAAGCAGGCGCCCAGAGCGTCGCGATGGCATCCTTAAAAAGCGCTTCACGTCGATCTGGCTCGTCACCGTTCCAATAAACCCACCGATTGTACGACGACTTCTCTATAGCTCACTCGTCGTCGAGTTCGCATTCATTCGAGGCATCATACTTGCAAATGTCTGCTTTCAGATTGATCCGATGGATGCCGGTTGCCCACTTCGAGGGTGCCAAGCTGAGTGTCCTCACTCGTGAAACCGCTCCTGCCAGTCCTTGGGCCCAACGCCCAATCTGCGCTGAAACACCCGCCGCATGGTCTCCGTGGAGCCGAAACCGCATTTGCGAGCGGTAGCTTCGACGGAAGATCCGGTCTCCAGCAGCCCTTGCGCCCGTTCCAACCGGATGATCTCAACTGCGTCGGCGGGTGTGCGGCCTGTCCGTTGTCGGTAATGGCGGGCGAAAGATCGAAGGCTCATTCCCGCCCGATCCGCCAGCGTATGTAGCGTCAGCGAACGGGT
The DNA here is from genome assembly GCF_014926405.1 of Agrobacterium vitis. Taxonomy (NCBI): domain Bacteria; kingdom Pseudomonadati; phylum Pseudomonadota; class Alphaproteobacteria; order Hyphomicrobiales; family Rhizobiaceae; genus Gillisella; species Gillisella vitis. The sequence goes on from NZ_JACXXJ020000004.1 coordinate 64,795, forward strand.
CAGATTGGCCGAGATCCAGGCGTGAAGATCGGCGAACCTGTCGTCGGCGGTCTGGAGTCTCAGCGGCGCGCTGAATTGCGACTGGCCGCCGGGTCGCTTGAGAAAAACCACCAGTTCGCGGGCGACGGCGAGCGCAAGTGTGCGGCCGTGATCCTCTTCAACCATCGCCAAAGCGAGGTCTATCCCGGCCGTCACGCCCGCCGAGGACCAGATCTTACCATCGCGCAGAAAGATCGGGTCTCGTTCGAGGCGAACCTGCGGAAACCGCCCGGCGAATTCGTCATAGCGATGCCAATGCGTCACGGCGCGGCGGCCATCCAGCAAGCCGGCCTCCGCCAGCAAAAACGCACCGCTGCAGACCGACGCCATGCGCCGGGCATGCAGCGCACGGTCACGAACCCAGTCGATCAAGACCGGACGGCTGCATGCGGCATTGACCCCGCTGCCACCGACAGCGATTGCGGTGTCAGGCGCCGGCCGGTCTTCCGAGAGGAGCCCACACCGCAGCGCGATCCCCGAATTGCAGGTCACCTCCGCCATTTCCGCAACCAAGGCGATATCGTAGAGGGGGCCCTTTTCGTGGTGGGCGCTTCTGCGCGCCATCTCATTGGCCGATGCGAAGACCTGTGCAGGACCTGTCGCATCGAGAACCTGGGCATCTGGAAAGACAAGGATTTCAATCCGGCGCGAAATGGCGGTTGGCATCAGCATGGCGTTTGGCATGAAACGAGGGATAATTGGCATTCATGCCAAATCATTTCCTGTCATGGTCTCGGGGTCAAGACAGGAGAAAAAATAGTGTCCATCCGCTTCGGTATTCTTTGTGTGATTGCGCTCAGAACTTTGACCCCTTTCGGCGCCGAAGAATGACACCAGTCGGCGTACGCTAACCTGCTGCCTGACTTGACCTTTCGGTAGAATGGCTGGGGTCACCGTTCGACGCCTGTAGTGGGGTCAACGACCCCGCTGAAACACAGCCTTTCGACTGGCACCAGCGGAAGGCAACGTTGTACTCGCCGTTACGGTCGTGCTTGCTGGAACCGTTGCAGCGATCCTAGCATCTGCGGCAAATGCGCTGGGGGCAGGACAGCGAGCTTCGTCAATGTTCGCCGCCAAATGGTCTATGCGAGCATTGGAGCTGCGCATCGATCAAACGGTTCACATGATCGCCATCGAAGCTACGAGCGGGAAACTAACGCCGGCTCTTGTGGCGAAACTCGATAGTTCGATAGAGGCGTGGCTCGGCGCGGTCACACAGACGCTCAGTTCCTTTGGCTCTGAATACGGTAAAGCTCTTGGAACAGTAACTGTACCGGAACCCAAATTACCTGATTTTAATTAGCGCTGGGGCGATAGTTCCTCAGTTCTCGTTGTAGAAATGCGACGCATCCCGATGCCCTCTCAAAGCGAGCGGACGAAAAGTCTTGAACTCTTCGCAATGCGGAACCTTGTCTTGCGAGAGCCTGTGGACTACACTCTCGTGAAGCGGCGCATCGGAAGAGCCCAGCCAACGAGATCATCGCTGAAGGAGCGATCGAGACCCGCAGTCGCAAGACCAACCGGATGCCTTGGTATCAGTTACATCTCCCGCTCGCCGCATAAACGCGCGCAGGTAATGCTGCCACATGGTAGATATGAAAATTATTTCCGTTCGTAGCGAAGCCCCGGCAGCACTGACTCGACTCCAGATTACAATCATGCAAGTTTTCGAGTAGGGCAAGCATGTGCTCCAGAGATCGATGATATTATCTGCATCCGAGCTGCAAAGCCTGTACTACGAAACTACTACATAATTTCCAGGACACCGAAATGAATATCTGTGAAACCACTCAATGCACATTGCAGGACTGGCTTTCTGCTACCTCTGGGTGGGCAGGACTGGTAGTAGCAATAGTCGCAGCATACTACGTTTACCATCAGCTTGAAGAGCAACGGAAGCAGACTGCATTTATCATCGGCGACGGCATTCCGACCTTGGAGATGTACTTGGCGGCGATGTCAGGTGCCCGAGCCGTGTTCAGAATAGTGAACTGGAATAGACGCTTGTTCTCAATCAGGCGCATTAAGATCGAAGCGTCCCACATCACGCCCCCCACGCCAGTTTCCTTACTTTTCCATGAGCCAGATTCTGACAACGTTATCTCACTGCTTCCAGCAAGAGTCCGTCCTAATGGATATTTTGTGGAGGTTCACGCAGCGAACGGCTGGATCAACCGTCAGGGGCCCCCGCATGTCCTGGATTTCGAAGTCCATTTCGACGCTAGGGAGGATTATACCGAGGTTCTCAAGCACGCGACAAACGATGACAAGGCGCGGATCATAGTTACATGCCGGTTCGAAGACGGGCAAGAAAAGGATCTACAGCTTGCTGTCAAAATTGAATTGCGTGACCTCCTCCCCAATAATATCAAACGATCTGACTATGACATGGCTCCTTAACCTTTGCTGCCAGAAGTTTCGAGCAGTTGGAGACTGGGATTTCTTTCGCGATCGCAATGCCGGCGCCGATCGACCGGAATGGTTTTGAGGCCAAGGTTGATGGCCGCGAGATGGGCACCTGACGTGATGCCCGCCCGGCGCAGGATCGAAGCGGCCAGCAACCGGCCGAGCCAGGGCGCGTTCTGAAGGACGGAGAGTTCGTTCCAGGCATCGAGGGCAACGATCGCCTGCATCACCACCGGCAGATTTTCGACTTGGCGCAGCACGCCGCGCCATTCCTCCAGCCGGGCATCCTCGTCCCAGTCGAGATCATAGACCAGTGCGTCTCTGTCTGCCGCACTGGCGCGGCCGGGCCTCGATGCGTTTTCGATCGCGGCCTCCGATCGGGCAAGTACCGCATCGATGGCGGCGTAGTCCACGCCGAGGAGATTTTCGACGTCATCGACATCTTCCCCCTCCCCTGCCGCGGCGATCGCGAGCGCCGGCCGAATAACTCCGGCCGTCGTCGGCAGAGAGCGCCCAGCCAGATGGCTGAGAGACAATGCGCCGGCGGGTGCGCAGGATGTCGCGGGCGATTGTCAGCTCATGGGTCGGTGTGCGAATATCTCGGGTATGATCGTGGAGGGCGAGATCCTCGATATGGACGAGTTCGCCGTCGATCCACAGCGAGGCACAGGCGTCGGTAAAATGGGTGCGCTGGATCCATCCCTGACCCACCGGCGAACGGACGATCCGCTCGTCCAGACGCGCCAAGGCGATACCGGCGCGGAATGCCGGCTCCAGCAATGCTGTCATGCTGATTTTTGCAATATCGTAAGCCATTGAAATCATGGTAAATTATTTTCTATACGAACTCTATAAGGATATTACCGTTCCTCACATGGCATGACTGCAGATTGGTGCTCTAACCGTCGATAAGTATATTATCGGAGCCAAGACCGCCATGAACTGTGACAATGACAAGTTCCGATCCCGCTTGCCCCCCTCGGGAATTTCGGATCCCGTATCCAGCTGAACCCCATGCTCGGCCAATGTGCCGGCAAGACGTGTTTTGACGGCTACAAGTGTTTCCCAAGCTTATCCCCCTGTGAAATCCACGTAACCTTACCACCATCGGTCTGAGCGGAATTTTCACGCGCTGCCTTTAGCCACGACAAAGACGTAGATGATCCTGATGTTTTATCACAAGGTAGAGAGCATCTACGCCAGTCTAAAAAATTGAAATAGCTAGACATCTTTTAATTTAAAAATACTTGTGCTAAAATTATTCCCGAAGTCTTTAAATTGTACAACTTTTCAAGGAAAGATTTGGTTAGACAGCCCTGATGCCAGCGATACGATATTATAAATAAAAGAAACGACAATTTTCGTAGACGTTGTGCTATAGCAACAGGTATTTGTTTATTGCTGTCTATCCTAGTTAACATGACGTTAACGGGCGGGGGTCAAGTGATATGAAGTATATCTTTGCAGCGGGGATTCCACTCTTCGGTTTAGCGGGGTGTGTAACTATTCCATCTCCACAGTCGGAGCGGGCATTTTCTTATAACAACATCGTGAACCAAGTCGAATGCGAGACATTCCTAGCCATATCCGACCTGGAAGACAGTCCTAAGTTCGAATGGGCTAAACTTGACCAGTGGGCGATTAACATATCGATTTCCCCATCTTCGACTTTAGACAGCCAGATTGGTTTCGGCGGAAGCCACAAGAGCCGCAAGGGCGATGACTATTTCCAGTGGCTCGCGGGCGGCACGGGCGCATCACCGGGCGGCATTAATTACGAACAGTATGGAAACCATCTCGCTAAAAACGAGTACCAACTGCGTGTAAGCGCGCTTTTTGAGCCTGTGCGTGATGCTCAAGGGAACCCCATCGTAAATGCAAGCGGCAATCAAACCTTCGTTGTGAAGGACGGCAAGAAACAAGCCAACCGCGATCTCGTTTGCATTGAAAAGGGTAAGCCTTTGAAAGAAGGCGTTCCACATTCTGCATTCGCAGGAGGATTTTTTGGCATTGAACAATTTCTGGCCAGTGCGTTGCCGAATACCGGAAGCCTCAAGGTTTTGCCAAAAACCATTGGATATAGCAAGGAATACAAGGCAAAACTGCAAGCAGGCGTTACTGCTGGCTGGTACGTTCCGCTTGGGAACAGCAGCCCAGCTATTGGCGGCTACGGGGTGATTGATAACATCATTGGCGTGACCTTCACACCGGTTGCAAAAGACCCACTGCCGAAGCCCGTGCCCGTTTACATGGTCGACAAACCGTCATCCACTACACCCGTTGTCCGGGTTCCTGGTAGTAAATCGACCAGAGGGAAGACAGGTTCTCCGACCCCGACTCCCAATGGGGCCTCAGAGCGTAAGACACTAAGTCTTCCATTGCCACCCGACGCCAGTGACCGCCTCACCAACGGCTCAAACTTCTTGCTTCAGCAGCAATATCTGCGCCAATTAACACCCGAGTTATCGCAATAGGCGAACCTCTTGAACGACGCCACATCTTATCACACTATTATGCCCTGAGACCGTGCCTAAAAATAAAGATCAATTTCGGTGTAATGGTCATGGCAGCGTAACGGCGGCATCCACATCTTCGCAGACAGAAATAACTTATTGCAGGGATTAAGTAAGGCATAACGATCATTAAAAATAAAACTGTCTAACTTGCAAAACTTTGCGAAAGATGTCTAAATAAACTGCGAATGATTTTGGTTATATTCGGCCTTTCAAAAAGCAGAAGAGTTATGGAATTTAAATAAAACTCAAAGGTATCCGGTTCAGAATTTTCGCAGATTTTTCAACCAACCGCTTTGAGGTAAATTGTGCATGTGGTGGGTTCAAGGATGAAGTGCGACTTGCAATAGATAACAAAGGTTTATCGTTTGCAAGGAAAGCGCAATGAAACGCACTTACTCCCATATCGACTTGGACGAACGCCGTAAGATCGCTCGCTGGCGTATGGCGGGCCAAAGTATTGAGATGATCGCCGAGACACTCGGTCGCCATCGCTCGACGATCTTTCGTGAAATCAAGCGGAATACGTTCATCGATGAGGTGGTCCCGGACCTCAATGGCTATTACTGCGTCACGGCGCATGACATGGCTTGCGAACGGCGGGCCAAGCTGCGGAAGCTGGCGCGGTTTTCGAATGTGAGGCAGTCCGTGATCGACCGGATCATGCATGGTTGGTCGCCCCAGCAGATCGCCGGTCGCATGCGGCTGGAACAGCATCCGATCTTTGTCAGTCACGAGACAATCTACAAGTTCGCATACTCGGCCGACGGTCATGCCATCAAGCTGTGGCGTCACCTGCCGGAGCATCGAGCTAAGCGACGACCACGACATGCAAGACGTAAGCATGGTCAAAGGTTTGGCCCGGAACTCAACATTCTGCATCGTCCGAATGTCGTTGCTGATCGCAAGCAGTTCGGGCATTGGGAATGCGATCTGATCCAGTTCCGCAAGAAGTTCGGCAAGGCCAATGTGACATCGCTTGTTGAGCGGGTGAGCCGCTTTACGATCTTGTTGCGCAACAATGATCGCCAGTCCCGCCCGGTCATGGATGGCATCATCCAGGCGTTGAGGAGCCTCCCTCACCTCGCCCGCCGATCAATGACATTCGACCGAGGGACAGAATTCACTGACTGGCCGTACCTTCAGGCAGGCATAGGCACGCAACCATGGTTTTGTGACCCTCAGTCGCCCTGGCAGAAAGGAACGGTCGAAAATACAAATAGGCGAGCGCGGAAATGGCTTTCGAGAGACGTCGATCCGTTGTCCGTAGCCGACACCGATCTGATTGAGATCTGCAATCAACTCAATCAGACACCGCGTAAATGCCTCGGCTACCGAACGCCGGCTGAGGTCTTCCGCAAGAAACTACTCGCGTAGACGCGACATGCCAGCTAGCTTGAAAGCCACGCAGGTCGCGCTTCAGCGTGAACTCACATGTATGCTAATCGGTAAAAAAACGGACTGTACAAAACATGTTACAAATATCCAATCGATTCAGAATTTTCCTCTCTGGGCTGGCGAGAACACTAACTTTATGGCCAACTGACGTTCGCATTTCGGATCGACACCTGAGCTACAATACTTCCACACAAGGGAGTTGGTGCAAGGATCCAAATTTCAACGTTTTGCAGGGCTAGTCGCAAATTTTCGGGCTTAACCGCATGTTGACCATAGGTATGGAATTTGCCGCTCCGAAAGTTGCGGAGCGAGCCATGATTCTGAATACCATTGCCGAGAAGCTGAAGCGCCAGTCGAAAGATGATTTCAAAGGCAGGCATTTCGAGGCTTGGCTGATTGTACAGGCAGTTGCCTGGTACTTGCGTTACCCGCTTAGCTACCGCGACCTGGAGGAAATGTTCGCTGAGCGCGGCTTCGAGGTCGATCATAGTACGATCAACCGCTGGGTATTGGCTTATGCGCCGATAATCGAAAAACGGCTGCGGCAGTTTCGGCGACCACATTGCGGCTCGGTCCGGATCGATGAGACCTACGTCAAGATCCGCGGCAAATGGCGCGATCTGTATCGAGCCATCGATAAACACGGCAATCCGCTGGATTTCCTGCTGACCGCTAAGCGCGATCTGGACGCTGCCAAGCGGTTCTTCCGCAAGATGCTCAAAGACGAGCCCTTGTTGTCGCCGAACAGGATCGGGACGGACGGGGCCAACACCTTCCCCTCAACGATCAAAACGTCGGTTGGTGATGGGCTTCTCCATCCGGACCCCGTGCATTATGTCACCAAGCATCTCCAGCAAGGTATTGAAAGCGACCATTTCCGGGTAAAGAAAAACATGCCAAAGATCGGCGGCTTCCAATCCTTCAACACGGCGCGGCGAACCATAGCGGGCTTCGAGGCGATGCTGTGGTTGAGGAAAGGCTTCGGCTTTTCCGGAGGCTGGACCATCAACGATCAGAACGATTTGCTTGCGCGGCTCTTCGGACTGCAAAAGGTTAACAAAGCGTGAAAACGAGGATGCTCAGGGGATAATCACGCGCTCCGAAAATGTTTGCGACAAGCCCCGATAATGTCTCTGGATGAGGCGGCTTAAACCGCCTCATCCACAATCGGATTGCGCAGGATTCCGAGCTTGTCGATTTCCACTTCAACAACATCGCCCGGCTTCATCCACAGGGGTGGATTGCGCTTGGCTCCCACGCCGCCGGGGGTGCCGCTGACGATAACGTCTCCGGCTTCAAGCCGGGTGAAGGTGGAGCAATATTCGATCTGGCGGGCAATATCGAAAATCATCTGACCAAAGGTGGCGTCCTGCACAACGGTGCCGTTCAGGCGGGTTTGCAGGCGCAGATCATCCAGCGGTCCCAATTCGTCCTGTGTCATCATCCAAGGGCCAAATGCGCCCGTGTCGGGGAAATTCTTGCCCGGTGTGAACTGGTGGGTATGGCGCTGGAAATCCCGCACGCTGCCGTCATTGTAGCAGGCATAGCCTGCAACGTGGCTCATGGCATCGTCTTTTGAAATATAGCGTCCGGGCTTGCCGATGATCACGGCCAGCTCGCCTTCATAATCGAGGTCCGTGGACACTTTTGGCCGGATGATCGGCTGGAGGTGCCCCGTCTGGCTGTTGGAATAACGGGCGAAAATGGTGGGGTTTTCCACTTCCGTGCGTCCGGTTTCCTTGCGGTGGTTTTCATAATTGAGGCCAACGCAGAGGATTTTGTCCGGGTTGCCAATCACCGGCAACCAGGTCACGGCACTCAGCGGTGTTGCCACCGCTGATGCGGTGGCTTCAGCAACGCCATCAAGATTGGCGGTGACTGCCGCTTTCAGGTCAGCATAACGGGCTTTAAGAACCGCGCCGACATCAAGAAATTCATCACCCTTGACAACGCCCCAGGTTGTTTTTCCGGCAATGGTTACGGTGGATAGTCTCATTATACGTCTCCTGTCATAAGAGTGTGGGAAGCCCTCAGGCTTCCTGTGTTCGTGTGGAAAGGCGTGTGATCCGGCCAAAACGCTCAACGGTGCGCTCAGGGAAAATCAGGGCGAAAGCCGCAACCGCGCCGATCAGTAGAATGCCTGCGGTAAACAGCATGGCGTTATCATAGCCTTGGGTCAGATGATCTGGACCAGCTGCCTGCACGATCACGCCCGTTACCGCATTGGAGGCGAGGCCGGAAATGGCGTTGGCGGAATAGATCACCACAATCAATCGGCCACGCTGAACGGCGGGGGCAATAGCGCCAAGCGTGATGGGCCCATAAATCGTGGTCAGGCTCGGGGCTGCAAAGGCAATGGCCACCAGCGCCAGCTGCAAGGCACCGCTGGTATAGACGGACCCAGCCAGGGCTAGTCCTGCGATCAGCAATGCATAGCCGGAAGCACTGCCAAGAGCGGAGCGCTTGCTGGCACCCTTTTGCAGCATGCGCTGTGCAACCCATGAGCCAAGCAGCAGGAGCGGTGACTGGAAAACATAGACGGCAGAGATAATCGAGCCGGTTTGGCCTTGGGAATAACCAAGCCCTTGTTGCAGGAAGGGCGGCAGCCATGTGGCCGACATGCCGACAATCCAGTAGGACATGGTGGACATGATGATCACGCCAATGACAGTGGGATCAAGCCAGAGATTGCGGGCTGGCACAGGCGCTTGATCACTGAGAACGGCACCCTTCTGATCGGCACTCTTGTGATCTTCTTTGGCATAGGGGCCTTCGCCACCCACCATCAACCAGCAGGCAATCCACACCAGACCAATCACGCCGCAAAACAGGAAGCCAGACCGCCAGCCATGATTGACGATGATATAGGTGAGGATCGGTCCACCTGCCAACAGGCCAACGCTGATGCCCTGAACCACAATGGCGCTTGGCACGCTGCGCTTTTGCGGATGAAACCAGTTTTGGCAGGCATGCAGCGCCGTTGGCAGGCCGGGGCCTTCACCCAGACCCAACAGAATGCGGCAACCGATCAGAACCGTGATGGAGCTGCTGAAGAAAATCGGAATCTGCGAAATCGACCAGATCAGAGCAAGGATCACCAAAATCCATTTCACCGGAATGCGGCCAATCACAAACAGCCCGACAAGCACACCGGAAATCGAGAATAGCAAAAAGAAGCTGCTGCCAATCAGGCCGAATTGCTGGGGCGAAATTCCCAATTCCGTCATCATCGGCACGGCGGAAAGGCCAAACACCAGCTTGTCGAAAAAATTCAACGTCTGGAACAGGAAAAGCATCAGCAGGACCATATAAGGTCTCAAGGTGCCCGGTGTGGTTTCGGTCATGATTTCCTCCCAGAACCGATGAAATGAAAATGGTGAATGGTGGCCGCGCCTGTCAGGCAAGGCGCGTTTGCAGATCGGATAAATGCTGGTGAAGGGCAGCGATGTCGACAGCCCCTGCAAAGACATAGTGGTCGGGCCGCACAAGGGCGGCGATGGCGCCATGACGGTCGAACCAGTGGGCCAGAACACCATCCTTTTCTTCCAGCACGCCATCAGCAGAGGGCGAGCCGACAGGGACAATGGTGCATACGGTGATGCCCTCGGCTGATTGTGCGAGCGAACGAACCTCTTCCGGCGAGACTTTCCGGCCATCCAGCAACAGCCGCCAGCCATTGCCAATCACGCGGTCCATCAGCACCGTTTCGCCATTGGTGATGATGGCAGGTTGCGGGAACAAAAGGCCACGGCCCGGTGTGCCTTCTGCGGCAATCAAGCCTTCCTCAATCGGCGGCACGATTTCCTGACGGGTGATCGTCAGCGGCTGGCCGCCGCCCTCAGAGATGATGCGCGCATCGCGCTCGGCAGCAGCGGTGGGGTCGCGCTCGCAGATCACCTGGCCAATGGCCTTGATCTTGCCCGTCAGAGTGCGAACATGGCGCTTGCGCTCAATGGTATAGCTATCCAGCAAGGTGTCCGACGATTGCCCCTTCAAAACCCGGTCCAGCTTCCAGACAAGATTGGATACATCGCGCAGACCCTGACACATGCCTTGGCCGATGAAGGGTGGTTGCTGATGCGCGGCATCGCCTGCAATGATCACCCGCCCGCGTCGCCAGTCATCGGCCACCAAGGCATGGAAGCGATAGGAGGCTGCGCGCCACAAATCACCATCGTCCGGTGACAGCCAAGGCGAGAGAAGCTTCCAGACATTCTCCGGCTTTTCCATCTCGCGGCCATCTTCGCCCGGCAGCAGCATGATTTCCCAGCGGCGATGGTTGTTCGGGCCAATGATAAAGCTGGTTGGCCGCGCCGGATTGCAAAATTGCGCTGAGGTTTGCGGCAGTTTTGCAAGGGCTTCGTCATGCACCTGCACATCCACCACCAGCCATGGCTCATCAAACACCAGATCTTCCAGCACAATGCCGGCAAGCTGGCGCACGGTGCTGGAAGCGCCATCACAGCCAATGGCATATTTGGCGGCCACATTGCGCACGTCTCCGTCGCTGGTGCGCAAGGTTGCAACAACCTCGTCTCCGGTATCCGTGAGGTCAATCAATTCGGTGCCAAGCTCAATGGTCACAGTGTCCAGACTGTCCGCGTGACGGCGCAGCACCTGTTCCACCGGGGGCTGGGTAAAGACCATGCTGGGCGTATAGCCGAGCGGATAAGGCTCAGGCACCATATCGATGCGGCGGATCAACTGGCCTTGCGCGCCATAATGCTGGGAGGCGGTGAAGGGTGCCACAAAGGGCAAAACCTCATCGGCAACGCCCATATTGTCGAAATGCCGCAGGATTTCGTGGTCCACGGCAATGGCGCGGGGCTTTTCATAAATCCCGGTCATGCGGTCAATCACCAGCGTGGAATGGCCACGCTGGCCGAACATGCTGGCTGCAACCGCACCTGCCGGACCAAAGCCCACAATCAGGACATCATAACGGTTTGTAATTTCGTGTTTGGTGTTCACGGAAAAATGCCTCTGCAATGGATAAGGATCAGGCGCCAGTAAAGCCTATGGAAAGCTGAGCTTTTTTGCAGGCTTCGCTCTTGGGCGGAGCAATGCCCCAGTGATCGGTGCGACCGGGTGGCCAAACCCATTCATCCGGGCCTTTGACGCGGTAATTGTCATCCACCTGCAATACCTCGGCGGTGTATTCCACCACCACGCCCGTGGGATCGACAAAATAGGCAAAGACATTATCGCCGGGGCCATGGCGGCCAACGCCCCAGCCAATCGAATGGCCATGATCCACCACCCGACCCGAGCCACGCATGACGGATTCGAGGTCTGGCATGAGAAAGGCAATATGGTTGAGGCCATTCACAGGCGCTTCGGCCAGCACAACGGCATGATGATCATCATTGCAGCGCAGGAAGGCCATCATTTTGGAGCGATCTGTCAGCTGAAAACCCAGCACGTCCTGATAGAAGGATGAGAGTGCTTCGATCTGGTTGCTGTTGATATTCACATGCGCCAAGCGCTGCACCTGATTGGCAATGGCTTTGCCCTCTTTGCGCAGATCACCATGCACGAATTCAATCACAGACCCTTGCGGCTCGCGCACCACAAACCGCTGCCCGCCGGAGGGCGCGTCAGCAGGGCCGATCTCGCGCATCACGGTGCAGCCAGCTTGGGTGCATTTTTCAAAAAGAGCCGTGAGATCATCTTGCGAGCCAGCCCGAAAAGTGATCTTGCGAAGCTCGGCCTTGTCGGCTGCCTTCAATTCCAGCACATGAAAATCATCGCCAGAGGCTGCGAGATAGACCTTGCCGCCGGTTTCCGCCGCCACGCTCAGGCCCCAGACCCGCGTGTAAAAATCAACCGACCCGGCAAGATCGGGCGTGGACAGCTCAACGCTGCGCAGGGCGATGACTGGAAAATTACGCATTCGTCGTCTCCTCAAGAGCCAGAAACGTCAGGGCATTGGCGAATGTCAGACGTTCCCGTGTAGCGTCATCGGCAAAGGCGGCTTCAACGCTTGCCAAGGGTGTTTTATCGCGAAAATTGAAGGGATAATCGGTGCCAAGCATCACCTTGTCCTCGCCGAACACCGAGACAACTCGGCGCAAAGTGTCTGCATCAAACACCAGTGTATCGGCATAGAGACGGCGAGCCTGTAACGAGGGCCGCTCAACCAGCGCCTCCTTGAGGGCCGGAAAGGTCGAATATCCCTGTTCCAGTCGTGGCAGCAGCGATGCCAGCGTGCCGCCGCCGTGGCTGAAGGCAATGCGCAGGTGCGGAAACAGAGAGAGAAGATTGCCGGTAATCACTGATGCCGCTGCCAGACCCACATCGGTTGGATAGGCAAGCACCTGCTGCAAAGGCGCAGGCCCGACCAAGCGGTCCATGCCCGCAGGCCGAACGGCGTGGACGAAAATGGCGGCTCCCAGCTTTTCGGCTTCCGCAAAAAATGGATGAAAGCGCGGATCACCAATCGGAACGCCATTGATATTGCTGCCGATTTCGACGCCTTGGAAGCCAAGCGCCATGATCCGATGCAGCTCAACAATCGAAAGGTCGATATCCTGAAGCGGTACGCCGCCGAGGCCAACAAAACGTCCTTTGCCTTCACTCACCAGCGCTGCAATCACGTCATTGACGTGGCGCGTCAGGTGATCGGCGGCGTCAGCGTCGATCCAATAGCCGAACAATTCCGGCATGGGCGAAAGCGCCTGAATCTGAATGCCAGCCTTGTCCATCTCTTCAATGCGGCGCTCTGCAACCCAGCATGCGTCATTGATGGTGCGGTAGGGCTTATCATCAATCACCACGGTGGCATGGCAATCCACCACTGATGTGATCGATGGCCAGCCCTTCAGCGCTTTGCCGCCGGGTGTGGCCGGAAAGCTGGATGGCACGACATGGCAGTGAACATCTATACCCGTACATCCGCAGCCTCGCCGGTAAAGGCGCGGCATCCTCCCTGTTTCACTCATTCAATCCTCCGTGCCTGCCCTGGCGGAGAGTCGTAATGTACAAAATTTTCGACGTAAAGCTAAAATTTATAAATTTCATTTGATCAATCAGTGTGTATATAAATAACCGGGTGAGGGTATCGGAATTTTCATGGACGTCGATCTGATCAACAAAGGAGCGGAAATCCCGGCAACGCTAGCCACCAGTGTTTCCGAGCGGCTGAAGGCGGATATCCTGTCTACGGCGCTTGAGCCGGGGCCAAGCAGTAGATGCGATCTTTGATGCAGCAGTATGGGGCGGGCAAACCCCTTGCGTGAGGCGCTCAATCGGCTGTCCACTGAAGAGCTGTTGATTGGTAAGGAACAACGCGGTTTCTTCGTCAAGCCGATCGGTCTGGAAGAGGGGGATGCGGTGTATTCGACCACCACGCCCTGCGGATCGACGAAATAGGCAAAGACATTGTCGCCCGGTCCGTGGCGCCCGACGTCCGAGCCGATCGGGTAGCCCTGATCGACGACCCGTCCCGACCCGCGCATGACGGATTCCGTATCCGGCATCAGGAAAGCGACATGGTTCAGCCCATTTGTTGGCGCCTCAGCCAGGACCACGGCGGTAAGTTTACAGTGCCGGTGCAAGCGCCTCTGAACGGGCTTACTCCTTTTTCACTTCCACCCATGTCGTCTTCCTGTCCTCATGGTTTGAATTAATATCAAAAATCTTATCGTTAAAGACATAATTTATAAATTTTGCAATTTGCCCTGTTCGTGTATATGAAACCAGGGAGTTATACCGAGGCACCATGAACATCGACGTGCAGACAAAAGCGGCAGACAGCACGCCCACGCTTGCCACAAGCATTTACGAACGGCTGAAGGCCGATATCCTCTCGGCCCGCCTGGAGCCCGGCCGCAAGCTGCAGCTGAGATTCCTCATGGAATATTACGACGCGGGGCAAACGCCGCTGCGCGAAGCGCTAAACCGCCTGAGCGCCGAGGATCTGGTGATCGGCAAGGAACAGCGCGGCTTCTTCGTGACGCCGATCAGCCTGGAGGAACTGGGAGAGCTGACGAAGACCCGCTCCTGGGTAGAAGGTCTGGCGTTGCGTGAATCGATTGCCCATACCACCCCGGCGTGGGAGGAATCGCTCCTCGTGGCGCATCATCGGCTGGAGCGCGCGCCACGCTCTCTGAATCCTGAAAGGTTCGAAAGCAATCCGGAATGGGAGCGTTTGCACCGTGCCTTCCACGCGCTTCTAATCGGCGGATGCGGTTCACGCCCACTGATCGGCTTCTGCGAACAGCTTGCTGACCAACTTCAGCGTTATCGCGCGCTTTCCAGTCGCAAGGCGTTTCGGGTGCGCAAAGTCAGCCAAGAGCACGCGGACATCTTGAGGGCGGTGCTTGATGGGAACAGTGACGAAGCCGTCAGCCTGCTGCAGGGACATTACGAACAAACCGCGGGCTTCATAAAGGCCGATCTCGAGACAGGCGAAACCGGAGACATCAAATCGCCGGCTTGAACGGTCCAACGATCACAACGCCACCCGACTACTGTACCATGTGCCCTAGCCACGCTAGCACGGCGTTAAAGGCACTCCGTGGACATTTAATTATTAGAAAAAACTAATTGACATTGTGAGCCGGAACAATCTCCGCGCATCGAGAGAGCGCAATATCGAGCGCCACTCGCGACGGCGCGGCGCTCAAACAGATGCGTATGCCAGGATGGGCATCCGGTCTCCTCGAAAACGACCATGAGGACGCAACGCGAACCCCAGCCGATTCAAACAGCTCACCCGGTGCTTTTGTCGAAATGAAGATGTGAGGCGAAGGCGGATTTCCTCGCAGTTCGGTGAAAAATGCCGTTGCAAGACGGTGTGGAGCCTCGATCTCAAGCCGCTGGTTCGCGACCTGCTCATTCACGCCGCCGCTTTCGATCCACTGGATAGCGACTTCCATCATAACCGGAGCCATATTCTAGCTTGTGGCGTAGACGGCGGAAGTCACGTTCTCAATCATTTGGCCTTTGCCCCAGACAAATCCGGTCCAGAGCCCGGCAGCTACGGTCTTGGAAAGCGTCGAAACGAACAGGATCGGGGCGTTGGAATGCAAAGCAGCCATCGGCTGTATATCTGCCAACTAGCCATAGGCGTCATCTTCTATAATGAGCGTGCCGTCGCGGGAGGCGGCTGTCAGCAGATCCTGCCGGCGCGACATAGGCCAGATTTTCCCTGTGGGATTGTGCAGCGTCGGGATCAATATTGCCGCGTCGGGCCTCGTAACGTTAACCGAACATCGATCAAAATGAGGGATCTGGCTGCATGACCAGATCTAGCCGTGATCCACTTTATCGTCACCACCGATTTCCAGCCGAGGTGATTGCCCATACCGTTTGGCTCTATTTCCGGTTTCTGCTGAGCCTGCGGATGGTCGAGGATCTGCTGGCAGCGCGTGGCGTCATCGTCTCTCATCAAACCGTGCAGCTCTGGGCTGACAAATTCTGCAGACACTTTGCCAACGATATCCGGAAGCGATCTGCCGGCAGGCTCGGGGACAAATGGCATCTCGATGAGGTTGTCATCACCATTGGTGGAAAGAAGCACTGGCTTTGGCGCGCCGTTGATCAGGACGGCTTTGTTCTCGACGTATTGGTGCAAAGCCGCCGCAATGCCAAGGCGGCAAATTGCGATCCTATGGTGCGGCAAAGCGGGAGATCATGCCCGGCGTTGAGCATCGTTCTCACAAAGGATAGAACAATTGGGCGGAAAACTCCCATCAGCCCGTCCGACGAAGAGAAAGGATCATGAAGCGCTTCAAGTCAGCGCGACACCTTCAGCGTTTCGTGTCCATACACGACCCGATCGCCAACCTCTTTCACATTCCCCGCCACGATATTCCATCCTCCCACCATCGCGAACTGCGAACAGAAGCCATGCAAGCATGGCACCAACTCGCGCGCCTTCACACCGTATGAACTAATTCCTCACGCCTAGATGTTGCGTTCACGGCGGCAAGTTTACAGTGCCCCTTCACCGCAAGCATCAAACCGCTGCAGAGCACCGTGAACTTCGCACTGAGGCTATGGCCGTCTGGCATGAAATTACGTTGTCGAATGTTGTATGAAATCAATGCCGTGGATTTCAATTCGTCGATTGGAACATAAGGCGACGCTACCGCTCTTGATTAGCGAAGCAAGGATCACGGTCAGCGATAAAGACAGCTGGATTAAAGAAACTACTCATAAGAGCACTGCCTTTCCGTAAATGCGAAAGCATTCGTTCCAGACAGGCTGAATGTCAGGTACGTACTGATTTGATGTAAGCTCATTTCTGTCCTCACCGAGAGGCACCGCCAACAAAGCGCAATGCCCGGCATAACAACGTTGTCACAATTGTCGCATGGTCCTCTTCAGGGCCAATTTCGAACTGGACGTTTGCCATAGCCCCGAAGGTGGTGCTGATCTCGGATGAGATTTGGCGCGTATTGTCGATCATACGTCTGACTTTACGAATTTCATCATACTGACTGCTGAAATTTTTGCTATCCTGCCACGGCGCAAGCTCCTGCTCCCATCGTCCAACCGCAGTATAGAGACGTATCGGTTTTGCGATCGCACGTGCGGATGTCAACGTTTGCGAAAGGCCGGGCCGATCCCACCAGATTGAAGGACTGAAGCTGATGTATCCATCGAACATGTCTGGATATTTCGCCAGTAGATCAAGGACGAAATAGCCTGCAAGCGAATGCCCCAGAAGGATGCGACGATGAGCGTCGGCATTCAGAGATGACTGTATATGGGACCGCAACTGATGACCAAGGAAGCGGATAAAGGCCGCCTGGCCGCCACAACAGTCCCTCGGATAATCTGCAAATACGTCTGGATCTGCTGAGTTGGCTGTGAAATCCCGGTGGCGGCGATCGACGTTATATCCGTTGGTGTTCGGGTAGCCAATACCCACGACAATAGACGGAGCGATCCCGGTTGCCTTTGGGCGACGCGAGACGCGGCGCACGGTCTCCGCAACAGTGATGAAATCCGAGTTGGCATCAAGACAATAGATAACAGGAAAGCCCGAAGCCGGTGGCTCGATGTCGGGGACATAGACAAAGATTTCGTATTCGAGATCGGTTTCCAATGAACGCATTGGAAAGCGACGACAGCCCGGCATGACGAGAGGCTGCGGGGCGAGTGAGATGGAGGTGACTTCCGGCAGGTCATGGCCCGTCCCCACACCCGCCCATGTTTTCTCAAGCTGATTGTCAGGCATGAAGCGTTGCACCTCCGTCTACATAGATATCCGCCATCGTGATATGGCCAGCCTTGTCCGAAAGAAGGAACAGGACCGCATTTGCAACATCATCAGGCGTGCCAAGCTTGCGAAGCGGGATACCCGTCTTGAAGTTTGCCAGCGAACCCTCGATCACCCGCTCGTCGCCGCGGTCGTCACTCCACATGCCCGTTTGCATGGGCGTCAACGTCGATCCCGGCGCAACGATATTGCAACGAATGCCGTATTCGGCCAGCTCTAAGCCGAGGCAACGGGTGAACATGGTTGAAGCAGCCTTTGACGCAGCATAGGCAGCCATATCCTTGCGCGGGATACCGGCCGCATTGGAACCAACGGTCACAATGCTGCCCTTGCGGCGTGCAACCATGCACCGCGCCAGCGCGCGTGAAACGTGGAAGACACCTGCCGTGTTGATGGAAAAGACCCGTTCCCATTCCCTATCGGTTGTTTCAAGAACAGATGTCGTGGACAGGACACCAGCGATATTGATGCCGAAGTCAATGCCGCCGCATTGTAGGGCCATCTCCGCCACCAGCCGTTCAACATCAGCACCAACTGTCACGTCCAGTGATCTGGCAAGGAGATGATCGCAAGAGAGATCCGCCAGAGATTCCACCGAAACATCGGTGGCCACAACCCTTGCGCCTTCATGCAGAAGCGCTTGCACGACGGCACGGCCGATTCCTCCCGCAGCGCCTGTCAGAAAAGCTGCCTTCCCTTTAAACTCGCTCATGACCGCTCCTCGATTTCCTCTGTCCTCGCATAATCCACGAGCGCCTGCTTGATGATGGGTACGACCCGGGCGACTACGTCCGCTCCTGTCATGTGGGCATGGACGAACGGAACATCATGAACTTTGAGCGATCCGACATAAGGTTCCCAGCGTTCCGGGCGAAGGCCTTTTTCATCGCTATGATCATTTGCTGCACGAAAATGCAGGACAGGTCCGTCATACCGGCGATGATGATGATCGCGCACAAGACGGTTGTTCAGCGAGACCACACGAACCATGCCGTCAAGCGCCGCAGATGGCAGCTTGCCTAATGGACTGCCACTTTCTGCAAGAAAGGTTGTGACCGCTTCACGGGTCAGCGGCAGATCCGGCAAGGTGTCGGGGTCATGCCCACCAATGGCAAGAAGAGCCTTCAGTTCAGCACCCGGTCCGGGATCCGGTTCGTTGCGCCAGCAATCGCAAGGATAGGCATCCAGCATGGTGACTACACCGACTCTTTGTCCCATATCCTTCAAATGCACGGCAACAGCCTGAGCGAGAATACCTCCAACCGACCAGCCAAGCAGGTGGATTGTTTCCTGATCTGCAATGAAGGCGATGCGGTCGGCATAGTCGCGTGCCATTTCGTCAAGGCTCCGTGGTGCCTCTGCACGGGTATCCAAAGCTGTTGCTTGAACACCCCAAGCGGGCAGTTCCGGCGCGAGCGCCCGGGCAAAGCCGTTATAGCACCAGGAAATCCCGCCTGCGGGATGCAGCATGAACATTGGGCCCATGCCCAGATCGACGGCGTTGAGCTTGATTAGTGGCTGGAGTCCATCGCTCTCGGCAGAAGGCACCTTGTCCATAAAATGAGCAAGCCTACCCACAGTTGAATGCTCAAACAACACGCCGATGCCTGCCTCATGGCCGGTGATTTCGCGTACGTGAAGCATAAGCTCCATTGCGAGCAGCGAATGTCCTCCGAGATCGAAGAAATCGTCATCCAGCTGGAATGGCCCGCGTGCTTTCAAAACCCGCTCGAACAACATTGCAACCAATTTTTCGGTTTGGGTGGCGGGTGCCCTGCCGCGCCCTCCGGCAAAGACCGGAGCTGGCAGACGTTTGCGGTCGAGCTTGCCATTGGCGTTGATTGGCAAGGCGTCGAGAACGACTATGATCGAGGGCAACATATAATCCGGGACAAGGCCACCGATATGGGCAAGAATGCTTGCATCTGCTCCATCGCTTATCGCTCCATCCTCAAGTGTGGCGTAAGCGACAATCCGCTTTTCCCCCACCGCATCTTCATGCAGCACCACCACTGTCTGCGTGACCGAGGGATGGGAGAGGATCGCTGTTTCGATTTCGCCAAGCTCAATGCGCAGGCCGCGCAGTTTGATCTGATGATCGGACCGTCCAAGATAGAGAACTGCGCCATCCGGGCGAATGCGTGCGAGATCCCCTGTCCGATACATAGGCTGCCCCGGATGGAAGGGGTCTGCAACGAACCGTTGCGCGGTCAACTCACGCTGACCGAGATATTCGCGTGCGAGTTGGACACCAGCAAGAAAGAGATGGCCTGCAACACCAACAGGAACGGGCCGCAAATAATCATCAAGCACATAGAGCCGCGTGTTCCAGACGGGGTAGCCGATCGGAACTGGACGGGATTGATCACTGACATCCGCCGACCAGTAGCTGACATCCACAGCCGCTTCGGTCGGGCCGTAGAGATTGTGTAACTCTGCGGTCATCCTTTGGTGAAAGCGTTCGCGCAGATCGGCGGTCAGTTCCTCACCGCTGCAAAAGACCCGTTTCATGGCAAGACCCTGTGCCGCCGGGTCTGACAGAAAGGCCGACAGCATTGATGGCACAAAATGCACTGTCGTGACTTTATGCTGTCGGATCATCTGCGCCATCACCTTGGGGTCTTTGTGCGCATCAGGCGGCGCGACCACAAGGCATCCCCCGCAGAGAAAGGGAAGAAAGAATTCCCAGACCGAGACGTCAAATGTCATCGGTGTTTTTTGCAAAAACACGTCCTGTGCGCCAAAGCCGTAGTGTTGCCGCATCCATTCGAGCCGGTTGACGATTGCCGCATGTTCGACCACGACACCCTTTGGCTCTCCTGTGGAGCCAGACGTGTAGATCACATAGGCGGCGCTGTCTCCACTGGTCTCGGCAAGCTCACCACCCCGAGGTTTGACGGGCCATGCCGATGGCGTGAACGCTGCCGCTCCGCCCACGGTATCTCCAACATCTGCCGATAGCACAACAATCGGGCGTGAGGAGGCAAATATCCTGTCCAGCCGCTCCTTTGGATGGCTGGTATCAAGCGGCATATAGGCGGCACCAGCACGCAAAATTCCAATCAACGCGACAATAAGATCGAGGGAGCGCGGCAGTGTGACGGCTACGATTGTATCGCGCCCTGCCCCGCGTTCCATCAGCGCTTCGGCAAGTGCTGCCGTTCTCTGATCAAGTTCCCCGTAGGATAGAGCCTGATCCCCGAAACGCACGGCCTGCTTCTCAGAAAAGCATGCCAGATTGTGTTCAATCAACTGCGACAGCGTCAGGCCCGTCACCGGATGTGCTGTATTGTTCAGGCCTTCAATCAGCCAGCGGTGTTCGTCTTGCGTGACAGTGGCAACATCGCGAAGGCACAGGCCTTGAAGGCCTGCATCAATAGCTGCACGGATGAAGTCCGCCAGTCGCTCGGCATGTTGCATCGCCTCGCCTGACTCATAAAGGGAGGGGTTGGTATCAACCTCAAGCGTGAGGTGGCGGGCCGAGGGGGTGCCGCGAAAGCTGAAGGTGATATCATCAACCGGGCCAGTTCCCACATTGGTCAGATGGGTTTGCAGACCGACAAGCTTTAGCGGAGCATCAAATGGCAGAATATTGATAAGCGCGCCATAAAGCCGCCGTTGACCGCCGAGAAGGGCAAGATCACGGCGCATTTGTTCGCCGCGATAGCGTCCATGCCGCCGATCTCGCGCGATGCGCCCAGCCGCCTCGTAAAGCCAATCGCTCAGTGTCGCATCCTCGTCGATCTTGAGGCGCAACGGCAGGATATTCATCAGCATTGTCGGAACACGCGCCGCAACTGAGCCAAAGCGCCCCATGAAGGGCACACCGACGACGACCTCGTTGCTGCGGATATGCCGAGCGATGTAGGCAGCAGCGAGAGCCGTCAAAATATCTGGCCAGGACAGGTTTCTCGCTTGGGCAAATGTCAGGATTCTATCGCAAAGAGCTTCAGGAAGCAGATAGTCGGCATGATCGTAGGACATCGCAGTGCGAGCCAGTCCGGGCTTCATGCCCACGACCTCAGGCAAGTCCTGCAAGGCCTCGCGCCAATAGGCTTCATCCCGCTTGACCCGCTCCGATGCCTGATAGGCGTTCTCCTCAGACAGCGCCGCTTCGACATCTCCCAACGGTGTGCCCGGTGTGCTGCCTGTGATGCTCGCATTGTAAAGCTCGGCGATGCGTTGCGTCACCAGACCCGTTGCAAAGCCGTCGGTCACTAGGTGATGCATACGATGATACAGCACAAAGTGACCGCCACCGAGTTTGTAGAGCACGACCCGGACCAACGGGCCTTTGGCCAGATCAACAGCACAGGTCATATCGGCTTGCATGGCGGCAAGCGCCTCTGCCTTGGGATCATCACAACCGGACAGATCCTCCACTCGTAGCAGCGGACGATTGCTCTCATCCACCACCTGGAGATCCTTGCGGATCACACGAACCGCAAAGCTGTCGGCCTCCATCGCCACCTGACGCACGGCGCGTTCCAAAGCCGCGACATCAAGCGGCCCCTCAATGTCCACAGAGTGGCCCGTGTTGAAGACGGGATTGGAGGGATCAATGCACTGCGCAAACCAGATACCTGCCTGTGCCTGCGTCAAGGGAAATTGCCGTGCCGTGCCGTTGGACACAGCTTGCGCCGGATACACCGTCATGACCGGGCCTCCAAAACAGTGTCCAGATGCCGTGCGGCGAGTTGCCACCAGCCAGCCAGTGTCGGGCGCAGCGCCATCTCGGAGAAATCAAGCGGCACCCCGCGCTTCTGCCAAAGAACAACGAGGTTCATGGCTCGCATCGAGTCCAGCCCCAGATCCATCAGATTGTCTTCGTCACCGATCTCGTCTGGATCAAGATGGATGATGGTGGCGATATCACGACGCATGAAGTCAAGGCTGAAAGACTGGGTCATGCGGTCACCTTGCTTTCTATTGCGGAAATCAATGTATCAACGGCAAGCGGAACGCCGCATGTCGCCGCCACATAATTCAACGCCATGTCGTGCTGCTCGCGCGAGAAATCAGCCAGCGCATCTGCCACAAAGAAGGGCTTTATATCGCGCTGGAACGCTTCACCCGCCGTCATCAAGCAGCCAATATGAGCATAGATCCCGCTGATGACGATCTGGTCGCGGTTGCGGACCTGCATCAGGTGGGCAAGATTGCTCATCTGGAACGCGCTGTAGCGATGCTTGACGAGGACAATATCGCTCAAGGTTGGGCGCAATGGCTCGATAATGGGCTGATGTTCCACAGCATCACTCATGCCCGGCCCCCAAAGATCGGCTTGCAGGCCGCGGTCGCGCCGATCCTGATTGCCGTTTTGCGCCGTATAGAAAACCGGCATGCCCGCAGCACTTGCCGCAGCCTTCAAGCGCTGGATATTGGCAATGACCGGCGCAATGGGCGACGTGTGCTGCTCAAACGCGCCCACAAAATAACTCTGCATGTCATGGATCAGCAGCACGGCGCGGTTGGGGTCAAAGGCCCATTTTGCCCGGGCTGCTGGAATTTCGGCGGCGGTCGGAAGATTGTAAGTGGCGATTTTAGGCAGTCCCATCTCAGGCCTCCATGGGTATGGTCTTGAGAAATTGTTCGCGAAGCTGTTGGCGCAGAAGCTTTCGGCTGACTTTGCCGACAGCCGTGGTCTCGAAGGCATCGACAAAAACGATCTGGTCAGGCACCTTGAAATCGGCGAGGCCACGGCTGCGCACAAAGGCCTTCAGCGCCATCATTTTCGGCCTGTCGCCTTGCGGAATGACGAAAGCGCAGCTTCTTTCACCCAGATAGAGATCAGGGATCGAGACCACCGCCGCATCAAACACCGCGGGATGCGCCAGCAGGTGATCTTCGATTTCTTCTGCGGATACTTTCTCGCCAGCGCGGTTGATATGGTCGCCCTCGCGACCTTGCACCACCAGATTGCCTTCCGGCGTGCGGGATACGATATCTCCCGTGCGATAATAGCCATCCTGTGTAAAGGATCGCGCATTCGCGGCGGTATCATTGTGGTATCCCCGGATCGTGTAGGGACCGCGTGTGAGCAGCAGGCCCGGCTCGCCGTCAGCAACAGGGTTGCCCTGGTCGTCCACGATCAGCACTTCATCGTCCGGGCTGATGGGCCTGCCCTGCGTATTGATGATCACGTCCTGCGGATCATCAAGCCGGGTGTAGTTGACCAATCCCTCGGCCATGCCAAACACCTGTTGAAGGGTGCAGCCAAGGGCTGCGCGGACACGGGATGCGCCCTCGGGCGTGAATTTCGCGCCACCAACCAGAAGTACGTCAAGGCTCGACAGGTCGTAGCGTGTTGCAGGTGCCGCCTGCATCCACAGCAGCGCCAACGGGGGCACGAGTCCCGTGATGGTTACCCGCTCCCTCTCAATCAGCGCAAAGGCGGTTTCGGCGCTTGGAGCGGGGCACATGACAATACGGCTACCGGCGTAAAGCGCACCAAAGACCCCGGGGGAACTCATCGGGAAATTATGCGCAACCGGCAAGGCTGCCATGAGCACGCTTTCGCCGTTCAGGCCGCAGATTTCGGCACTGGCGCGGAAGCTGTAGATGTAATCATCATGCGTGCGCGCAATCAGCTTCGACAGACCTGTACTGCCGCCGGATATTTGCAGGAACGCAACCGAAGACGATGGAGGAGCTTCTGGCAGCACAGCGTCACACGCTGCGTGATCCTCCAAGGCATCGAATTCCTCGGCATCGCCGACGACGATGACGTGACGCAGACCGGATGCACGCGCTTTTACGTCGCGGGCAAGCACCCGATAATCGAAATCTCCATCCCAGGTTGCGATCACATAGGCCGTCGCTTCGGCTTTTTCGACAAAGTGGACAATCTCGGTGATGCGATGGGCGGGCAGCGCAAAGACCGGAATGAGATTGGCGCGGAACAAGCCGAAGACCACAGAGAGAAATTCCGGAATGTTCGGCAATTGCACGACAACGCGCTGGCCCGGACGCAGTCCGAGGGAGAGAAAACGCTTCGCATTTGCATTGGCCCTTTCGACGAGTTGCGCATAGGTCCAGCGTTTTTCATCGCCAATCACGGCGATGTGGTCTGGAATGTCGCGGGCGCGTTGCTCAAGGAAACCTGACATGGTTTCCCCACGCCAATAACCTTTTTCACGATAGCGCCGCGCATCTTCGTCTGGCCAGACTTGGCTAATTTCCAGCATGGCCAACCTCACGCACCCAATTGGACAGGGTCGATGCCGAAAGCATCCAGCATGGCTTTGAATTTGGCGGCAGTTTCAGCAACCTCGCCCTCCGGCGTCGAGCCTGAGACAATGCCCGCGCCAGCATAGAGGCAGGCCTCATCACCATCCAGCTCGGCGCAACGGATCGAAACATACCAGCGTCCATCGCCAGCGCTATCGCACCAGCCCACGGCTCCCGCATAGAAGTCCCGGTCATAAGGCTCCAGTTGAACAATCTGCTGTTGGGCAAGCTTGCGCGGCAATCCGCAAACCGCAGGTGTTGGATGCAGCAGCGCTGCAAAATGCGCAGAAGACAGAGAAGCATCCTTTACGCGGCCAACAATGCGCGTGCCGAGGTGCCACATGCTGGCGGTTGCCCGCAAGCCGGTGCCTTCGGGCATGGACAAGTCCTCGCAATAGGGCGCGAGCGTATCAAGGATCGATTCAACGACCATTGCATGTTCACGGAGGTCTTTGTCGGAGGCCAGAAGGGCATCTCCCGCCTTGCGGTCTTCCGTCAGATCCTTATGGCGCCGCGCCGAGCCAGCAAGCGGATGGGAGGCGATATATCCGCCACGCTTTTCAAAAAGAAGTTCCGGCGTCGCACCGATCAATCCGCGTGCGCTTTGGCCACGGGCGCTTTGGGTGCGGGGCGGCAGAGGTGTCGCAAAAACAGTCACGCTTTCATCGGACGAGAGCTTGCGCATCAGGTCGGCAGGCGCGAAATCACGGTTTGCCTTTACCCTTAGGCTGCGCGAGAGAACCACTTTGCGCAAAATGGCATCGGGAGCATTCAGTTGCGTGAGCGCCGCCGAAACCGTCTGCGCAAAGCCGGACGCACTGGGGTCAGGCGTAACCGACAGGATTTTTGTGCCCCCCAGTGGCAAGGCTGAGCCACCAAGACCGGGAATAGAGCCAATATCATGCTTGCCCTGCACCCGCAGCACGCGCTCGGGCTGAACAAGATATGCAGACCGCGACGGATCAAAAGGCAGGGCACCGACGAGGACATCCGGTCCTTCTGTCTGCTTGTCAAAAAAATTGGTAACGCGGTCAGCAAGACCATCAAGGGGGCCGTCACCAAGGACAGCAATCTGCCCCAGCGCCAGCATTGTCTCACCGGACGTCTTGAAGATAAATGGAATTGGACGGGCTAAAGTGGTTTCGGTCTGCGCCTCTTCATCGATCCAGATCATGGAATGTGCCATGCGTCTCTCCAGTCTTTTTCGGGGGTTGGAATGTCTTCTCGGGCCTTGGTGCCGAGTGTGTCAGTCGGTCCAATAGGTCCCATCAAGCGGGACAGCCATGAAGCCGTTCAGCGCCTGCCGTGTTGCCTCTATATCCATGTCGGCAAACAGTTTTGGGTGGGTCCATTTGGCGATCAATTCAAGCGCCAGCAGGTCCAGGGGCGAGTTGAAGATTTGCTGCGACAGGCCATGAACCGCACCCTTCGTGACGGCGGGGAGCCCGGCAAAGCCCGGACGGGCCAAAAGCCGTGCCATGGCGGCATGAGTGTCCTGCGCAGTATAGTGTGGGCCGATCAGCAACCCACCCCTGTTTGCCATATAGTCTCCACCACTGGCGATATAGATGTCGGGCTGGGATGCGATCACATATTCAAGACTGATCTGCCCAAATGGCTTACCGACGAGGATATCTCCGATATTGCGTGCGTTTACGAAGTCGATGAACTTGCCAACATTGCCGGAACCGGGCGAATTGCAGCACGCCTCCTGAGTGGAAGCATGCGTCTCCAAAAACACTGCGGGCTTATCGGAAGGCTCGCTTTTGGCGATCCGTTCGGCGATCCCGGCTTTCTGCTGGCTCCGAAACGCAATAACCTTGCCGGCCTGCGCTTCGCGACCGATTGCCTTGCCGAGCACCTCAAGGCTTCGGTCGGAATTGGCAAAGGGATCCGCAACGAAATCAACGAAGATCACTGCAATCCCGGCCTGCTTGAGCTGTTCAAGCTGCTGTTCAGCCGGGTGCGAATAAAGCGACAGAACGACAAGATCAGGCTTGGCAGCAATCACCTGCTCTGCGGAGATGTCCTGTGCGTTACTGGTTGATTTCGGCAGTGTGTCGATCTGCGGGAATCTCTGCCGGTAGGAGGCATAGAGTTCGCGTCCGAAGCGATCGATATCGTGAGGCCAGGCCGCGACAAGGCTGACCGGGTTATCGCTCAAAAAAGAAAGCGCCAAAATCAGGCGGCCGTCATCCACCAGCAATCGGCTTGCGGGCTTTGCCAGAGTGACCGTTCTGCCCTTCAGGTCGTTCAGGATAATATCGGCATGAGCGAGTGTCGGCACCATCAAGGCAAAGACAATGATAACCAGCCATGAAGTGCATTTACCGATCATAGAAGGTTTATTGATACTCGTTACAGTGTCACGCATCACAATTCTTCCAGCTTGCGGCCTGAACCGGCCATTGCAGGGGGCGAACATGCCGGGGTGCTATCAGGGGCGGCGGCGAACCAATGTCATGCCGTCGCCAAACGGCAGCATGGACATGTCCACGCGCTCATCGTCACGGATTTTCTGATTGAGGCTGCGCAAAGCGACTGTCTCAGGACTGTTGTCTTGCGGGTCCGCAACCGAGCGCCCCCAGAACATATTGTCGAAGCAGATCAGCCCGCCCGGGCGCGTGAGGCGCAGGCTGTGCTCATAATAGACGTCGTAGTTTTCTTTGTCGGCATCGATATAGGTGAAATCGAAGGTGCCGACACCCTGATCGGCAACAAGGCGTGACAGCGAGGCGACGGCATCGCCGAGCTTCAACTCAATCCGATCCGCGACACCGGCTTCCTGCCAATATCGACGCGCGATCCCCGTCCATTCCTCGCTGGAATCCAGGGCAAGGAGCTGGCCACCGGGCGGCAAGGCAAGCGCCATCGCGAGCGCACTGTAACCTGTGTAGGTTCCAATTTCGAGCACTCTCCTGGCGTCAATCGTTTTCATCAGGAAGGCAAGCAATTGGCCAGCAGGCGGAGAGGACACCATATTGCCCTCAGGCAAAGCCAATGTCTCCTCGCGCAGTTTCCGCTGCACTTCGGTCTGGCGCGTGCCGAATTCGACAGCATATTGCCGTATCTGGATGTCTGTTACGTGTTTCATGTCTGATTCCTTCGTGTTTGCCAGCCACATCACCACTTATAGGAGACCGTCGCCATGACCGTCCGCCCGGTTCCATAAAAGCACTGGTTGGCCGAGGCGCAGGCGGAGACGAATTCCTTGTTGAACAGGTTTGTTGCGTTGACAGCCAACTGAACGCCTTTGAACTTGAAATCGTAATTGCCGAGGTCGTAATGCGCTGAAGCGTCTACGAGCGTGTAGGACGGGACCTTCATGGCGCTTGTGTTTGCTGCATCACCATTTGTCGCGCCCATGAAGCGGACACCCGCGCCGAAGCCGAGGCCGGTCAATGCACCTGAGTTGATTGTGTAGTCACCCCAAAGGCTGGCCATATGATCGGGTGTGCCGACAGGTGTCTTTCCGATGGTACTTGCAACATTGCTCTTTGTCACTTCGGCATCGGTATAGGTGTAGGAAGCACTGATATTCAGGTTGTCCGTGATTGCGAATTTGGCACCAAGTTCGATACCACGCGAGCGCACTTCGCCGGTCTGCGTCTGGCAGGTGGTTGAGCTACAACCCGTCAGCGTCGTGTTCGTGCTGGTGTGCTGCAAATCCGTTGTCAGAACATTCTGCTGTGTGAGATCGTAGAGTGCGACGGTGAACAGAGCATCGAAACTCGTCGGCTGGTACTTTATACCAACCTCGTATTGTTGGCCTGTTGTCGGATCAAAAGTCTTCCCGCCGTATCCAGTACCCATTGTCGGATCGAACGAGGTGGCATAGCTCGCATATGGCGCGATACCATTGTCGAATTCGTAGAGCAGGCCAACTTTCCATGTGAAGGCAGCATCCTGCGTATCGTACTTCTGCGACGCTCCTGTCGACAGCGTTGTCGTTGAGCTATCGATTGAAGACCAGTCATAACGACCTGCCAGCACAAAAGCCCAGTTGTCCAGTTTCATCTGATCCTGGGCATAGATGCCGGTCTGATGGCGTATCTGATCCTGACGCCCGGTCAAGGTTACATTTGGCGTGCTTTCGTAGACTGGGTTGAGATAATTGATATACGTTGTCGTGCCGTTGCCATAGGTCGATGTGGCATCAAGCTGCTGATAATCGACCCCGAGCAGGAGTTTGTGGTTGAGCGACGCAGTGCTAAAGTCCGCCTGCGCCTGATTATCTACAGCGAGCGAATTGAATTGCTCGATATAGTGCGTCGCTTGCCGGCCGAGGCAGAGATATGCCACACCGCCGCACGCAGCAGCGGAAGCCCAGGCACTGCCCCCCGCCGGAACCGAGTATCCCTTGAAGTCGCTGCTGCTGTGCATGAACCGCAGATTTTGCCGCAGCGTCCACACCTCATCTACGTGATGTTCGAATTCGTAGCCGAATGTGGCCTGTTTCCGGGAGAAGGTATTGTAATTTGGATTACCGCTAAAGAAATCTGAGCGGATCTGGCCGTTGGGATTGGCTTGCAATGTCCCAAGAGCTGGCATCCAGTTGGTGAGCGTCGCGTTTGGATCGCGCGTATAGCTCGCTTTGATCGTCAAGGTCGTGTCTGCGTCCGGCGCCCAGGTCAAGGAGGGTGCTACCGCAACTCGCTTGCTATCCGTATAGTCGACACCAAGATCATAGAGACGGCCAACGCCAGTCAGACGGTACAGAAGAGCACCTTCCTCGTCGACAGGGCCGGTGAAATCGTAGCCCACCTCGGCGCGTCCATTGTTGCCGAAGCGGGTGAAGACTTCATGCGATGCCTCTGCCTCCGGCTTCTTAGTGACCAGATTGACCAAACCGCCAGGATTGCCCGAACCGTAGAGCACAGAGGCCGGTCCGCGCATGATTTCGATACGATCGATAAGATACGAATCCACCGAGGGAACATCGTAGTTTATACCGGTGGGGAGTTTAAGACCGTCCAGATAATGGATGTAGTTTGCATTCGGGCCGAAACCACCAAATCCGCGAATGAATACGCTGTCGAAGCGATCTCCGGGCCGCGATCCGGTCGTAACGCCAGGCTCATAGCGCAAGGCAGATGAAACGCTGGTCGCACCTTGCTTCGTGAGTTGGTCGCCCGTCACCACGGAAACCGATTGCGGGGTTTCGGCAATTGGCGTGTCCGTTTTGCTGCCGCTGCGGGCACGCTTGACGATCGGACCCTTATCCTGAGTGCCATTCGCCGTGACAGTGATCGCTTCCAGGATCGTCGTGGCCTTATCGTCGGCGACCGCATGCGCTGTGATCGCAAGGAGGCTTACCGTCCCTGTAAATGCTCCTGCAAGAACCTGTCTGTAACGCATTTGCTCCCCCTTGATCGCAGCGCAAAATTACTCGTCTTCCTCATCAATGGACGTGATTGAAAGCGAAGATATAAAAGATGATGTATTTAATCATGTTTATTCCTATAAGCATTTGAGAGCGGAAGGCCATTGCGAAATTGTTTGAGAAAACGCCATTTTCGTTTGGAAAATTGTCGCCGCCTCGCTGCAAATGAGGGAAGATCTTCAGATGAGTTCTATGATCAAAGCGCATGAGTTCTTCGATCAAATGCATAAGGAAAATCATACCTTCCGCCTGCTGACGTCGAACATTGCCCCAAACGACACGCTGTTGCGTGGCACCATAAGCAAGGCGACCGTTCGGAATGGTTTGATGGTCCATTATTCGGACGTCACCAATCTTTGCGATCTTCACACGGAAGCCGAATGTGCACCTCACCTGGGAATCAAATTATTCTTTCAAGGGGGCGTCAGCGCCAGCATCGGTGACGAGAACATCCCTATGCCGCATCGGCTCGATAATCAGGATCGTTGGGTTCCGTCAGCAACCTTGTTTCACCAAAAGGAACGGGAAGTGTTCCGGCGGAGCGCTGCGAGGGGTGACCGTGTCCGAAAGCTGACGATCAAGATCTTTCCGGAATGGCTCGAATCGGGCGATGTCTTTACGGATGCCAGCGCATGTGGATTAAAACTTTTCACGTCTCAGCGGCTTGCGGCACGCTCGTGGAAGCCAAGCGCATCGCTTGTGGCATTGGCCACTCAAGCCATCACGCCTCCGCGTCTCGAGCCGTATTTGGCGCGGCTTTATATGGAAAGCCGCACACTGGAGATCATCGCGGACGCGTTCTCCCAATTGGGAGAAGTGTCTTCTGCGTCGGCCCCTCGCCTGCGGCTGAGCGCGATGGAAAATCGGCGACTACACCGCGCGGAGGAATTGCTGAAGAACAGCAACAATCCGCCTTCCCTGGAGAGATTGGCGTCGGAAGTCGGCGTAAGCGTGAACACGCTCCAGCGACTGTTCCATGTGACCCATGGCACGACAGTGTTTCACTACATCAGACGATTCAGGATGGAAAAGGCAAGAAACGCTCTGGAAAAAGAGGGATTTACCATTGCGCAAGCGGCCTATGTCGCAGGCTATACCAGTCCAGCGAACTTCGCGACCGCTTTTAAGAAAAACTACGGATTCTCTCCAAAAGAAGCTCGATTGCGCCGTTGACGGTGCCACCGGCACTGTAAACTTACCGCCGTGAACGCAACATCTAGGCGTGAGGAATTAGTTCATACGGTGTGAAGGCTCGCGAGTTGGTGCCATGGCACCGTAGAGTCAACCTGTCCGCGATAGACCTGTGCGATCTTTCAGTGTGACCCAAGTCCCTCGTGAACGCCTTTATCGACATCGTAAACTTAAAGGCCACGAGGGCAAACCATAGCGCCGGCCGAGTTCGTCGGTCATGCTCGGGCAATTTTCGCCCACAGGTCCATCGCTGCTGAACGCAGTTCGCGATGATGGCTGGAGGGGATGTCGTGGCGCGGGATGTGGAACAGGTTGGCAATCGGGTCATGGATAGAAAGGCGTTGGTGCGCGGATCAGCTAATGTGCGGTATTCGGTCTTTGATCTTCTGGCTTATTTGGTTTCTCCCGCCGATGCTGGGCAACGAACGGATTTCGGGCGTGCGCAGGCTAGCATTCGGTTAAGAATGGCGACGCCGATCGCAGCTTCTGTCTGTTGAGCGAGGAATGACCGAGCGCGCAAACGCTGTCCAATGACGCCTTTATATCGACCCATCGCGGTTTCAACCAATGCTCGTTTGCCATAGCCGGTAGATGCCTGCCATTTCAACCGGCCATCTATCTGGGCGGACGCGATGTGGTCGTCTCTCTGGCAGGACGCTTGGGCGCAGGGTTGTTCTACCGCGTTCGATCGCGGTGGAATGACGACCTTTGCGCCTGCGCTGTGACGCAGAACTGCGTCGTAAGTTGGATAGCCATCATAGGCTCCATCGGCCGTGAACTGGCCGATCTCATCATCGATCTGATCCAGCAACGGCTTCAGCTGCGAAGTGTCGCCGGCTTCCTGATCCGTCAGGCTATGGGCAATGATCTCGCCACTGTCCGCGTCAACAGCCAGGTGCAGTTTGCGCCAACCACGCCGGGACTTTGTCCCATGCTTTTCTTCCAGCCATTGGCCGGTGCCATAGACATTGAGCCCGGTGCTGTCGACCAGAACATGAATGGGTCCGTCTGGCACATGCTGCCGGTCGGTGCTTCTGGCCGATGGCTTCCAGGTTCTGGCCCTGCGGCTGAGCGTGGTGTGATCGGACACAGGCAGATCCAGCGCCATCATATCAAGCACCGAACTCAAAAGCCCTTCGCTCTGGCGTAACCGCAGCCCAAACACCATGCCCAGCATCAGCGTCGTTTCGATCGCCAGATCCGAATAGAGAGGCTGGCCACCGCGCGTTTTGCGACGTGGAGCCGCCCAGCCTGCCAGCGCCTCTGGCGTTATCCAAAGAGTTAAACGGCCACGGCGGCGAAGACCCGCCTCATACTCTTGCCAGTTTATCACTTTGAACTTCATTTTACCGATGTGAGGGCGGCGGGAAGCGTTATGTTTGTGCGGCATCCGGGATCAATCTTGCTATTTTCGATCGCAGCCACATAGTTGCAAAACGTTGAAAATTTGATCCCCGCACCAACGCCCATTTGCGTGGGTTCGCGCAGTAAGATTAGCGTCTGTGGCATATCGGCGTCGGGACCGTCGGTCGTCTTGCCGTCGATCAATCGACGTCCAAAACCGCCGGGGACTGCCGAACTATCTCTGTACCAATTTATACCATTGCGGGAATCGGGCTCAATATTCACACCTCGTAAAGGACCCCATCCGTAAATTCTCATTTCGAAATGTAACTATCGGCTGTGATTCGCGTATGGACAGTTTTCGGCTCAGTTAAGAGTATGGAGACGTACTGTTGGGGTTGGCGCGGGCTTTTGTGCCAGAGCTCTTTTTAAAAGCCTTTGGCCAATCTCCGTCTAGCATCGAGTTGAAGCCCGATGGCACGATCGTGAATAGAATTTCTGTCAAACACTCGGTTACCCGACCTTCTCAAACATGTCCACCCAACAATTCTGTTTAGGCGAGCCATCATGTCATCACTCAATAATTTCCGTATTCTCACAAAAATCGCCCTGACGTTCATTCTCTTGATCGCGATCAGCCTGGGTGTCAGCATACTGAGCTTCCAGTCCCTTTCGAAGATCGAAGAAACGGCACGGATGACCGACCACACCTACAAGGTTATCCGCGCGTTGAACGGCATCACCACCTCCATGGTCAACCAGGAAACAGGACTGCGCGGCTATCTCCTGTCTGCTGACGATAAGTTTCTCGCACCTCAAAAGGCGGGCCTGATCGACTATAAGCTAAATCTTGACGAGGTCCGGCAGTTGACCTCGGACAACCCGGCGCAACAAAAACGCCTTGATGCCCTTGAGGCACTTGTGACGACGTGGCGCCAAAAAATTGCCGATCCCGAACTGGCGCTGATGGCCAATGTCGGGACGCGCGATCAGGCGCGCGCGATCGCAGTCGGAGGAGCGGGGAAAGCATCGATGGACGGGCTAAGAGGTGTCGCCCAGGAGATGATCGACGTCGAATCCGAACTTCTAAAAACACGGAGCGCTGAAGGTGAAGCGGCTGCCGCGTCGGCACGCTTCAGCAATTGGGTGGGCGGTGGCGCCATGCTTTTCTTGTCCGCATTGGCTTTGCTTGCTTTGAACTACGGTATCGTTCGTCCTTTGCGCGGCCTTAATGCCGCCATGCGAACGCTCTCGGACGGCCGAACCGACATCGTGATCCCTGGCCATGACCGCAAGGACGAGCTCGGTGAGATGAGCGACGCCGTCGAGGTCTTCCGTCAGGCGGCGATCGCCAACAAGCAACTGGAATCCGAAGCGCACGCCAATCGCCTTCAGGCCGATGCCGATCGGGTGAGGCTGACGGAAGAGGCGGAAGCCACCGCGCAATCCCGGCTCAACAAGGCGACATCGGGTCTCGCGACAGGCCTTAAGCGCCTGGCAGCCGGTGATCTGTCGTTCATGATCACCGAACCATTTTCCGCCGATTTCGAGCCGCTCCGTCACGATCTTAACGGTGCGATCGAGCAGTTGGGCCAGACGCTACAGGCTGTCGCAGAGGCGACGAGCATGATCGACAGTGGCTCGCAGGAAATAAGCCGCGGCGCTGACGACTTGTCCAAACGGACCGAACAGCAAGCGGCTTCGCTGGAGGAAACCGCTGCAGCGCTCGATCAGATCACGGCCAACGTTTCCAACTCTTCCAAGCGTGCGGACGAGGCACGGACCGTTGCGATTCAAGCCAACGCCAACGCCAACGAGTCCGGCAAGGTGGTGGCGAAAGCCGTTGAGGCTATGGGCAAGATAGAAACCTCGTCCAAAGAGGTCTCCAATATCATCGGCGTCATCGACGAGATCGCGTTTCAGACAAATCTTCTTGCGCTCAATGCTGGCGTCGAGGCGGCACGGGCAGGGGAAGCCGGCAAAGGCTTCGCCGTCGTTGCCCAAGAAGTGCGTGAACTCGCCCAGCGCTCTGCCAAGGCTGCCAAGGAAATAAAGGAGTTGATCCGAAATTCCTCGGTCGAGGTCCAGAACGGCGTCAAGCTGGTCAGCGAGACCGGCGAAGCGCTGAAGATCATCGAGGGCTATATCGTGGCGTTCAACCAGCACATGGACGCGATTGCGACGTCAGCCCGCGAACAATCGGTCGGTCTTGGCGAGGTCAATACCGCCGTCAACCAGATGGATCAGGTGACCCAGCAGAACGCCGCCATGGTGGAGGAAACGAGTGCGGCCGGCGCGACACTCGCCGGAGAGAGTAGCAAGCTTCGTCAATTGATCGGCCAGTTCGTGCTGGGTGGGCAGCAGACCCAGTCGCAAGTCAACGCCCTTCGGCAGACTGCCAGCGCAATGTCGATCGCGACACCCGCGCATCGTCCGGTCTCTGCCCCTGCCCGCAGGCTTTCAGGGCAGCCTGCGAGGGCTTTCTCAGGCAACGCCGCCGTCAAGGAAAGCTGGGAGGAGTTCTGATGATCTCCCATCATCTTTTGACTTCGATACAGGCGTTATGCTTGAGATCGGCGCCTTCAAGCCGCGCGATCAGAACTTCCGCGTGCGCACGGCATCAACGCCGGATTGAGCTCAAAAATCACCTCGATCCGGCAGGTTGACGATGCACATGATGCCGCAGGACTTCGCTGGCGGCATGTCACAAGCGTACGGTTTACTGCCTCTGGCTGTTCGAGCGTTAAACTGTGATCACACTCTGGAATGATGACGAGCCTTGAGTTCGGGATGGCCGCTACAATTTCCTCCGACAGAAGCGGAGGTGTTATTGGATCACGGTCAGTCGCCAACAAGTACGTTGGTTGGAACGGTTATATCAGCGAGATGCGGACGGCTGTCAGCACGTCCAATGATTGCCTTTGTTTGTCGTTCAAACCCGTCAAGGCCAACTGTCAAGCCCATGCGAACATTGACTTCAAGCAAATGCTGGTCATTTCGACAGGCTGGGTGCGGCAGCATGGTCATGACTTGGCTTAAAAGCCCTTTGAAATCGCTACCTTTCGCTTGAGCCAATAGACCTCGTCGCTGCTCAGATTGTTCTGGAGTGTCCGGCCGAGCCGACGTATCGAGCAACGCCAGCTTGCTGACCCGCTCCGGTGCCTGACGCATGATTTCCAAGGCGACATATCCGCCCATCGACAGACCGACGAGTGCAAAACGCGGCGGCGCTTCTCTCAAAATGTTTGTAGCGATTTCCGACATGGTTGTCCCTGATAATGTCGATGCCACCGTGACGGGGCCGAACGGCCATAGCGCGCCATCTGGGGAGCATAAAGCTCAGCGGAGCACAGCAAACCAGGAATCATAACGATTGGAGTCATTAGAAATTGGTCTCGTTGAGGGTAAGCGCTAATTTCCCTGCGCGTTGACGCTGCCCATTTGACGAGGGGCGCTGTCAGACGGCTGCATCGGATCAAGCGGCGGCGGTTTTGGCGAAGTTGAAGGGCAGTAAATCGGCGATGTCGGCATCTGGCGCGCGCTGCGGCAATTCCGTGAGGATGCAGCGCAGAAAGGCCAAAGGCTCGACTCCGCAGGCGCGGCAGGTCAGCATCAGGCTGTAGACGACAGCACTGGCCCTGGCTCCGTTCACGGTGTCGCTGAACAGCCATGATTTTCTTCCAGTGGCAAAAATCCTGATATCACGTTCGAGGAGGTTGTTGTCGATCGGCATCCTTCCGTCTTCTGTATAGCGCGCCAGGTACTCCCATTGGTTCAGGGTGTAGGACACCGCATCGCCAAGCTTGGTATCGGGTAAGACCTTCGGCGCGATGTCGTTGAGCCATGCCTTGAGAGCATTCAGGATGGGAACGCTGTGCTTCTGGCGGAACCGGTGAATGCGATCAACTTGTGTTTCGCCCTTGTCCGGCTTTTCGTTCCGCGCCAGGCTTTCA
This sequence comes from Agrobacterium vitis, assembly GCF_014926405.1. Taxonomy (NCBI): domain Bacteria; kingdom Pseudomonadati; phylum Pseudomonadota; class Alphaproteobacteria; order Hyphomicrobiales; family Rhizobiaceae; genus Gillisella; species Gillisella vitis. The sequence continues at coordinate 101,482 of NZ_JACXXJ020000004.1, forward strand.
ATCCGGTAGAGCTGCTCGAAGAACCTGAGCGCCTGCTCCGGTGGACCGCCGCCTTTCTTCCTTGCCTTCAGCGCATCAACGAAGCGACGCCTGGAATGGGCCATGCATCCAACATGGGTCGCGCCGTTCAATGTGCGCCAGGCGGTATAGCCATCGCTCATCAATATGCCGCGGTAGTCGCCGAGGAAGGCCTGCGGATAAATCTGGCCGCGGCCGGGTTGATAATCGAGCAGCACGATCGGTTCGTCACTGTCCTGTCCACTGCGATAGGCCCACATGAAGGATGTGCTGGTGGCCTCCCTGTCCTTTTCCTTCAGGACCTGGACCGTCGTCTCGTCACCATGGATGAGCGGCTGTGACCTGAGGCGCAGCTTCAACGCATCATAGATGCGGGAGAGATGCCTCTCGCTCGATCCGATCACCCAATGGCCCAGAGCGCCGCGGCTGGCGGGAACGCCGGCGCGCTCGAAAGCCTGGGCCAAGCGGTAGAGCGGCGTGCCGTCGACATATTTGTGGACGAGCGCGAAGGCCAGCGTCGAAGCCGTGGCGATGCTGCCCGGCAGGGGCTGCGCGGGCATTGGCGCGAGGACAACAGGCGTGTTGATACCGGTCCGGTCGCAATGACGGCATGCATATTTGAACCGAACATTCTGCAGGACCTTGGCCTTCACCTCGATGTGAAGCTGCTCGGTGACGGCCTCGCCCATGCGATGCATCTGGTGGCGGCAACAAGGGCAGGCCTTCTGGTCGTCGGCAAGATCATACTCGACGCGCTCGCGCGGCAGGTGTTCCGGCAGGGCCTTGCGGCCGCGCTTCTTGCCCTGCGGTTTCTCGGTCGACGGAAAGCCGGTGTCCGGCAGGTCGATCACCTCGCCGTCTTCGTCGTCGTCATCGGCAACCTGCTCGGCTTCATCGAAGAGCCGATCGAAGTGCTTTTCGCTTTTCGGCGCAAAACGATGAAGCCGCGCCAGCACCAGTTCTTCCTCGAGCTTGACCACGCGGTCTGCGAGCTGACGGTTTTCCGCCTGCAGCGCCGCAATGCGCGCCATCAACTCCTCAACACTGGGTTCGCCGGGTCGGATCATCAGATTCTTGAATCTGAGCCGCACCGACACGTCAACTGAAGACGTCGAGGGCTGTCAGCCGGCGATCTGGTATTGCCGAACCGGATGGCGCACCATTGCATCGATATCGATGCCGTCGAGTATCCAGTGCAATTGCTCCGTCGTTAGCGTCACCACCGTCGTCTCCCGACGCGGCCATCGGAACCGGTCCTCGGTCAGCCGCTTCAGGACCATCACAAAACCGGACCGATCGAAGAACAGCAGCTTCATCCGGTCGTGGCGGCGATTGCAAAAGGCAAAGACAGCAGGCGCAAACGGGTCGAGTTCCATCGTCTCCTGCACCAGGACCGCAAGACTGTTGATGCCGGCGCGAAAGTCGATCGGTTCACGGTGCAGGTAGACCTTGAGATCAGCGCCCAGTCTGAACATGGCCAAGCGCCCCGATGATCGCCCTAAGCGCATCGACATCACCCCACTCCAGCGAGAGCTTCACGCCATTCGGTAGATATGCGCTGATTTTGGAAGAACCTGACGGGTGGACGACTTTTTCCAGTGATGCAGCTTGATCTTGCATGCACGCGACCGGCATCTCCAGCGAGCAGGTCTCAACAGGCGAGCTGCAGTCTGCCGCCACGACCGGGACAAAGGCCGATCGTGCCGACGCCACAGGGCCCCCGACATCCCTGGCATCCTTGCCCCACTTGCGCAGAAGATTGGCATTGATCCTATGCGCAAGCGCAAGGCCCGATATCGACACGCCAGGTTCAAGGCAAGCCGCAACAAGTCGCGCCTTTGATCCTGGTTCGAACCGACGTCGCCCATCGCGACCCACAAGCCGCACACGTAGTTTTTGCCCTTCGTCACTCATATTTGGTGTCCACCTATTTTGAAGTGGACACTTCATGCGACAGAGACATCGAAGCGAAAAGGTGCGGGGAAATTAACGCTTACCGTTGAGGAAACATATCTGCACGATATATCGTCATACTGACAAAATATGTCAGCAACGTCTGACATCACCGCGCACGAAGTCGTGACATTCCCATTGGCACGAGGCAGCATCGACATCAAAAGCGTGACCCTTTTCGGTGTTGTAGCAGTCATAACCAAACTCGCGCAATACTCCGACTTTTTGCCTCAGCAAGGACGACAGTGCTCCCTCTGACCTGACTTCCGCCAAAAATTAGGATGATACGAGTTTGCCGGCCAAGCGCGAAGTCAAGCGAGATAGACTTGATTTCTTCCATTGGACTTTGCAGCATAAAGAGCATCATCCGTTCTCTGAAGCAGGTCACCCCTATCATTATTGAGTGAAAGCGATGCGACCCCAAAACTTGCCGTCGTGTTAATCGATCTGCCGTCGGGCAAGACGATTGCTTCCAGAAAGATGCGCTGCCGCATTCGCTCGCCAAGCATCTTCGCCGCGTCAGGCCCCGTTTCCGGCGCAATGACCAGGAACTGTTGGTTTCCACGCGGAACTGAGCCGGTTAGGCGCATAAGGGGGTGCGGACGAAAACTTGGACCACCAGGAGGTAGTTCATGTATTCCTACGCAGACAGACTTCGAGCTGTTGAGCTCTATATCCGACTTGGCAAGCGGCTCAAGGCGACCATTCGCCAGTTGGGTTATCCCACGAAAAATGCCCTGAGGGGCTGGTACCGCGAGTACGTCGAGAATCACGACCTGCGTGTTCAGGCGGTAGCGCGACCGCCAAAGTTTTCCGAGGCTCAAAAGCAGGCTGCCCTTGAGCATTACCGCACTCACGATCGTTGCATCTCTTCGACGATGAGGGCGCTCGGCTATCCCGGTCGAGGAACTCTAACCGCATGGGTTCGTGAGGCGTTTCCGGAGGCGCGGACCGATGGTCGGTCGATCGTGGCACCCTGGCTATTGCGAGGAGGTCCGGCAAGCGGGGGTCATCGGATTATGCAGTGGAGATGAAAGCGCTCAACAGGTCGCTGACCGACTGGGCGTCTCAAGGCCGACATTGTACAGCTGGAAAGATCAGCTGCTCGGTCACGAGGCTCCCTCATCCATGAAACGCCGCAAATCCAACCCCAAGGTGCCTGAACGTGAAGAGCTCGAGCGACAGCTTGAAGCCCTCCAGCGTGATGTCCGCCAGTTACAACTCGAGCATGATCTCCTGAAGAAGGCCAACGAACTCCTAAAAAAAGACCTGGGCGTCGATCTGCAGATCCTGAGTAATCGGGAGAAGACACAACTGATTGACGCCCTTAAGGAAGTTTATCGCTTGCCAGAGCTGCTTGCCCAGCTTCGGATTGCCCGCAGCTCCTACTTCTACCATCGCGCCCGCATGTGCCTGGCAGACAAGTATGCCGCCGTCCGCCACAGCCTAGCGGAGATCTTTGAAGCGAACCGTCGTTGTTACGGTTATCGACGACTGCAGGCGTCGCTGGCCAGACAGAGCGTGATAATCTCGGAAAAGGTTGTTCAGCGATTGATGAAGCAGGAGAAGTTGGTCGTTGCCAGGCCGCGTCGACGGCGGTTTGGATCCTATCTGGGAGAGATCAGTCCAGCGCCCGAGAACCTGATCAATCGCGACTTCCATGCAAAAGCGCCGAACGTGAAGTGGCTGACAGACATCACCGAGTTCCAGATCCCAGCTGGCAAGGTGTACCTTTCGCCCATCATCGACTGCTTTGACGGCATGGTCATCAGCTGGTCGATCGGAACCCAACCAGATGCGGGTCTCGTCAACACCATGCTGGATGCAGCCATCGGAACCGTCGCCAACGGCGAGGAACGGCCAATCATCCATTCTGATAGTCATATGATTGATACCAGTTTTCAGGTGGTTTGACTCAAACACCGTTCGACCATTCTCTGGGCTGGTGCCGCAAGGCTTCCCGGTATGATCTGACCCTCACTCCGATCGACCCAATATGTGTCTTTCCGCGGACCTGTCGATCATCCGGGAACGCCCTGCGGTGAGGCCTTGCCTCAAAGGTGCTGCTGTGACCCAAGAAGGGCATGACCATCCGGTCCCATGACTGTCCTGTCCCGGCATCCTTCAGGCAAATAATTCTCATGCCGCAGGAGAGGATAATTAGATGGCTGAACACCGAGCAGAAACTCACGTCATTGGTGGCGTCGATACACACAAGGACTTGCATGTCGCGGCAGTCGTTGATCATCGCGACCGCGTTCTCGGTACCGAGAGCTTCCCGACAACCCGACACGGCTATCGCTTGATGCTGGCTTGGATGCGATCGTTCGGGGATCTCCAGCGGGTCGGGATCGAATGCTCTGGCAGCTACGGCGCGGGGTTGCTGCGCTACATGCAAACCGCAGGTGTCGAGATTCTGGAGGTCACCGCACCTGACAAACTCGACCGCCGCCGGCGCGGCAAGAATGACAACTTCGACGCAGAAAGTGCGGCCCACGCAGCCTTTGCGAGACGGCACACCGTAACGCCACGCAGCAGGGACGGCATGGTAGAAAGTTTACGCATCCTAAGGGTTTGCCGCAAAACCGCTATTCAGGCGCGCCGTATTGCCCTGCAGATGATCCAGATGACCATCGTCTGCGCACCGGACAAAATCCGCGATCCGCTGCGCAGCATGACGCGGATGCAATTGATCCGTACGCTCGCAGCCGGCAGACCTGACCTCACTGCGTATCGCCAGGTCGAGGAAGCCTACCGCATCTCTCTCAAGTCTCTGGCGCGGCGTTATCTCGAACTCCATGACGAGATCGCCGATCTCGACGACATGATTGAGGCCATCGTCAAGGATCTCGCTCCTGAACTACTTGCTCAAACCGCAATCGGCGTGAACAGTGCGGCGCAGTTGCTTCTCACGGCGGGCGATAACTCCGACCGGTTGAAGTCCGAGGCGAGCTTCGCCGCATTGTGCGGCGTCAGCCCCGTCCCCGCTTCTTCCGGAAAAACGGTTCGGCACAGGTTGAACAGGGGTGGGGATCGCGCAGCAAACAGTGCCATCCACATCATCGCCATTGGGAGGCTTCGATTGGATGCACGCACGCAGGACTACGTCGCCCGACGGATCGCAGCCGGAAAATCGAAGCTCGAGGCAATTCGCTGCCTCAAACGCTACATCGCCCGCGAAGTCTTCGCCATCATCATGCGGCGGCACAGGGAAATCAACCAAAGCCAAATCGCGGCTTGACTCTTAGAAGGGCGTCCGCGGAGCCCATTATCGATGGCCCGGCTGGTTAACCCGTATCAGCGAAGCAAGGCTGGTTCGCTCGATGTCCCGAAAGGGTTGCTCGCAAGACAACGCCGCGTGCGAAGGGTTCTTCGGTCGGTTGAAAACCGAGCTCTTCTATCCACGAGACTGGAAGGCCATCACAATCGAACAGTTCGTGGCTGAGGTGGATGCCTATATCCGATGGTACAATGAGAAGCGTATCAAGATATCGCTGGGATCCCTCAGCCCGGTCGAATATCGTAAAAGCCTCGGCCTGTTATTATGAAGCAGTCCAACTTTTTATCCGCACCCCCGGTGGGTCAATTCCCAGTGAAAATCAACAGCGGGGCGACCAAGCAGGTGTATTTGGTGCGGAGGGCGCGAGCGAATCCATGCGCCAGAGTGCAAATATAGTGTGCAGTTCTGCAAAGAAAATATGGCTAAACCGCACGCATCGTCATCAAATAAATATGTCCGATAATCTTGCATTATCGGTCATTATGCTCATTATAGAGAAATGACCCACATCATCGAGCAGAACAGCGAAATTCACCTCAAGGAGAGCCCTGTGCCGTCTCTCAGCACGGCGGCTGGGGGGGATGTTTGCACGCCGCAGGTGCCGCACGACAGCCCCCTCCCCTCTCCTGTTGGTGTGGACCAGACACCGGCCCATCTCAACAGCCTGGCGAGCCGCGCCCGCGATTATGTGGAGGCGGCACGTTCTGCCAACACGCGTAAAGCCTACGCCTCCGATTGGAAGCATTTTTCCGCGTGGTGCCGGCGTTTGAATTTAGCCCCCCTCCCCCCGGACCCGCAGACCGTTGGCCTCTATATCACCGCCTGCGCCTCAAGCAATGCCGTTGGAACACCGACGCGTGGCACCAAGACAAACGCGGTTTCGACCGTTGAGCGTCGCCTCTCCTCATTGTCTTGGAACTACGCGCAGCGCGGACTCACGCTCGATCGCAAGAATCGGCATATCGCCACCGTCATGGCTGGTATTCGAAACAGCCACGCCCGGCCGCCCGTGCAGAAGGAAGCGGTGCTGGCCGAGGATATCATTGCCATGATCGAGACACTCGATCGGGGAACGCTGAGAGGTTTGCGCGATCGGGCCATGCTGCTAATCGGTTATGCCGGTGGTCTGCGGCGGTCCGAGATTGTCGGTCTCGACATCAAGGCTGACCAAACCGAAGACGGGCGCGGCTGGATTGAAATATTCGACAAAGGCATTCTCGTCACCCTGCGCGGCAAGACCGGGTGGCGCGAGGTCGAAATCGGCCGAGGATCCTCCGGCGCCACCTGCCCGGTGGTCGCTGTCGAAAGCTGGATCACCTTTGCCAGACTTGCCCATGGCCCCCTCTTCCGCCGCGTTACCGGGCAAGGCAAGTCCATTGGGCCAAACCGTTTGAACGATAAGGAAGTGGCAAGGCTGGTGAAACGGGCTGCCATGGCTGCCGGGGTTCGTGGCGATCTCAGCGAGATTGAACGCGCCTTCAAATTCTCCGGCCATTCCCTGCGCGCCGGTCTCGCCTCCTCCGCCGAAGTCGACGAACGCTATATCCAGAAGCAACTCGGTCATGCCTCAGCCGAGATGACCCGCAGGTACCAGCGGAGAAGGGATCGTTTCAGGGTCAATTTGACCAAAGCCGCGGGGCTTTAATTTTGTTCGTTTGAACCAGAAAATTCGCATCCCGTGAATTGCTGATCACAATGTTTAGCCCGTGAAAATAGCATTTTTCGGCCACGAACCCGATTCAGACCGGTTGTTTCACCAGGATTTTGCATTGCAATTGCGACTGCTGGTCCAATTCGGCCACCTGCAAAAATGCACCTCGGCATAGTCCCCTCACGACCGAAGATCATAATGGTTTATCCCGCTCATCGCGTCGAAATCCCTTTCCACGCCACACCCCGAGCTTTTAGCCTTGCATGATAGCGGATTAGCGGTTTCGGTTATTGATGACATAAAATCGAGTGCGCCATGGCGGGTTTTGTACGGGATTCCGTACGCATTTTCACTCCGGCGGAAGCGGAGATTCATGGCAAGAGAAAAGCAACGTCGCGAAGGCTAAGAGGCAGTCCGCAAAATCGGATCGCTTCCTCAATCCGTAATCGCGCTGGTCGTTTGTTCAAACCGATTTCCAGACGGCAGAAAACAAACAACTCTATTTCTACCGGTCTGCTTTGCCCAATAAAGGCGCCGATCCGCCAGTTGCAAAACCGCTTCGGCGTCGACTGCATCGTCTGACATTGCCACTCCGATACTGACGGACACATTCAGCCCATCGGCAATTTCGGACCAGTCAAAGTTGGTAATTGTCATTCGCAGTCTTTCGGAAACCCTTTCCGCGTGGGCGGGTGTTAGGTCCGTCATAAGTATGACGAACTCTTCGCCACCGAAGCGAACTGCGATATCTGTTTCACGAACAACAACTTTGACCAGTGTCCCGATTTGCACAAGCACACGATCACCAATAATATGGGAAAACGTATCATTGATTTTCTTGAAGTGATCGACATCAAGGATCGCCAGCGCATAACTCGCGCTTTGAGTATTAATGTCAGATATTATCGTCTCCAAATGCCGCCGATTGGAAAGCCCTGTCAGCGGGTCCGTATTCGCCGCTTCGGTCAGGACATTGGTTTGCTGCTGAAGGGCCTCTAATGACCGGGCAATTTCTGCAGAGCGCTCTGCCTCTGTATCAAGCATTGCTTTGAGTTTTTTCGTTTCATAACGGATCTCCGCCATACGGGCATTTTGCTGGATCCGCTCCGCAGTGAACTGCTGATGGAGCTTGTGATACTTTTTATGAAAATCCAGCGCAGACTCGAATGCTCCAAGATACTCATGAGCCTTTGAAAGAGACAGACAGGCATGCATTAAGGTCTCAAGATTGAAATTTTCCCCGGCAAGCAAGTGGGCCTGCTCAAGTGGCACCAATGCCTCTTCGTAGCGCTTTAACGAAACGAGCGTGCTTCCCAGTGTAACCAGATAATGCCCCTCACCGCGGACATAATCGTCTCCCGGAATGTCACGGTACCGCTCCAATAACATTTCGGCGGCGGAAAAAGCCTCAACCGCATTAAAATACTCTGCTAAATTTGCGATACACAACCTCTCGGCCCAGGCGTCTTTAAGTGATTGAGCGAGGCTGAGCGCTTGTTTCGTAATATCTATTGCGCTGCTAATCGACGTTTCGAATTTTTGATTATCGGCTTCCTGAGCGAGATAAGCATCCTCTGCATGCGCTCCACCGAGATTAATCAACCACCAACATTCGAATGTAATATCGTATGCCTCTCGGGCTAGCTCCACGGCACGACTGCAATAGTCAACAGCGAGAGATGGTTGACGCGTCATCCAGAATATCACGCCAATCACATTTATAGCCAAAGACCGAGATCGGAGATTACCGCTTTGGTCGGCAATGTTGAGTGCTTCTGCGGCAAACTCGACAGCCTGCTCTAGATTATCGAGTTCCAGATGCAGCCAAGCACCGATACTAAGAGCTTGTGCCTCAAGCACTGGCTCTTCAAGGGACTTCCACAGAGAAATTGCTTTCTCTACGTATACTAGCCCCGTCTCTGTCTCACCAAGTTGAAAGCAATACCAGGCACACTGCTGAGAACTGCCCGCTATAAGACCTTGATCACCGCGCTGTTCTGCCGAAGCCAAAACTGAATTTGCTAAAGAAAATGCGCGAACGGAACGCCCCTTGCAAGCGAGGTCCCATGCTTCATCCAGCGCGGCTGCAGCGTCCAAATCAAAACTATTTTTCCGATTGCCAAACTGGTGGTTCAATATCATCAGCTCATCTTGCGCAACGATCAGACAGAATACCCAGCAAATTTAGCAGAGATCGATTTAAGGGAATCCTAAAGCCTCTATTTTTCACAAGGCCCCTTCTCAAGTTCCTTGCGATTGGGCATTGCGAACTTACGTAAGCATCGACTGCTCACCGGCGCGCAGACTTCTCCTCCCCTCGTCTTTTACTGCGTTGTTAATCTCGCCAAAAATTTCCTCTCTTTGTATATCGCTCATACCAACCTAAGAGCTTCTACCAGATTGAGATTTCGGTCCACTATCATCATAGAGTTGTATGATAGCCCACATCAGCCGACTATTCGTAAACAGCTAACGTCCAAAGAAGAAGAGATGGAGACTGCCTTGGCGAGCATCCGCAGAGGCGAGGGATGCCGACTTAATGAGGTGCCCGACGACCGAGAAAAACGAATAACGCAGCCAAATTTACCCCTACAGCCACAGCAATAAGAATCCTCGTTGGCCCTGCCACCAATGCTTCGGCTCTCGGCAACACCGCACTCCAGCGGCCAGCACACACTTCAATTTATAGAAAGGACGAAACAATGCCTGTCGAAAAAATACATGCACTCGTCGTCGGCGCTGGCCAGGCGGGCATCGCTATGAGTGAGCATCTGACCAGGAACAATGTGGCACACCTTGTCCTTGAAAAAGGGAGGATAGCAGAGCGCTGGCGTTCCATGCGTTGGGATTCTCTGGTCGCCAATGGTCCGGCTTGGCACGATCGTTTTCCAAACCTGACGTTTCCCGGCAATGCCGATGCGTTTGTTCCCAAAGAAGGCGTTGCTGACTATTTTGAGGCCTATGCAAAAAAATACAACGCACCAATACGCAGTGGAACCGAGGTAACTCAAGTCGAGCGTCTAGGCGGTCGCCCGGGTTTCCGCGTGGAGACAGCTAACGGAGTGATCGAAGCACGCTACGTCGTTGTGGCGACCGGTCCGTTCCAGTTGCCGAATATCCCGCCAATCGTTCCGCCAACCGCCAATATCAATCAAATACATTCCAGCGAATACCGCAATCCTCACCAGCTCGGGGAGGGGGCCGTTCTCGTGATTGGCGCTGGCTCGTCGGGAGTGCAGATTGCGGAGGAACTCATGCGAGTGGGCCGCAAAACTTATCTCTCGGTTGGTCCGCATGATCGTCCTCCACGCACCTATCGCGGGTATGACTGCGCCTGGTGGCTTGGTGTTCTCGGCAAATGGGATGCCCAGGTGCAGGAATTGAAGACAAGCAACCATGTTACGGTCGCTGTCAGTGGTGCGCGAGGCGGAGAAACTATCGACTTCCGTCGGCTTGCAGCACAAGGAATGGTTCTGGTTGGCATGACCGAAAATTTTAAGAACAGCAAATTATCCTTCGCTGAAGACCTTGCCAACAATCTCGATCGTGGTGACCAGACCTATCTATCACTGCTCGACGAGGCGGATGCTTTCGTTGCATTGAACGGTCTCAACCTTCCGCAAGAGCCGGAAGCCCGCATTCTTGGTCCAACGGCCGATTGTATTACTAATCCTATTCTCGAACTGGATCTTACCGCGGCAGGCATCACCACCATCATCTGGGCCACCGGCTTCAGGTCCGACTATAGCTGGTTGAAAGTGAAGGCCTTCGACGAAGCGGGTCGCCCTAGACATCATCGAGGCGTCTCTTCTGAGAGAGGCCTCTACTTCCTCGGTCTTCCCGGACTTTCCGGGCGCGCCTCCAGTTTCATCTGGGGCGTCTGGCATGATGCCAAGCACTTGGCCGATCACATCACCATTCAAGATAACTACCTGGCGTATATGCCGCAGGCCTGATCTTATTTTGACGTCTTGCCCCGCCGCCAGAATAGTGGTGTGGATGTATTCGGATTAGAGATACCGCAAAAAATCTGCACTCTTTTTCTATTATGATGATCAAGGCAGAAGCGCAATATCCCGCTTACACCGACCAATTTCACCGCAATCCGCATTTTTCGTGTAAATAATCACTCACAATCTGGGTTTCCAAACGGCATTGAAAAAACCTTTCTCTTTCAATTACTTATGTTGGTGGTCAGCTGACCACCAAATCACCCGCTCAATTGCACGCATTTTGACTCCAATCCGCCTCCTTTTGGAGGATTCATTCAATCTTTTACCCGGTCTTCATACCCGCTTCTCCGTTGGTCCTTAACAAAGCCATCATCATAGGCCCTAGAGAAAATTCTCCCTGCTGTGACCGACGGGTTAGATCGCGCAGATAACCTCCTGCCGAATTGATAAAATTTGCACGCTCTAAAATACATGCAATGGCGGTTGCCGCATTCTCTTGCCCCATGATTTCGCAAGCTTCCTGATAGGCGGACGGACTTACTCCCAACATAGACCGAACCACCACCGCAGCTGTCATTAAGTCACGCCAATTTGCGATCTTTCCATCTGGTCCGTAATCCCCAACCGAAGGGCAGGCCTTCAAAACCATTCCAAGCGGAAACGACTTTATCGGCAGTCTTTTAGACGGATTGTCTTGCTCCTTCGACGCTTCTTGCTCTTTTCGAGAGCGAGGTTCAAATTCATGTGTGTAGTTGGTATTTGAATTCTGTATGTGCCGCTCAGTTTGAGCGGCATTGGTGCTATTTTTTTCTGAATTAACCTGTTTTTCCAGTCGCTTAACGATATCTCTCTTAAGATTGTTCATCTCATCTAAAACCAATGTGACCTCAGAAAGAGCCGGGGTTCTGGATATTTTGCCGACGAGAGAGATATAAGCGCATTCGATCTCGTGCCAGTCACCTTGCACGCCCTCCTCGATCGCCGCCGTGATCAGCTTGCGGACATCTCGGCGGCAAATGGTAAGGCTTTCCTTGGCTTTTCTAAAGGTGGCGCGATCAGCCATCACCTGTTGTGCCATCATCGCGAGCTCCTCTGAGCGCGCGAGAAGGGGTGATAAATCGAAGCCAAATGCCTGCTCGATTTGACCGGCATTATCCTTACGCGCGTAGCGTTTTCCATTGGCGCTATCTTTACGAACGATCAGACCTGCATCGACAAGCACGGCAATATGCCGGCGTAAAGTCGCCCCGGCCAAGCCGTGCGCCCGAAGACCAAGTTGAGCATTGGAGGGAAAAACAACAAGCTGTGCATCCTGCCGCAGTTCATTTTGCGGATAAAAGCTCAATAAGGCATCGAGAACCGCAAGACTGTTGGATTGTATCCCAAGCAAGTCCATTGCGGCTGAGGCATCCCTGAATATTTTCCATTTATCCGCACGTTTGCCCGGCTTAATGTCGCTTGTGGCGACCTGCCGACGCACCAGCGCAAGCGTCATACCCCGCCGCCCGAAGGGCGTCGTTACATTTCCAGTCTTCATCATCTTTTACCTTTCAGCAGGCAAAAGAAAATCACTCACCAAAATGGCGCAAAAACTCTTGACGAGGATTCGAGGAAATGCGATTCTGTTCTTGCTAGAGAGACAGAAGGGCTTCCACGACGGCGACGTTGGGGGAGCTCTTTTCTTTTGCTGACTACTCTCCTTATTTCTTCTGGTTCTGTGCTCGGTGCGCCTGATAAAGCGCAGGCAAGTGATCAATGACGAAGGCGGCGAAATCAGGCGTCGCCTTTCTGTCTATCGTGATTTCCAATTTGGATTTGCTTTGCGAAACCTGAGCCAATCGATCCCCATCAGGGGTCGACATAATCTCCGGAAGTCCGCGAGAGACCCGCGGAGGCTTAAGGCTGACCAACACCGCCTTGAACCGCTCCGCAGATGGCAGCGCTTGCACTTCATTCGATAGCGCGTATTTCGATACGTCAGAAGGCGAGGGGGCCTTTTCGATAAGTTCCGTTAGTTGCTGCCAGCTTGGTCGTCCGACCCCTGGTGCGGGGCCGATTGCATCGATCAGCTCCGGGGGCAGGGTGTCGACCAGCAAAAGCATCTTCGACAGGTTACTCTTATCGATCGACATCGCGGCAATAACGATTTCGCGTGAAAATTGCTTATTCAGGCGATGTGCAAAACGTGCTTTCTCAATAAAGGTGAGATCCTGGCGTTCATTATTCTCCTGGCCCTGTGCAATGACCAATTGTTCGTCCGTCAAATCGCGAACAACCGCTTTGACCGGAAGACCTAATTCTGAAACGGCCTGAAGCCGACGGTGACCGAAGCCCACCTGATATCGGCCCGGCTGATCCGGGTGAGGGCGCACGAGGATTGGCACCTGCTGGCCCTGCTCTCGAATCGATTCGAGAAGTCCGTCGATGTCGCCAGGCATTCGGTCCTGCACGAAGGATGGATCTACCGTCGAGACATCCAATTCGATAACCGCGTGGCCTTCAGCAAGACGCCGCTCTATCTCTTCAGCGCGACTCAACCTGTCATTCTGCTCACGCAGTGCGTTTCCGATATTCGCAGTCAGCTTTGTTGCCGGGTCGCGTTCCTTTCTGGCGACCCCAAGAAGCGGCATTGACCGCGTTTTACCTGCCCGGTTGTCAGAGGGCTTAGCGTCTTGGGCATCCGTCGAGACGCCAAGGATGTGCTTCCGGCTCATGTGGTTCTACCCCATGCTTTTTTGATAAGAGATTCGATCTCATCATTGACAGCGTTCATAGCCTCCAAGGCGCGATCATAGGTTGATCGGGTAAACTGACCGCGTTCCACTTCAAAAAGGGTTTGGTTTGTCAGGCCCGCGTCTGAGACAGCCGTCGTTTTGAGCATTGGAAAATTGAGGACGTTCTCACCGAAAATAGACCTGAGATAGCCAACCATTTGATTTTGTGGCCCATCACTCGGCTCGAAACGAGTGATAAGATAGCGCATCCAATTGAACTTGAACTCAGCACCGGCGCTCTCAATTTCCCTCAACAAGTTCGAGGTCATTGCCAGAAATTGGTTCATTGACATCACATCGAGCATCTGAGGGTGAACCGTAACTAGGATAGATGTTGCAGCCGTCAATGCTGAAAGCGTGAGGTAACCAAGTTGCGGAGGGCAATCGATGACGACGACATCATAATTATCTGCAATGTCTTCAATCGCTTGACTGATGCGGCCATAGAAGAGCGTGTCGCCTTCCTTGCGCTTCATCAAGGCACGGGGAGTGTCATGCTCAAATTCCATAAGTTCGAGATTGCCGGGAATGAGATGAAGGTCCGGAATATATGTTCCCCGAACGACCTGTTCGATCGGCACTTGCTCATCATCATATCTGATGGCGCCATAGAGAGTCTCGTTTGGACCGACATCCGTCTCCGGTTGGCTGCCAAAGAGCGCAGACAGGCTTGCCTGAGGATCGAGATCGATAGCAAGCACTCGGTAACCACGCATTGCGAGATATTGAGCCAAATGCGCAGCGGTCGTCGTTTTGCCCGAGCCACCTTTGAAATTCATCACAGAAATGACTTGAAGCTGCTCCCCGTCTCGACGATGCGGAAGATAGCGACGGTTTCCACGACCAATCTGGTCCATATGTTTGCGGATCACGTGGATATCTTCAATCGAGAAAATGCGCCGGCCCCCAGGGCTCATGCTGACATTCAACTCTGGCATTTCCGAAGCAATCTGTCGTAGATAAGACTCCCCAACGCCAAGCAACTTGGACGCTTCAGACGGGCCGAAGGACCTAATCCCCTTTTCGGAGGTCGGCGGGAAAACTTTCAAATGATGTGCTTGCAACTGGCTGGAAAGCGCGTCAGCGTGACGCTCCATCAAGGCAGTCAACCCCTCAATCACGGCATCAGTTTTCGGGGCGATCTTCGCCATGTCAAAACCCATTTTTTGCTATCGGCGCTAAATTCCGCGAAACCAGTAAAATTTCGCCATTGATTATTAGCGCCGATTCGGATTTTCGAGCAAGGAGTTTAAGGTTGGTAAAAGGTTAACGTGTCTTCGCTGCGTTGAGCGTTCCTGCCAATTTCACAATTGTTATCTGATATTTAGGCAGATTCTAAACCCTAGTGCTAGCTTTAACAAAATGCAGATCTGCAGGGTCGGACAGTTGTTTTGCACAGATGTAGCGACGTTTTGCCACCTAACCGCCCCATCGGCTCTCTAGAATCAGTGCCTTTAGCGGCATCGTCAACTTAACGGAATGTGGAACTTGATGTGCGAATGACGGGTCATGACAGACCGTGATCCACTCTATCGTCGGCATCGCTTCCCCGCTGACGTCATTGCCCACGCTGTGTGGCTCTATTTCCGTTTCCCTCTAAACCTGCGAATGGTTGAGGACTTGCTGGCTTTGACGTGCCCCCGATAAATTGTGCCATTTAGAACTGGAATTTTCCACTTATGATTCCTTTTGGGAAGAAGAGGAGAATTCGATGGAAGCGTCGAAGTTTACGGAAGCGCAAATCGCGTTTGTGTTGAAGCAGGCTCATGATGGACCGCCCATTGGCGAGGTCTGCCGCAAGGCGGGGATTTCGGACGCTACGTTTTATAACTGGCGCAAAAAATACGCTGGCCTAATGCCGTCAGAGATGAAGCGCCTGCGGCAGTTGGAAGAGGAAAATGCCAAACTGAAGCGGATCGTCGCCGATCTCTCTTTAGACAAGGCCATGCTCCAGGATGTGCTGTCAAAAAAGCTCTGAGGCCTGACGGCAAGCGTCATCTTGTCGACAGGATCAAGACGGACTGGAAGGTTTCGATCCGACGCGCATGCTCCGTCCTGAAGATCGACCGGTCCCTTTATGTCTACAAGTCCAAGCGTGGCGATCAGGCCGAACTGAAGCTGAAGATCAAGGATATCTGCCAGACGCGGGTACGTTATGGCTATCGTCGTGTGCATGTCTTGATCAGGCGTGACGGCTGGGTGGTGAATCCGAAGAGAATCTATCGTCTTTACAAGGAGATGGACCTGCAACTGCGCAACAAGGTGCCAAAACGGCGCGTCAAAGCAAAGCTGCGATCGCACCGCACCGCAGCCACCCGTTCGAACGACGTCTGGGCCATGGATTTCGTGCATGACCAACTGGCCACAGGTCGCAAGATCAGGGTTCTCACGGTTGTCGATACCTTCTCGCGCTTCTTTCCGGCGGTAGATGCCCGCTTCAGCTATAAAGGGGAAGACGTCATGCAGACCCTCGAACGCGTATGCCGGCAGGTCGGTTACCCGGCCACCATTCGGGTGGACAACGGCAGCGAATTCATCTCTCGTGACCTCGATCTGTGGGCCTATCATAGAGGCGTCGTGCTTGACTTCTCGCGGCCGGGCAAGCCGACGGACAACAGCTACATCGAGAGTTTTAATGGCAAGTTCCGGGCAGAGTGCCTGAACGCCCACTGGTTTATGAGCCTTGACGACGCCCGCTCAAAGATGGAGGATTGGCGTAGAGACTATAACGAGTTCCGGCCACACAGCGCGATCGGCAACAAGGTGCCGATTTCGCTCTTGAACGGCTCATCGGCACCCACGCCAACCTGAGCCTTAACCCTGGAAAATTCCAGCTCCCGCTGGCCCAAAACCGGGGTGCACGTCACTGCGTCTGCGGTGTTTCCTGCGTTTTTACGGTTAGGTCTTATATAGTTGATTGGAAATGGTGGTGATAACAATGTCGAGCGTTGCGTTTAAGGTACTGTCGACTGTGAACGCCCCTTACGGGACGGACCTTTCGGCTGCGCAACTCGCATCCAAAATTTCCGATTTCGCGAGTGTTGAGAATGTCGATGCTTCGGCATTCTCATTCTATTCCGAAGTGAAAGCAGACCTCCAGCAACAGTTTCTGGATGAGATGGGCATCGATAAAGAGGTTGCATTCGAGATTGCCCAGACATTCTTGCAGCTTGCCGGATACCCGCTCGCCCTAGAGCATCGGACCGAAAACCGGTTCCCACTTTTCGGTCCGATGCCTAAGCCAACTCTGATCCCTTGAGCCTGGCAGGCGCCTGCCGGGCATTATAGCGTCAACTATTCCTGGTGCAGGCGCGCAATGTCTCTTCAAGGATATCGAGCGCTTCGCTGAAGGTTTTCTCGTCGATCGTCAGGGGGGCCAGAAAGCGGATGACATTGCCATAGACGCCGCAGGTCAGAAGAATCAGCCCTTTTTCCAGCGCTATAGTCCGTACCTTGTTGGTAAAATCGGCATTCGGTGTCTTGGAACCGGGCAGGTTGAATTCCACGGCGTTCATGAAGCCGGGACCGCGGATGTCGGCGATCTCAGGCACGGCATCGGACAGGGAATGAAGTCTTTGCTTAAGGCGGTTGCCGAGCGACGTGGCGCGATCTGCCAGTTGCTCTTCCTCGATTACATCGAGGACGGCATTGCCGGCTGCAATGCCAATCGGATTGCCGCCATAGGTGCCGCCGAGACCACCTGGACCCGGTGCGTCCATGATGT
Organism: Agrobacterium vitis; assembly: GCF_014926405.1. Classification (NCBI taxonomy): domain Bacteria; kingdom Pseudomonadati; phylum Pseudomonadota; class Alphaproteobacteria; order Hyphomicrobiales; family Rhizobiaceae; genus Gillisella; species Gillisella vitis. The sequence continues at coordinate 118,835 of NZ_JACXXJ020000004.1, forward strand.
CTGCCCGGCCAGTGACCGCCGCGATGGGGAAGCCGCCGCCAAGGCCCTTGGCCATTGTGGTGATATCGGCAACGACGCCGAAATGCTCCATGGCGAAAAGCTTGCCGGTGCGCGCAAAGCCGGTCTGGACTTCATCCGCGATCAGCAGGATGCCGTGCTTGTCGGCAATCTGACGCAGCTTCTGCATGAAAAGTCGGGGTACTTCGTAAAATCCACCTTCGCCTTGCACGGGTTCGATGATGAAGGCTGCAACGCGCTCCGGATCGACATCAGCCTTAAAGAGCTTGTCGAGCACAGCCAACGAATCCTCCATCGTCTGACCATGCAGTTCGACCGGGAAGGGGACATGGAAGACATCCGGCATCATCGCCCCGAAGCCGACCTTGTAGGGGGTAACCTTGCCGGTCAACGTCATGCCCATGAAGGTGCGTCCATGGAAGGCGCCGGTGAAGGCGATAACCGCAGAACGGTTGGTTGCCGCCCTGGCGATCTTGACGGCGTTCTCGACCGCCTCGGCGCCGGTCGTCACAAAAATTGTCTTCTTCTCGAAATTTCCCGGCACTGCCTGGTTGAGGCGCTCGGCAAGGCGCACATAGTTCTCATAGGGGATGACCTGATGGCAGGTATGAGTGAAGCAATCGAGTTGCGCCTTCACAGCCGCGATCACCTTGGGGTGTCGGTGACCGGTATTCACGACGGCGATCCCGGCAGCAAAATCAATATAACGGCGGCCTTCGACATCCCAGATCTCGGCATTCTCGGCCCGTTCGGCATAAATCTGGGTCGTCACGCCGACGCCGCGGGAGATGGCATTCGTGCGGCGTGCCGCGAGTTGCGAATTCTGCATTGAAAACACCTTCGAGCCTGGGGTTATCGGAAGTTGCAATGATGATATCGTGAAAATCTCTACATTTTTTCGGTAGACTTGCAATGCCCATCACACAGCCGCTAGAAAAAAACAACGCACTTAAGCCATGCTGGAAATACGATGCAAAACACCCACCTTAAAATCGCCGAAGCTGCCCGGATGTCCGGTGTTTCGCAATCAACTCTGAGGCTATGGGAACAGCAGGGGCTGATCGAGCCAGCCCGCACGCCATCCGGACAGAGGCTTTACGATTCGGCTGTTCTAGAGCGCATTGCCAGGATTGCCTGGTTGCGCAGCGAAAGAGGGCTGAACCCGGCTGCCATTAAAGAGGAACTGGGGCATCCTGAAACGGGCCAGAAGGGGCTCGACGTGGCTGAACCGGTGACGGACACGGCGGCGATTGGCACGCGGGTTCGGCAAATGCGCAGGCTGTCACACCAAACCCTGGATACGGTGGCCCGGGCGACAGGAGCGTCCGTCTCACAGCTTTCGACGTTCGAGCGCACATCTCAGGGTATTTCCATCACCGTTCTTCACGACCTCGCCAAGCACTTCGGCACGACGGTTGCCGAGCTGAACGGTCATCCAATCCAGCAACAGAGCGCTTCAGTGGTGCGTGACGGCGAGTGGATGACATGGCCGACGACATCAATGGGCGTTTCCATCCATTCACTTGCCGCCGGGGCGCGGCAGATGGAATGTCATCGGTTTGATTTGGCACCCGGCGCGTCCAGCGAAGGTGCTTACCGGCATGAGGGCGAGGAATTTATCTTCGTTCTTGCGGGAGCGCTGCAGATCGTTCTCGACGGGGACCAGTTTTATGATCTTCGGACCGGCGACAGTTTTTACTTTGAGAGCAGCCGTCCGCATTCCTGGCGCAATCCGGCGGACGTGCAGGCCACGTTGATCTGGATTAATACCCCGCCCACCTTCTAGTGGTCCTTAAGATTCCGAGATTTGCTCTCGAGGGTGATGGAGACGGAGGCAAATGTCGGAATCGGACCACTGGTGCATCGATCCAAACGGAGGCGTTAGTGCACTAGGGGTCTTCTCACTAGCGGCTCTGTGACTGACTTTGTTGGCTCAAGCCCCCGTTAAAAACGGCGGGATTACCATGCACGTTGCCGCCTTTAGTTTACGATCCGCGGGTGGACCCTTTTGGGAATTCGTAACGCAGTTCACGCCACGTTCAACCTTAGCGCAGGGTTTTGAACTGCTCTTGTTCCGACCCCATTTGTGAATGCCATTAAACTCGAGCTAACGAGTGACGTTTTCTGAAGGATGGAGTAGAAAAATCGTCGCGTGAGCGCACAACACGTATTTATACATAACTTCGCGATACCATTCGTTCAACAAGGCTCGCCACGTCCGCTTTTTCTGAAATTTATGGATGCGTGGGTCTGCCCGGACACAACAATGGTCCGCGCATCGTTCTCTGGCTGAGACCATGTCAGCTCTTTGAACTGCCCATCAGAGCTTTTGTTACACGCGAGACGTCCGTTCGTCCGGTGATGTGGCTGATCCATGCGGCGGTTTCAGCCAGTCTGGGCAGGTTTATATCGCGGCACAGGCCGAGGTCTTGCAGCAGATAGACCACTTCCTCTGTCGCAACATTGCCAGCCGCGCCAGCGGCATAGGGGCAGCCGCCAAGGCCACCGATGGAGCTGTCGAACACACGGATGCCCGCATCGAGTGCGGCCTGAATATTGGCGATCCCCATGCCATAGGTGTCGTGGAAATGTCCTGCCAGCACCGATAAGGGCGCCTCTGCCGCCACCGCTTCAATCATGCGCTTGACCTTCGCAGGTGTTCCAACCCCGATTGTGTCGCCAAGGGAGACTTCACGCGCGCCCTTTTTCAGCAAAAGACGACTAACGCGCGCGACAGCACGCGGATCAATCGCGCCCTCATAAGGACAGGCAATAACGCAGGAAACATAACCGCGCACCGGAATCCCCACGGCCCGCGCCGCCTCGAAAATGGGCTCGAAGCGCGTGAACGATTCGTCAATCGAGCAATTGATGTTGCGCCGGGAGAAGGTCTCGGAGGCAGAGGCAAACACCGCCACCTCGCGGCTTCCGGCAGCAATGGCGGCCTCGAAACCTTTGAGATTGGGCGTGAGGGCCGAGAGGGTGACATGCGAAAGCTCCCCTGCCGAGGCGCAAGCCGTCATAACATCGGTACTATCGGCCATTTGCGGAACCCATTTTGGCGACACAAAAGCGGTTGCTTCAATGTGATCAAGGCCAGCTCTGGCCAGACGTTTCACCAATTCGATCTTCACATCGATCGAAACAATAGCGGCTTCGTTTTGCAAACCGTCTCTTGGGCCGACCTCGACAATGACGATGTTGTCGTCGCTGGTTTGGTGCATGATCTTGTCCTTATGCGGCGGGTTGGAAATCAACCAGCTCCGCGCCTGCCACCACCTGATCGCCAACCGCAAAATGGAAGCTGGCGAGCGTGCCATCGGATGGCGCAACAATTGTGTGTTCCATTTTCATTGCCTCCATAACCAGCAATGGTTCCCCCGTTTTCAAGGAGACTCCCGGCTCGGCAAGCAGCGCGATGATCGCGCCGGGCATCGGGGCGCGAAGGCCACCGCCGCCACTGTTGGTGTCGGTGGCACGTTGCAGGTCGGGCAAGCGTTCCACCACAAAGGTCTGTCCGGTGTAGAACACATGACGATGGTTCCCATCGATCACGATCGTCGCGTCGTAACGCTGCTCGCCAATGCGCACATCAAGCGCCGTTGCTGGGCCGTTTTTGCTGGCGCGGCCGTGCGCAAAGGTCCTCGGCTCATCCGTGCCGGACAGGGACAGATTCCAGCCCTCGCCGGAGAACACGGCGGTGACCGTCACGGTTTCGCCTTTACAGCACAGCGCGATCCGCCGTTCCGCCCGGCCGGTCAGCCGCCAGCCATCAGTCAGCGCCCATGGGGATGCAGGCTTGGCAGGAACGTCCCGCATAAGCTCTTCCAAAGCCGCCAGATACCAGACCCAGGCAGGCACGGGGGATAGGGCAAACAATCTGTCGTGTTCGCGCTCAATCAGCCCGGTGTCGAGATCGGCACCAGTGAAAGACGGGCTCTTTATGAGGCGATGCAGAAAGCCGATATTCGCCGTCAGGCCAACAATCTCGATTGCGCCAAGGGCTTCGCCCATGCGGTTCAGCGCTTCTTTGCGATCTGCTCCGTGAACGATCAGTTTGGCGATCATCGGATCGTAATGGGGTGAGATCGCGTCACCTGTCTCGACGGCGCTATCGATGCGCACATGCGCATTCTGCTCTGGCAATCCCAGATGTTGGAGGGTGCCGATGGATGGCAGAAAACCTGCGTCTGCATCCTCGGCATAGATGCGGGCTTCGATGGCGTGTCCCATCAGTGGCACATCCTCCTGCCGCAAGGGCAGGGGTTGGCCTGCGGCAACGCGAAACTGCCACTCGACAAGGTCCAGCCCGGTCACCATTTCCGTAACCGGATGCTCCACCTGCAAGCGGGTGTTCATCTCCATGAAGTAAAAAGACCCGTCGCTATTGATGATGAACTCCACAGTTCCCGCCCCAACATAGCCAACCGCCTTTGCCGCCGTCACGGCGGCCGCACCCATGGCTGCGCGCCGCTCTGCGGTCATTCCCGGCGCGGGGGCCTCTTCCAGAACCTTCTGGTGGCGGCGCTGCACCGAGCAGTCGCGCTCATAGAGATGGATGCAGTTGCCGCTCGAATCGGCAAAAACCTGAATTTCGATATGGCGTGGCTTGAGAATGTATTTCTCAATCAGCACATGATCGTCGCCGAAGGCATTGCGCGCTTCACGCTGGCAGGAGGCCAGCGCATCGGCAAAATCGTCTGCGCGATCAACACGCCGCATGCCCTTGCCGCCCCCCCCGGCAGAGGCCTTGATCAGCACGGGGTAACCGATGTGATCTGCCTCTCGCCGCAGCAGCGCCGGATCGTTGTCTTCTCCGTGATAGCCGGGTACAAGCGGCACACCGGCTTTGCCCATCAGCTCTTTTGCTGCCGATTTTGATCCCATGGCACGGATGGCGGCGGCGGGCGGCCCGATAAAGGCGATGCCGCTGGCGGCGCAAGCTTCGGCAAAATCTTCGTTCTCAGACAGAAAACCGTAGCCGGGATGAACCGCCTCGGCACCCGTGCGACGGGCAGCGGCAAGAATCTTGTCGGCAACAAGATAGGATTCGCGCGCCGGTGCAGGGCCGATGAGGATGGCCTCATCTGCAAGCCGAACATGGCGTGCGCCAGCATCGGCCTGCGAATAGACGGCAACGGTGGCAATGCCCATGCGCCGCGCGGTGCGGATGATGCGGCAGGCGATTTCGCCGCGATTGGCGATCAGGATTTTCTTGAACATGGTTTGATCCTTCACCCTTGTGACCGATCCGCTATCCAGCCGGGTTTGCGTTTTTCGAGAAAGGCCGAAAGACCCTCGCGTGCTTCATCGCTGCCTCGGCGGACCGCAATCAGCTCGGCCGTCTCAGACACCAGCGCGTCATCGAAACGACGGCCGGAAATCTGCGTGATCAACGCCTTCCCCTCTGTTACCGCACCCGGTGCACCTTTCAGCACATCGGCAACAATCCGCGCCACAGCAGCGTCAAGGCCATCCTTTTCGGCAATCTCGTGCACAAGGCCCAGCGCATGTGCCTGCCCAACCCCCATCCGCTCCCCGGTGAGGAAATAGCGGCGGCACTGACGTTCCCCAATCGCCGCAGCAACCAGCGGGCTGATGACAGCAGGGATCAGCGCGAGGCGAACCTCAGAGGTCGCAAACACGGCATCGGGAGCGGCGATAGCGATGTCGCAGGCCGCCACCAGCCCCATTCCACCGCCAATGGCAGCGCCTTGAATGCGGGCAATCAGCGGCTTGGGGCAATTGCGCAGCGCCATGAACATGCGCCCCATAGCGGCTGCATCCGCTGCATTGTCCGCAACGCTGGCCGCACCTTGGCGCTTCATCCACGCAAGGTCAGCGCCTGCGGAAAAACTGGCCCCACGACCCGCCAGCACAAGGACGCGCACGCTGTCGTTCTCAGACAATGTTTCAATAGCCAGCGTCATTTCCTGAATGAGCATCTCATCGAAGGCATTGTGCCGATCTGGCCGGTTCATCCACACTGTTGCGACCGCGCCGTTCAATTCGAGATCAAGGGTTTTATAGATCATGGCAATCTCACATGCGGAAAAGGCCGAAGCGGGTTTCACCGATGGGCGCATTGAGCCCCGTTGACAGGGAAAGGCCAAGAACCCGGCGGGTTTGCGCTGGGTCAATGATGCCGTCATCCCATAAACGGGCGGTCGAATAATAGGGGTGGCCCTGCCGTTCGTACTGGGCGCGGATGCCGTTTTTGAACGCATCTTCCTCTTGCTGTGGCCATGTTTCGCCTTTGGCGGCAACGCCGTCACGTCGAAGTGTGGCCAGAACGGACGCCGCCTGATCGCCACCCATGACGCTGATCCGCGCATTGGGCCACATCCACAGAAAGCGGGGGCTGTAGGCGCGCCCGCACATGCCATAATTTCCGGCACCAAAGCTGCCGCCGATAACGAGTGTGAGTTTTGGAACAGCGGCGGTGGCCACCGCCGTCACCAGTTTTGCGCCGTGCTTGGCAATGCCCTCATTTTCATAAGCGCGCCCGACCATAAAGCCGGTAATGTTTTGCAAAAACAGCAGCGGAATTCGGCGCTGAACGCAAAGCTCAATAAAATGCGCCCCCTTCAGCGCGGCTTCCCCAAACAATATGCCATTGTTGGCAATGATGCCGACCTGCATGCCATAGAGATGGGCAAAGCCCGTCACAAGCGTTGTGCCATAGCGCGCCTTGAATTCATCGAAACGCGAACCGTCCACCAGACGGGCAATCACCTCACGCACATCATAAGGCTTTCGCGTATCGGAGGGGATGATGCCGTAAAGCTCTTCGGCTGGATAAATCGGCTCGTCAAACTGGCTGGCGGCGTCTTCCTGCGCAGGCAATGTCGAGACGATCCGCCGGGCGATGTGAAGGGCGTGGGAATCATTTTCGGCCAAATGGTCGGCAACGCCGGAGATGCGGGTGTGCACATCGCCACCGCCAAGATCTTCCGCCGTGACAATCTCACCGGTTGCCGCCTTCACCAATGGCGGGCCTGCGAGAAAGATTGTGCCCTGTTCGCGCACAATCACCGTCTCATCGCTCATGGCGGGCACATAAGCTCCACCCGCTGTGCAGGACCCCATGACAACGGCGATCTGTGCAATGCCAGCCGCCGACATCTGCGCCTGATTGTAGAAGATGCGACCAAAATGATTTTCGTCGGGGAAAAACTCATCCTGGAGCGGCAGATAGCCACCGCCCGAATCCACAAGATAAAGGCAGGGAAGCCGGTTTTCCGCAGCAATTTTCTGGGCGCGCAGGTGCTTCTTCACCGTCATCGGATAGTAGGTGCCGCCCTTTACCGTCGCGTCATTGGCAACCACCATGCAGCGGCGGCCTTCGACATTGCCAATACCTGCGACGATACCCGCAGAGGGGGCTTCGCCATCATAAAGGCCGTGGGCCGCAAGCTGACCAATCTCCAGAAATGGCGATCCGGGATCAAGCAAGCGATCGATCCGCTCACGCGGCAGCAGCTTTCCGCGCCCGGTGTGGCGCCTGCGTGCCACCTCGCCACCACCCAGCGCCGCCTCAGCCGTTTTCAAGGCGAGATCGGCGACAGCGTCCGCCATCGCCTCGGCATTGGCGCGAAATTCTGCCGAGCCAGAGTTGATGCTTGTTGACAATGGATTCACGCCCGGCCTCCTCTACCGCAAGCGTTTCCGCCGCGCCGGCAATTATTGACTTTGCGGCAGTCTAGCGATTGAAGATAGGCAAATCCCGTCAAAGAATTGATGGATAGTGCCAGAGGGAGGCAGGTGAATGACGCAGGCGAGAACGCCCTCCGGCTTTGCATCGGCTATTGTTTTAGCCTATCAAAAGCGCGGGATGACAGCGCAGCCAGCGCTGCTCGCGGCAGGCATTGATCCCGCCACCCTGCATGCAGATGGCAGAATAACAGCCGATCAACTCGAACGCTTGTCAGATCACGCCATGCGCGAGCTGGACGATGAGGCGCTTGGCTGGTTTTCCCGTTGCCTGCCGTGGGGCAGTTATGGCATGCTGTGCCGCGCATCACTGCCCTCGACCACGCTGGGCATTGCCATCGCGCGATGGTGCCGCCATCATAACCTCATCACGCAGGATGTTACGCTCAGTCTCGAAACGGGACGCAATCTGGCTGAGGTTCGGATCGAAGAGAAAAGCGAACTTGGCGCGTTTCGTGAATTTTGTCTGGTCAGCCTGCTGCGCAATCTTCAGGGCGTGGCCTCGTGGCTCGGTGACACGCGCATTCCCTTAATTGATGTTGCGTTTCCATTCGACGCACCAGCGCATGCTGAGAGCTACCGCTATCTCTTCAATGGCCCTGCATCGTTTGGCGCAGATCATGCAAGCCTTCGTTTTGATGCGGCCTATCTGGGCCTGCCTGTCCTGCGCGATGATGCGGCCTTGAGACAAATGCTTCGGCGGCCTTTGCCGCTAATGGTGCTTCAATATCGGCGTGACCGTCTGCTCTCTCGCGAAATTCTTCGCTTGCTGAATGACATGCCAGCAGCAGGGGTTGATGACTTGGCCGAAAAGCTCAATCTGTCAACCCGCAGCCTGCACCGCCATATCAAGCAGGAAGGCACATCGTTTCAGGCGCTGAAAGATCTGTCGCGCCAACGTCTGGCAGAGCGACTGCTGGCTTCCACTCAGTGGCCGATCAAGCGCATTGCCCGCGAATGCGGCTTTGATGCAGAGGCAAGTTTTGTGCGTGCGTTCAAGTCCTGGACTGGCCAGACACCAAGGGCCTTCGCGGTGGCGGCAAGGCAGGGCACATCATCGCGCAAAGCGTGAAAACTGTATCTCACCCCTGAGGCAGAATTCTCGTTGTCCGAATGCATCAATTCTTTGGCAGGATTTGATCCTCATTCGGCTGTAGCTTTTGCGAAGATCAAGACAGCCGCTTGGAGGAGCGGGCGGCTGCTATAGCGCCGCGCACCATACATGGTGCGCAAAGATCGCTATAACACTTTAAATTCGTTGCATAATTTTCTCTTTAAACCGTTTCAGATTTAAAGAGAAAATTATGCAATGGGGAGGCTTATATGATCAGTTTTAGTGCCGCCGTCGTGTGCGGAAAAGGCGGAGCTTTGGCTATAGAAGGCGAAGCGCCCGTTGTGAAAGCCGTTCCCATTCCAGCCATGGCATAGAGGGGGCGAACAATGCAACAATCCCGCATCAGCGATTTGGCGTATAACGCCGCCCGACGGTTTGGCGATAAGACGGCCTTGACCCTGCCGGGCCTGCGCGCCTTCAGCTTTCAAGAAATAGACGATCTGGCAGGGCGCATGGCCGGAGCGTTCGCGGCACGCGGTCTGCAAGCGGGCGATCGCATCGTGTTGCATTTGCCAAACGGCTGGCAATGGGTGGTTGCCTATCACGCCATCGCCAGACTCGGTGCGGTGGTCGTGCCTGCGAATTTTCTTCTGAGCGCTGACGAAGTCGCCTTCATTCTGGACAATTCCGAGGCCGCTGCCCTGATTGTTCCTGCTGATCGCCGCGCATCATTCCAAACCAAAGCCCATGTTTTTACGCTTGGCGAGGCCCCGGAGGCTGAAGAACTCACAACACTTCTCGATGGAGCTTATAGGCTTCCAGTCGAGCGCCAGCCGGACGATCTCTTCACCATCGGCTATACCTCTGGCACAACCGGGCGTCCGAAAGGTGCCACAATGACCCATGCCGGGCTTTTTGCGAGTCTGGCGGGCACGGCCACCATACACGTGCGTCATAGTGAAGACGCCGTGCTGACCTCTCTGCCGTTTCCGCATGTTTACGGCAATATCGTCATGAATGCGACGTTCCTCGTCGGGTCGCGGCTGATTACCACGCCGCGCTTCGATGCCGCCGAGGCTTTGCGGCTGATCAGCGCGGAAAAAGCCACGCTTTTCGAGGGTGTGCCGACCATGTTCTACCAGATGCTCGCCCATCCGAACATTGCAAGCGCCGACCTGACAAGCCTGACGCGCTGCACCGTTGGCGGACAGACCATGCCGACTGCCAAGATTGATGCCGTGACAAGCCGCTTTGGCTGCCCGCTTCTGGAATTGTGGGGCATGACCGAGGTTGCAGGCCCTGCCATCACGCACTCGCCCTACTGGAGCCCGCGCCCCGGATCAATCGGACTGCCGATGCCGGGTTTGGAGGTGCGCCTCGCCGATCTGGATGAGCCGACGCGCGAGGCCACGCCCGGCAGACCCGGTGAATTGCTGGTGCGTGGTGCCATGGTCACAAAGGGATATTGGCGCAACGAGGCTGCCACCATTGAGGCGATAGACACTGATGGCTGGTTTGCGACCGGCGACATCGCCCGCACCGACGCGGATGGCTATATCTTCGTCGTTGACCGCAAGAAGGACATGATCATCACCGCCGGCTATAATGTGTATCCGGCGGAGCTTGAGCAGGTGATTGCCATGCATCCGGCTGTGGCCATGGTGGCTGTTGCTGGCATTGCCGATGAGGAAAAGGGTGAGATTGCCCAAGCCTTCGTTGTGCCTCACCGCGATGCGGCGTTGAGCGAGGAGGAGTTGCTCAACCACTGCCGCAAGCATCTGGCATCCTACAAGATTCCGCGACGGGTGATTTTCGTCGAAGATCTTCCGAAAAACAGCACCGGAAAAGTTCTACGCCGCTCGCTGCGAGAGGCTCGCGTCTCCGCCTGAGCGGTGGTCGGCATTTGTCAATATTTGCGCGTCTCACGCGCTGGAAACGGGAGGTTCCATTATGCCTGTTAATTTCAATGGGGATTATACGATGACCATCGACGGCAAGGCCGTCAGTGCGGCATCCAGCTTTGAGGTCTTCAACCCCGCCACCGAAGAGGTGATTGCCAAGGCCCCCGACGCCAGCCGTGAGCAGCTGGAGGCGGCCGTATCGGCAGCAAAGGCAGCCTTTCCGGCATGGTCGGCCCGCCCATTGAGCGAGCGTCAGGCCTTTGTTGCCCGCCTTGGCGATGCAATCGAGGCCCATGCGGAAGAGTTCATGCGTCTTTTGACCCGGGAACAGGGCAAGGCGTTCAAGGGTGCTGAATGGGAGGTTGGCGGCTCTGCCATCTGGTGCCGGGAAATTGCCAAGCAGGAGTTGCCGCTTCACGTGGCTGAGAAAACCGATGGGCGCACGGTGGAGACACGGCGCGTTCCGCTCGGTGTCGTTGGCGGCATCACGCCATGGAATTTTCCGATCCTGCTGGCCGTGTGGAAGATCGCGCCTGCACTGGTTGCTGGCAACACCATGGTGTTGAAACCCTCGCCCTATACGCCTTTGTGCACACTGAAACTTGGCGAGATTGTCCGCGATATCCTGCCTCCGGGCGTGCTCAACATCCTCTCCGGTGGCAACGACCTCGGCTCTTGGCTGACGCAACATAAGGACATCAGCAAGATCAGCTTCACCGGCTCCACGGCCACGGGCCGCAAGATCATGGAGGCATGTTCAGGCAATCTTAAGCGCATCACGCTGGAGCTTGGCGGCAACGACCCGGCCATTGTGCTGCCGGATGTCAACATCAAGGAAACCGCCGAAAAGCTATTCTGGGCGGCCTTCCAGAACAGCGCCCAATTCTGCGTCGCGGCCAAGCGGCTTTACATCCACGAAGACATTTATGACGAGCTGGCCGAAGCTCTTGTAGCCTATGCCAGAACCGTGAAAGTTGGCGACGGTGCCGAACAGGGAACGGATCTCGGCCCTATTCAGAACCGCATGCAGTTTGAGAAGCTAAAAAACCTTTTGGCTGACGCAAAGGACAAAGGCCTCCACTTCCTGCTGGGTGGTGAAGTTGAGGACGGCAAGGGCTTCTTCGTGCCTGTGACCATCATTGATAATCCACCGGAAGATAGCCGTGTGGTGGTCGAGGAAGCCTTTGGCCCTGTTCTGCCGCTTTTGAAGTTTAGGGATATCGATGATGTGATCCATCGCGCCAACAATACGGAATATGGCCTTGCCGCCTCCGTATGGGGCAAGGACATTGCTGCGGCACGCGGCATCGCCGAGCGGATCGAAGCCGGGACTGTCTGGGTCAACGAGATTCACAGCTTCTCGCCCCATGTGGCCTTTGGTGGTCACAAGCAATCCGGCATCGGTATTGAAAATGCCCTTGAAGGCCTCAGCGAATATACCAATTCGCAAACGCTCGTGATCAACGCAGCCGCCTGAACGTTTCACCATCGGTATAGGCGCGGCTCGAAGAAGGCCGCGCTGCTTTATGCGATAACGATTGATTGAGCGAAGTCGATTTCACGGCCATTGTGGGATCTGATTGCAGGAAGTGCGAGATTGGCGCACGGGCCAAATGTCAATGTTTTGGATCTATGCTGCCAGGATCAAAAATAGGTTGATTGATTCAACTTGCCGCACAAACATAACGCCGCCCGCATATCGGTAAGATGAAGTTGAAAGTGGCGAACTGGGCGGAATATGAAGCCGGCCTTCGCCGCGTGGCAGTTTAACCCTTTGGGTAGCGCCAGAAGCGCTGGCGGGTTTGGCAGCCCCATGCCGCAAGGCGCATGGTGGCCAGCCGCGCTATATTGATCTGGCGATCGAAACCACGCCGATGCTGGGTATGAGATTCGAATTGTGTTTGCGCCAAGGGAAGGGTCTTTTGAACTCTGTTTCGGACATGATGGCGACGGATTTGGCTGTGCCCGAGCACACCACGCTAAGCCGGAGGGCCAGAATTTGAGAGCCATCAGTCAGAGGCAACGACCACCAGCCTTTGGCGACTGATCGGCGCGACAAACCGTCGAAAGCTCGGAAGCGGCCGGGGGCACTGCGCCTCTCGGAATTAAACTCATTGAGGACCCCGCACTCAAGTTTCTGGTTGACATCACAACTCATAACGGCACAACTTAGCGAGTTGCGAACGCAACTCGTGACGCCCTGACGCCTGAGGAGGAGGCGGGCGTCAACGAACGTTGGGAGGATTTCAAGATGAACATGATTACACGCGCCGTTTTTGCGGCCGCGATAGCCTTGCCATGCGCGAGCAACAGCTGGATTGACGCCCTCGAAGGTCGGCGGCAGCTGCTCCAAGGCGCGAGGAGGACATCGCTGTGAACATGACCGAAGGGCATCGCGTTTTCGAACCTGCGGAAGGCATCCCCGTCTGGGATATCGATCCTTACGACGAGGCGGTTCTCGCTGATCCGAACGCCTATTATGCAGAGCTGCGTGCGAAGGGGCCGCTGGTCTATATTCCGAAATATTCCATTCTCGCATCCGGCCGCTATGAGGAGACGAAGGAAATTTTTTCCGACCACGAGCGCTTCGTCTCCTCAAGGGGAGTTGGCCTGAATGATTTCCGCTATGGCACGCCCTGGCGTCCGCCGTCGATCATCCTGGAAGTGGACCCGCCGGAGCACGCACGCACGCGCAAGGTCATGGCGCGGGCTCTTTCCCCCAAGGCCATCTCGAAATTCAAGGAGGATTTCCATGTGAAGGCCGTGGAGATCGTGGACGCGCTTCTGGAAAAGCGACGTTTCGAAGCGGTGGTGGAACTTGCAGAGGCTTTTCCAACCGCTGTTTTTCCCGAGGCGCTCGGAATGGTGGATCACGACCCGCGTCCCCTGGTCGATTACGGCGCGATGGTTTTCAACTCCATGGGGCCGGACAACGCGCTGCGCCGCAAGGCTGGTGCCATGATCCCCGAAATCGTTCCCTGGATCATGTCCGCCTGCGCCCGCTCGCGGCTGCGCCCTGACGGCATGGGGGCGATCATTTACGAAGCGGCGGATGCCGGAGAAATCACGCAGGAAGAAGCCGGTTTGCTGATCCGCTCGTTCCTGTCAGCCGGGGTCGACACGACCGTGACCGGGATCGGCAATGCCCTTTGGTGCCTGGCATCCAATCCGGCGGAATATGAACGGCTCAAGGCCGACCCTTCGCTGGCACGCCCCTGCTTCGAGGAGGTTCTGCGGTATACATCTCCGGTGCACACATTCGGTCGGACCGCCGCTGTCGATACCGAAATCGCAGGTTTGAAGATCGCCGAAGGCAGCAAGATCATTTGCGTCCTTGGGGCTGCTAACCTGGACCCAGAGAAATGGGAGGCCCCGGAAAGCTTCCGCATAGACCGCAGGCCGGTAGGACATATGGCGTTCGGGGCGGGTATCCACGGTTGCGTTGGGCAGAACATCGCGCGGCTGGAACTCGAAACACTGCTCACGGTGATGACGGCGAAAGTGGACCGCATTGAATTCGACGGAGAGGTCGTCTGGCGTCCCAACAACGCAATCCATGCCCTCGACCGCATGCCTCTCGAATTCATCGCGAAATAGGAGATCACATGACCAGGATCACTTTCATCTCCCATAACGGCGCGCAATCGGTTGTCGATGCCGCCGACGGTGATAGCGTCATGCGCGTGGCACTTACGAACGATATCGATGGCATCACCGGTGAATGCGGCGGCTCCATGATGTGCGCAACCTGTCATTGCTATGTCGATGACAGGTGGGTCGAAACCGTTGGCGTTCGTGCTGATGGAGAGGAGGATATGCTGGAGAGCGCCGTCTGCGCGGTAAGGCCATCCAGCCGTCTCTCGTGCCAGATTCGCATCACACCACATCTCGATGGTCTCGTCATCCATCTTCCGGAGAGCCAAACATGAACCAGGTGGCCATCATTGGCTCCGGTCAGGGAGGGTTCCAGTTGGCTGCGAGCCTTCGTCAGGAGGGGTTTTCCGGGGAGATCACCTTGATCGGAGAGGAAACAGGCCTGCCTTACCAGCGTCCGCCGCTTTCCAAGGCTTATTTAAAAGATGGCCGTGCCGAGAGCATTGAGCTGAGGCCCGACAGCTTCTTTCACCGAAACTAAATCGGCCTGATAGCCGGGGACCCGGCCATTCATATCGATCGGGTGACGCGAACTGTAGCGACCAAGAGCGGTGCCCGGATCGGCTATGACCATCTCGTGCTGGCAACCGGCGCGCGTAACCTCATCCCGCCGATCCGTGGTCTGGAGGGGAGCGACGTCTTCGCCTTGCGCACCGCAGCCGATGCGGATGCCCTGCGCGAAGCTCTCGTGCGGGGTCGCCGCCACCCTGTCGTGATCGGGGGCGGCTTTATCGGCCTCGAATTCGCCGCTGTTGCGGCATCCATCGGCCACTCCGTCACTGTCGTCGAGGCAACGGAACGCCTTATGGCTCGTGCCGTTTCTCGCGCTATGTCCGGATTCTTTCAGACCTTCCACGAGATGCACGGCGTGTCGCTGCACTTCGGGCACCCCGTCAACGAGATCCTGCGGAGTGAGGATGGCGGGGTTGTGGGTGTTCGCCTTCTTAGCGGAGCAATTGTTCCCGGTGACATGGTGCTGCTTGCTGTTGGCGTGCGACCCAATGTGGAACTTGCCAGAAACGCTGGGCTTGAGATTGCCAACGGTATCGCTGTGGATGCGTATCTTCTCACCGCCGATCCAGCCATTTCGGGCCTCGGCGACTGTGCAGCCTTTCCAGATCCGGTCACGGGGGAGTTGACGCGGCTTGAATCCGTCCAGGCCGCCACCGACCACGCCCGAACAATCGCTCGTCGGCTCACGGGAAAATCCGAACCCTATGAGGCCTTGCCTTGGTTCTGGAACGATCAGGGGCCATGGAAGTTGCAGATTGCAGGTCTTGCGGTATCGGGGAATGAGGATCATCCCCTTGAAGGTGAAAACGGGCGAAGGCTTGTATTTCGCTTCAAATCGGGCAAATTGCGTGCAGTGGAGACGGTCAATGCCGCAGCCGAGCACATGGCCGCACGTCAGCTTCTAAAGTCGCCAGAAGGGGTGACAGCCGATGAGCTTGTGCAATTCAACTATGATATCACGGCACTGGCGAAATCGAGGAAAGCACGCGCCGCATGACATCTGCCAAGAGGCCAACAAGCGTGCGGGTGAAAGCTGGCGCACGCTGCCCGCAAGACCGCATATCCAGTCCGACGACCACACGCGATGGCGTCGAAATTCTCGATATCTCGAATTACACGCCCTTCTTCTTGTCCAGCATCAACAATGCCCTATCGCGTGGGGCCTCAAGCGTTTACCGTGAGCGCTTCGGCATCGGTATCAGCGAGTGGCGCGCGGTATCCATGCTGGCGATCGAGCCCAACATCACGGCGGGGCGCATCTGTGATGTCATCAATCTTGACAAGGCCGCCGCAAGCCGCGCTCTGGCGACGCTCGATGAGCAGGGCTATCTCGACTCGGAGGTCTCGGAGACGGACCCGCGCAAGAAGCGCTGGCGCCTGAACCAGAGGGGCTATGACCTTCACGAAGAGATCATGCGGATCGCGCTCGCGCGTGAGGAAACATTGATTGAGGGTGCAGATCCCCAGGACCTCGCGGCAACCATCCGGGTGATGCGGATCATGTTGAAAAACGTGCAGAACCTGTAAGCACTCAGCCCCTGCGGTCATAGTGAGCCCAAACGCCCGTGTTCTTCGCCAAGGATGCAAATTGAAGTAGGTGTTCATTGCCTGCAGTTTTCGGAGCGGACGATGTGTCGGCTTCTCCAAGTTCACTCGCGGGTTCTAAGCCTGGCTTAGAAACCCGTCGAGCAAACTTGCCAGTGAAGACAAATGACAGTCCGACCTCTTGTTGCAGGCTTGGGAAGAGAGCGGAAAGGTTTAGGGTTGGGGCGGGGGTGATAGCCCCAGAGTGGTTCCGAGGTCGAAGACAATGGCTGCATAGATGGTCCAGCCGTTCTTCATTCTTGAGGTGGAATAGTCGGCAAGGTAGGTTGTGTTGGGATCCTTGACGTAAGATGCCCCAAACTCAAGAAATCCAGCGGGGCCTATTCCTGTCCGTCCGTGCAGATCGAACTGGAACGTGTCTCGCGGCTGCCGGTCGTAGATGCCTGTCAAAAACCGGCGCGCGTTGGTTTCGTATTGGGCACGTTTTTCACTGAGGCCAATATAGTGAACCGTCGCGCCTATAGATGTGAGGGGGTTAGCTTTCCAGAAGCCGCCATATTCAATGCTGCCATAAGCTTCCCACGGATAGGATTGACCGTCTCCGAACGTGTGGAAGATGCCGCCTGAGACCGCGATGTTTTCGGGGAAGGGGGTTCCATCTGGATCACTCCAGAGAACTTTTCGAACCTGAGCAAAAACCCCGTTTGATCCCCCGTCATGTTCGATCACTGTCTGGTTCGCGCCAAAGGTTGGATTGCCCCAGCCTGTGCCGTATAGCGCGTCCGTGTAGGATGCAGAGCTTCTATAGCCACCAATTTCATAGTTAAGCGGCTTCGCTGTCTCCAGAAAGTTTTGCCGCTGGGCGAGGTGGACCACGGCGGTATAACCGTCAGAATCGCCTCTCCCCCAGTTCCAGCCCGATCCTGTCTGCCAGTTTTCTGTGTTGTTCTCGGTGATGACGCCACCGAGGGAGAGATCCGGCGTGAGATTGTAACCAACGCGGCCACCCCATTGCGCAACAGTGTTGCCGGGAGCGCTTAACACCAACGCGCGGGTTTGCGAGATGCACCCCTTGCCACCGCAGAACTCTGACCTAAAAAACTCCGGCCACATGTTGAGCCGACCGCCCTCGACCTCCAGCTTTCCGTTAAAAAAATCCCCCTGGAGGGTAAGGCGTGTAAGATCGGTTGAACTATCGAGAGAAGGGTCCGTAGCGTAAAAGGCATTCGAGACTTGAAACAGATACTGATTGGCGTTGTGTCTGGGAATGTTAACCGTTTCCTGCCAGTTGATCTTGAACATGTCTGATAGATGGTATGTCGTGTCGAACATCAGAAAGCCGAAGTTGCCAGAATGGCCCGGATCAAACCCGAAATCTGACGCATTTGCATAGAGATTGACGAAATTGATGCGGACATCAAAACCGGCGTCATGGAGCGTGTGTCCAAGGCCGGTCAAGGGGCCGGGAGGAGGGGCCTGCGGGTCTGGTGCCTTCGCGATGGAAGGATCGGCAGGGGTATTGGCATCGGCTGCCACAGCGGTAAGTCCGCTTGCCAGCACTCCGTATGCAGCACTGAGGATAACAAGTTTCTTGAGATGGGTTTTCATTTTTCTCCCCCAGAGACAAATGGATAGGATGCGCCGCCGGGTTATACCGGGACGTTTCGACGCTGCTGTATGTGTGAAGGTCAGGTCTGGAATCCGTCAGGTTTTTCTTCGGCCCGACACACTCCAGATGTTTCTGTGGTTGCGTGGCTTTTGGACACGCAGCCTTTGCCTTGCAGGCTTAAGCCTATTGGTCGTGACGGGTCACAATGGCCGGTGTGGCGTTGGTGTGCGACGCCAACAGGCGCATCAACACCAGCATTAGTCCGGCCACAACACAGGTGGCCACCAGACCGGTTGCAAGGCTGAGGCCATGATAGCCCATTGTCTGGACCAGAATGCCGCCAACCAGAGGCCCAAGTGCTCCGCCGCCCATGGTAATGGCCGGATTGGCCGCCACTGCTCGGCCAGTTGGTTCCACGCGCGACATGAGTCCGAAGAGAAATGTGTGCGAGAAGATCATGACAAAGGGAATGAAGATTGCCGAGGCGGCAAAACCGGGAACGTCGAGCGCATGGGTTATGCCCAGCGAAAGAGCGGCCTGAAGCAGCACGCCTACTATGCCCACATAAACCGGATGAAGCTTTTTTTCAAAAAACACCGCGAGCGGGGCCGGAATGAGACTGAGAAAGGCAACGCCCACAAGAATGCCGTTGATGGTGGATGTTGGCCAATCATGGTCACTGGCAATGCGCTCAACAAAGCTGAAATTCATGGCCTGATTGAAGTTCATGCCCAGCAGAGCGGCGATGAGAAACCAGACGACGGGTTCAAAACGCGGCACGCGACCGGAATTGGGCGATGGTTTTTTCTCCGCCTTCGGCATGGTGGCGCTGTGGGGGAAAAGCAGCCAATTGACTGCGGCAGCAATCGCCATAACCCCGGCAAAAATCAAGAACAGGTTGCGTGGCTGCGTGGCGGCAATCACCTGCGTGGCAAAGCCCATGAAGATAACGCTGAAAATGCCGAAGCCAATGGTGGCATAAGCAAATGTGCGATGAGGATTGCCTGTGCGGCCAATGGTTCCATGAACCGCTGACAAAGCCGTGCCGATGCAAAGACCTGCACAGAGGTGAAGTGCGAGAAAATTGCCGAAACCTGATGCCATCCAGAGTGCTGCGAACGACAGCGCTGCACCGCTAAAGCCCGCACCGGGCACCCAGCGCATGGAAAAGCGATGGAAAAGCGGCGCAAGTCCACAACTGGCAATCACCACGCCAATCAGAAACGTGGTGACAAGTCCTCCGGCTTGAGCGGATGAATACCCATAGCCACCCACCAGTCCGCCAACCCAGATGGGAAGAGAGACCATATCGATCATACCAGCCGCGTGACCGACAATGAGGGCCGTGCGGGCACCCTTTGTATCAAGATTGGTCATGCGATCCTCCCCCATGTGGAGAGTTCACCAATCGGGCGCGGAGCCAATACAGGCTCCTGGGGACAGATCAAAAGTTTAGCGCCCGCGCCAAAGGGCGCGGCATCATACCGTAGAAACACAGACATTTTTTCTCCTCCCAGAGGTATGTTTTTGTGTGTCTCAAAAACATCTCACACAGAGGATATCGGCATTTTGAAAATAGTCAATTAGATTGACTATAATAATTACTTCACGGCAATAGCCCCATTAGCAACCAATTCCATGAAGCCGGTCGGCATCATTTTTTCTGGATCTCGCTTTCCGTCGCATCAGGCGTGTGGGCCTCGTTCGATCCCAATGCGGGTGGCGTGCCCCAGTCCATCCCCAATGCGGCCCGCAGGACGGACATTCGGTCCTGACCTAAAACCGTTGCCAGATGGTCTTCGAGGTGATCCAGCGTGGCAAAGATATTCTCCAATTCAGTCTGACCTTGCGGGCTGAACTCAATGAGTGATGCGCGTGCATCTTCTGGGTCCGGCTTGATAAAAATGTAGCCCGCTGCGGTCAGGTCTCCCAGCATAAGGCTGACCGCTTGTTTGGTGACGCCCATGGTACGCGCCAAGCGCGTCGGACGCCGCTCCCCAAGGGCAATGTTGATCAAAAGCATGCCCTGCGCCCGTGTGACCGGTGTTTGTCCTTGCAACTCCTGCGAGGCTCTCAGCGCTTCGTCAAACCAGTAGATCGCGCGCAGAAGGCGGGGGAGTAAGGGAAAGGTCTTCGAGTTCATTCGTGCATTTGCCTGTGGTTGCTTGTCATTGCTGTTGCGGTCGGAATCTTTTTTGAGAGGCTTTTGCCGATGAATGTGTGTGGCCTGCTTGGCGGTTGCTTCGTCAGTTCTCTGTGATTCCTGTTGATTTGCAAGGCGTTAAGGTGAGTGAGGCGGATTTTTGGTGGGAATGTTCGGCCATTTAAGGTTGCTGGCCGCACCCTCGCCGCACTTTCCCTTTCGGGTTTAACGGCTCCTGTTGGAAACCTCAACGCATGTGTTGATGATTTTATGGTCAAGTCACTTGACTATATTCAAGTGGCATGCCTATCATGAGGCAACAATTATAAAGAGTACCCTTGGCTTGAAATGGGAGGAGAGTCAAATGTGCTGTGGCCCTTTACGGGGGACGCGGGCGGCTATCTGTGTGCTGAAAAATGTGCAAGCCCCGCCCGGCGCGACACCCAAAATTTTTGCAACAGCTGCCATCATTTCCCTTTGCGGAACAGGCACCTGCACCCTATCCCAACTATAAGGACATCACACCATGGCAGCAACTGCTAGCCTTGCCGCTGTGCGGCAGAAGCTTATCCGGCGTGCCGATGTGGCAAGCCTGCGTGCGATTGGGCTTGACGCCGAGGAGGCCAGCCTCGCACCCTACATGCCCGCAAACCCATCAGGCCGCGAGGCTCCGCCGCTTGCGGTCGTGCGCCCGCGCAGCACGGAGGAGATCGTTGCCGTTATCGGCTGGGCGCGGAAAACCGGCACGGCCCTGACCACGTTCAGCTCCAGCAGCGGCTCGCGGCTGCGCGGTGCAACGGCAGAACGGCCCACCGTGTTTGTCGATCTCAGTGGCATGAACCATCTGTTGCAGATCGATCAGCAAGATGCGGTGGCGGTGATTGAGCCGGGCGTCACCTTCGGCGCTATCGATGCGCTGCTGGCACCTCAGGGTCTGCGCGCCTTCAAGCCGCTGTTGCCACGGGCGTCAAAATCCGTGCTGACAAGCTATCTGGATCGCGAACCCAACCTGCAATCGTCTGAGCAATGGGATGTGCTGGACCCCTTCGGCGGTGCGCAGCTGGTGTTTGGCACCGGCGATGTCTTTCGCACCGGCAGTGCCGCCATCAGCGGCACCCTTGATGAACATTGGAAGGCGGGGTTGCGCTATCTTACAGCCATGGGGCCAGCAGGCACGGATTTTCTGCGCGTTGTGCAAGGCTCGCAAGGCACGCTTGCCATTCTCAATTGGGCGGCCATTCTGTGTGAGCGCCTGCCAGCACGCGAAGAGGCCCGCTTTGTGGGCGCTGACAGTATCGCTCCGCTGGCACGGCTCTCAGCAGAACTGCATCGGCGGCGTATCGGCATGGCCAGTTTCATTGCCAGCAATCTGCACCTTGCAGCCGTGCTGGAGAGTGAGCCAAACCGCATTGCTGATCTTGCTGCGCGCCTGCCAGCTTACACGCTCTACATCCAACTGACTGCGGATTGTGATTTTCCAGATGACAAAATTGCCTATCAGCTGGCCGATGTCACCAAGCTGTGCGCGGATGCAGGACTGGTGGCAAGCCCCGATCTGGCCGGGCATTCCGCCAGCCGGATTGCGGAGCTGCAAGCCAATCCACCTGCCAGCAATTACAAGGACCGCATCGCGGGTGCCCATCGCAGTGTGTTTTTTCTCAGCCAAATGGATCGTGCCGAGCAATTTATTGCGTTGGCACGGGAACGTTTGGGCGCAAATGTTGCAATTTACGTCCAGCCACGCCTGCATGGCCGCAACTGTCATGTGGAATTGGTACTGCCCTTTGATCCGGCATCAAGAGAGCAGACAGCGGCCGCCGATGCGCTTGCGGATGAGCTTGCCAAGGCCTGTAGCGCTGCGGGCGGCTTTTTCAGCCGACCCTATGGCGCATGGGCTGACATGGCCTTTGCCCGCAATCCCACCGTCAAGCCATTGCTGCGCGAGACGAAATCCATCTTCGATCCGGACCATATTCTCAATCCAGGGAGGCTTTGCTTCTAATGACCCATATCAGCCCAACCCTTGAAAAGCTTCACGACAAGCTTGGCTCTTGCACGCGCTGCACGTTTTGCAAATGGGTGCCGGAAGTCCGCAGTCAGGATTTTGCGGAAATCTGTCCCAGCGTTCAGCAAGGCAAATTCTTTTCGCATACGGCTGGCGGTAAGCTCATTGCGGCCTATGCACTGTTGCATAATCGTGTCGAATACACGCCGGACTTCATTCAGAATGTCTATTCCTGTTCCATGTGCGGCGGTTGCGATACCAGCTGCAAGACGTTGCTTGCTGATTTCGTCGAGCCGCTCGATTCGCTCTATGCCCTGCGCCAGAAGGTGACGGCAGACGGACATGCGCCAGAGCCGCTGCGCGAAATGCTGGATCATCTGCGCACAGTGGGGAATGCAAGGGGGCTGCCCGCCGCAATGCGGGGTGAGTGGTTCGCTGGCCTGAACCTGAAACAGACCAAAAGCCGTCAGGCACCCGTTGTCTTCCATGTTGGCGATGTGGCTTTCGACCGCGAAGAATGGCCTTTCATCCGCCATATAGCCTCTGAGCTTCAGCGGCGCGATGTGGATTTCGTCATTGGCGGCGTGGACGAGCCGGATAGCGGTGGTCTTGCCTATGATATCGGTGATCAGAATCTCGCCGCAGATCTGGCACAGCAAACCGCAGAATGGCTCGGCAAGAGCGGGGCAGGCACGCTCATTGTTTATAGCGATGACGCTTTTTCGGCGTTTCGCAATATTTATCCACGCCTTGGCGTTTCACTTGGCAATATCAACGTCATTCATATCGCGCAGTGGCTGGCCGAAAACCCGCTCACCGTTGCCGCTGGTCAGAAGCGCGACACTGTCACCTATCACGATTCCTGCCGCCTTGGGCGGCTGGGAGAAGAGCGTCATCCGTGGGAGGGCGAAACGGTGATGGCCTATAATTCCATTCCTATGCGCGTGCCGGAAGGCGAGCTCTACCTTGGAGTCAATGGGGTCTATGATGAGCCCCGGCAATTGCTGCGGGCTGTGGATGCCGAGATTGTCGAAATGGAGCGCATTCGGGAATTCGCCTTTTGCTGCGGTGCAGGCGGTGGCGGCAAACAGGCCAGCCCCGATTTTGCCCGCGCGGCGGCCCGCAACCGGTTGCAGGAAGCCGAGAGCACCGGGGCAGAGTTCCTCGTGACCAGTTGCACCGCGTGCAGCAGCCACATGAAAGAGGTGGCGCAGGAGGCAGGGTCTTCGATCCGGGTGTATGGGTTGGTTGAATATCTCCACGCCCGACAGACCGCCTCCGCCCCAGACGCATCTCATAAGGCTGGAGAATGACCATGGCTCATGAGCGCAACGAAGTTTTGCAGGCGCTTCAATCCATTGTCGGTGAAGCCAATGCCACCAATGATCCGAGCTTTATTGCCAGTTACGCCTGGAATGGCGGTGTCGGCTCAATGCCGGGGCCCAAATTTCTCAAAAACTGGCCGATTGCCGTGGTTATGCCCAACTCCGCAGAGGATGTAGCGGCTATTATCAAATGCTGTCTTGCACGCGGGCTTTCCTTTCGTCCGTTAAGTTCCGGCAATGGTGGAACCTATCTCAGCGCCAGCGAAAATGTGGTGGTGATGGACCTTTGCCGTATGAACCGTCTGATCAAGATGGATGCCGCAAACCAGATGGCGGTGATCGAGCCTTATGTTACGGCGGGCCGTTTGCAAGCAGAAGCCATGAAAGTGGGTCTCAACTGTCATATCGTCGGGGCGGGGCCGTCGCATTCGCCGCTGGCCTCGGCCACGTCCTTTCTGGGGGTTGGCATTACCGGTGCCAGCACGGGTGCCAATTTCCGCAATATCCTGGGCATAGAATGGGTGACGCCACAGGGAGACATCGTGCGCATGGGTTCTTTTGGTGGTGATGATGACTGGTTCAGTGAGGAAGGGCCGGGGCCGGGCTTGCGCGGTATGATCCGTGGACTCATTGGCGCAAATGGCGGCCTCGGCGTGTTCACCCGTATTGGTTACAAGCTCTATCCGTGGGCGGGACCTAAGCGTTTGAACCTGACAGGGCAAAGCCCGATGCGGGGCATGGCATTGGAGCCAAACATGCGTCTGTTTCTGCCTGTCTGGGATACGATTGAACAGATGCGCGACGCCAGCTTTCACCTGAATCGCACAGGCGTTGCCTTTGCACTGCTGCGCATGCCACCAAACCATATCGGTTGGACGCTGACGGCCACCAATGCCGAATATGCGCGCCGCCGCGAAGCGGGCGACCTGCCGGAATGTGCGCGCCCGGAAAACAGATTTGGCTGGCAGATCTTGACCATCGGCCACTCTGCGGGGCACACGGCCTATCAGGAGAAAACGGTGCAGCACATCGTCGCAAGCACCGGCGGGCGGATGATTCCGATTGAGCAGAAGGACGCGGAAGTGCTGCTGCGCACGCTGGTGACGTCGCTTTACGTCAGCCGCGTCTTCCGTGGTGCCGGTTCTGGTGGCACCAGCTTTGGCGTCATGGAGACCTTTAACCTGCTGCCGGACGTGATCAAGGCCAGTGAGGATATTATGGCAAAAGATCGCATGCCCGGCCGCAATTTCGCAGCCGACGGTAAGGAAGGCTGCTGGGTCTGGCCAACCGAGAGCCGGCAATTGTGGACGGAAAACATCCTGGCATCGCAGGCAGGGACCGTGAAAGGCATCGGAGCGGGTTGGAAAGGCTTCCTCAAACACCTTGATATGGTGGACCGCAACCCAAGGCTCGGATTGATGGGCTTCATGGCGGGTCCATTGATAGAATTGTTCGGCCCGCGCTACAGCAACGTCACTTCATGGATGCGGCTGATCAAGCGGCGCGTTGATCCGGCGGGACTGGCAGACGCGACAGTGCATGTCAGCGCCAAACAGCTCCCGATTGCCAAGAGATGGCCGACCCTGCAAAAAATCGCCTTCTCAAAAGCGGGTGCTCCGGTGCTGCATCTGGTCTGCCTGTTGCTGGGCGTGGTCAGCAAAAAGGAAAAGCTGCCGGATCGAAGAGGATAAACATCAACGACAATCTTAGCGTCTGTCATCTGATTGTCGACGTTCCTTGCATGGCGTTTTGAGGCCCATATCGACGACATTCAACGCCGTTCAAAGTGCAGCTTTGCCAGGATATTCGAAACGGCGTGACTGGGCGGCGCGATGCGCAACGAACTTATTGCGTGTCAGCCAATCTCATCCAGTTGCGGCTGACGCAGTTCGATCGCGGCGACCTCACCTTTCAGCTTGTTCAACCCTTTGCTGCTGAGTTCGAAACGTTGCGT
Organism: Agrobacterium vitis; assembly: GCF_014926405.1. Lineage (NCBI taxonomy): Bacteria > Pseudomonadati > Pseudomonadota > Alphaproteobacteria > Hyphomicrobiales > Rhizobiaceae > Gillisella > Gillisella vitis. The sequence goes on from NZ_JACXXJ020000004.1 coordinate 144,269, forward strand.
GCCAATTTCAACGCAGCTCTAAGCCAGTTTTCCGAGACTATGTGTGCTGTCTCTGATGCGGCAGGTGCGATCGACAACGGCAGCCGAGAAGTCAGTGCGAGTCTGACGACTTGTCCACTGAAGTCGCAATGGATCAGGATGCTGCGCAGATGGAGGGCATAGAGGACGCGGGCATTATAGACCGCGCAGTGAACAATCTGGCTGGTCATCGCCATCTCTTCTTGATTGAAGATATCGCGCGCGAGTGCCTCTAGCTGCAATAACGGAAAGATTGGCAATTGGGATTGGGTTGGTGGCTTGTAATCGCTCCTTCACCGGCGTGACGGATGTCATGCCGGTGAAGGAGAATTACATACCCAATCAAGTTTAGGGTTATTGGTTATGGAATTGGGTCGAACTTCAATTCGCTCAATTTCACAACCTTGTCGGTGCGGGTCATTTTATATTCGGTGTCTGGGCCAAGCCATTTGTTCCAGATCTTGTTGATTTCGCCGTCAGTATCAAGCGCGCGCAGCGTATCATTGATCTTGGCGGTCAGGGCTGGCTCATCCTTTTTCATGCCAACACCGATGGGCTGATACAGCATCGGATCATCGATCATCCGCATCTTCTTGCCCTTGGTCTGGGATTCGTTGACGAATTTGGTGGTGGTCATGGTGTTGGCCACCATGCCTTCAGCCTTGCCCTGCTGAACGGCGAGATAGGCCGATGCCGTATCCTGAAACGTTAACGGGTCCGACTTGTTGAGCTTGATTGACATCTCGGACGTGGAGCCTTTGGTGGAGGCCAAACGCTTGCCGGAGAAATCGGCCTTTGTCTTGCCGGCAGTGTCAGCAGGAACAATCAGCATTTCCTTGGCAAGGTAGTAAGGGTCGCTGAACTGAATCTGTTCGGCGCGGCTCAAAGTGTAGGCGAGATTGGCAACGGTGATGTCAACGCGGCCAAGCTTGACTTCCGGCACACGGGCTTCCACCGATACCGGCTTGATTTCGGCCTTCACGCCCAGTTTTGCAGCAATGGCGTTGCACAGATCAACGTCAAAGCCAGCCATCTCACGGGTTTTGGGGTCTGGAGAGGCAAAAGGGGGAACATCCGCGAAGGTGGCGCAACGCAGGGTCTTGGCCGCCATGATATCGGCCAGCTGATCGGCGCTTGCAGGGGCTGCAATGGCGGTGGTGGCGGCAAGCGCCAAGCTGATTGTGATGCATTTCATGTTCATTGCTGTTCTCCTTGGTTATTATTGTGGTGATTTGGTCCTGTTTGCCCGCTTCCAAGATCACGTCTTAGTGGCGCAGTTCTGAGAGAAAACGTTGGGCGCGGGGATGGGTGGGATTGGTGAAGAAGGTTTCCGGCGGGGCCATTTCCAGAATTTGCCCGGCATCGATAAACCAGATGTGGTCGGCCACATCGCGGGCAAAGCCCATTTCATGGGTCACGCACATCATGGTCATGCCATCGGCGGCAAGGCTTTTCATCACCGCCAAGACTTCGCCGACCATTTCCGGGTCCAGCGCGCTGGTTGGCTCATCAAACAGCATCACCGGCGGCTCCATGGCAAGCGCACGGGCAATGGCCACACGCTGCTGCTGGCCACCCGACAATTGCGCTGGGTAGGCATTCGCCTTGTCGGCAAGGCCAACCCGGTCCAGCAACCGGATGGCTTTATCATGGGCCACGTCGGGGGCCACGCCTTTGACCCGCACGGGCGACATGGCAACGTTATCGACAACGGACAGGTGCGGAAACAGGTTAAAGCTCTGGAACACAAAGCCAATCTGGCTGCGCAGGGCATTGAGCTGCTTTGTGCGCATCGGCACATGCACTTCCTGACCCTCAAAAGAAATCGAGCCGCTGCTGATTTCTTCAAGGCGATTGATGGTGCGGATCAGGGTTGATTTGCCCGAGCCAGATGGCCCGCAAATCACCACAACTTCGCCTCGGTTGACGTGGGCATCAACGCCCTTCAGCACTTCGTAATTGCCATAGCTCTTGCGAACCTTGGACAGCGTAATGGTTTGCTGCTTTTCAATGGCTGGCTTGGATAAGGGCATGGCTTCTACTCCGAGACAAGTTTGGACGTGATACTGGGGGCGTCTTCACCTTTACCGGACAGACCGGCGCGGCGGCGCGATATGCTGCCCTCCAGTCGTTTGGCGGCATGGGTGAGGCTCCAGCAAATCACGTAATAGATCAGGGCAAGGATCAGGTAGACCTGAAACGGCTGGGTCAGCAGATCATTGTTGACCTGATTGGCGGCAAAGGTCAGATCCGGCACATTGATGACAGACCCCAGTGTCGTGTCCTTAATGGTCGAGACGAAGGTGGACAGGATGCTGGGGATGACATTGTACAGCGCCTGCGGCAGAACCACGTAGCGCATGGCGCTGGGATAGCTGTGCCCAAGGGCCTTGGCGGCTTCCATCTGTCCATGGCCCAGGGCAACAATGCCGCTTCGCACAACTTCACTGAGAAAGCAGCTTTGATAAACCACCAGCGTTGTCAGCATGGTGATAAAGCTTGGCACATCGGCCCCCGTGAGCAGCGGCACCAGAAAATAGCACCACAAAATCAGCATCAGCAACGGCACGCCGCGTGTGACATAGACGAGGAAGGTGACCGGCCAGCGCAGCGTGCGCCATTTGGACATGCGCGCAAGGGCCAGAAGAATGCTGAGTGGAAAGGCCAGTGCGATGCTGAAAACTGACAGGATCAGCGTGTTGGCTAGGCCGCCGAGAGGGCCGTTGGGATATTGGCCGATCAACAGCAGCAACCAATAATCCTGCACAATCTTGATGATATCGTTGATCATGGCCGCACACCTCTTGCATGATCAACGCGCCATGTCAGATACGCGCCGCCTGCCATGATCAGCAGAGAAAAGAACAGATACAGCACCGTGCCAATCAGATAACTCTCAAAGGTTCTGAAGGTGACGTTTTCAATTTCCTTCACTGCATGGGTAAGCTCTGACGCACCAACAACAATCGCAAGACTGCTGTTTTTAAACAGCGAAACCGTATGATTGATTAGCGGCGGCAGCGCATTGCGCACACCTTGCGGAATCATCACGTAACGCATGGCTGAGAGATAGCCGTGGCCCAAGGCGCGGGCCGCTTCCATCTGGCCGGAGCTGATCGAGCGCAGGCCGGAGCGCAAGTCTTCGCTGAAATAAGCGGCCTGACACAGACCAAGTCCGATAACCGCAAAGATGGCTTCGGCATTATGGTTGACAAGCCAGCCACTGATGCCACTGGGCATCAGAGTGAAAATGCCAAAATACCACAGCACCAGCTGCACCAAAGTTGGCACATTACGGTGATAGGAAACATAGGCCGTCACAATGGCATTGCCGATTCCGCCCGGCGAAAACCGCAGCGCCAGCAGCAAAACCGCAAGTGTCATCGCCAAAACCCATGAGCCGATGGCGATAATAAAGGTCATCTCAATGCCGTGCAGCAGCATGGAGACATAGTCTGGATTGCCGAGAATTGCTGAGAGATCAAACCCCTTCAAGGCTTCCGCTCCTCCGGCTTGGCCGTCTGCAATCCGCCCATCACCTGAAGGGTGGGGGTGATTTCCATATGGCCGATGTTAACGGCAATGGGTGCGGCAATGGCAAAGGCAATGGCATCGGCAATGTCGGACGCCTGCGGCAATTCAAAGCCATCAATAAAGCGCTCGCGCACCGATGGATCATCGCCATGAACATGGGCGAAAATATCGGTTGCGACGCGACCGGGGCAGATTTCCGTCACGCGCACCCGCTTGCCAAAGGCATCAATACGCAACTGATTAGACAGCATGCTGACGCCAGCCTTGGTGGCGTGGTAGGAGGAGTTTCCACCAAAATTATACTGTGCGGCGATGGAGGAGATGTTGATGACATGGCCACGATCGCGCGCCACCATGCCAGGCACAACCATGCGGCACAGATGCAAGACAGCCCGCAGGTTCACATCCACCAGCAGATCAATATCGCCGTCTTCTGCTTCCAGAAACTTCTTTGGACGGTCAACACCGGCATTATTGACGAGAATATCAAATGGAATTTTGGATGTGAGCTCCGCCAGGGCGGCGCGGTCCGTGACGTCAATCACATGGGCAATGCAGCCGGTTTTCTCGGAAAGCTGCTTGAGAAGATCACCACTTCTGGCAACCGCATGCACTTCAACATTCTCAGCGCACAGCCGCTCCACAATAGCGGCTCCGATCCCGGAGGATGCGCCAGTGACAAGCGCAGTTTTGTAATCCGAAAATGGCATCTGACGTCCTCTTTTGTTCTTGAGAAAGACTAGCGAAGCTTTAGTCTGAGCGATAATGCCGATTATATGTGGAGTGATAAGCCTATCTTATGAGCTTGGTGGCAATTGCCCAAAAACTGGTCGTCATGAGCGCGCAACCCGCCTATGTCAGCTCAGAACCTTTTTTTATCCATTTACGGCTTACCGGCTGCTGCATAATGTAAAGGCTTGACCCCATAGAATTCGAGTTTACTCCCCCATGGATATCAGGCGCTTCAAGTCCTTCATCGTGATTGTTGATACAGGCAGCATCACCCGCGCTGCCGATATTTTGCATATCGCCCAGCCCGCCTTGAGCCAGCAGCTTGCCTCGCTGGAAGAGCATTTTGGCACCAAGCTTTTGCTGCGCAGTCAGCAAGGCGTGGTGATGACCGATGCGGGCGCGCAAGTCTATCGGCACGCACAGATGATTTTGCGACAAATGGATCAGGCCCACGCTGATGTGCTGGCGGCAGGCAAGCATTTGGCCGGGCGTGTCTCAGTCGGGCTGGCTCCATTTAGCAGCGCGGCCACGCTTTCGTTTGAATTACTTGCAGAAACACGCAGGCTTTATCCGGGCATTGTGCTGCATCTGACCGAAAGCGTGGGGCAGGCCTATAGTCAGATGTTGATGAACAACAAGCTGGAAATCGCCCTCATTCATGGCACGGGGCCAATGAAGGGCGTTCACTTCGATCCGCTGCTGCGCGAGGATTTCTTTCTGGTGGCCCATGAGGATTTTGGCATTGAGGCAGATGACAAGCCGCTCTCGGTTGCCAATCTGGAGGAGCTGCCTTTTCTACTGCCGCCACCCTATAATTTCGTGCGCCGGGCCGTAGACATGGCCTTTGCCCGCAGCCGTACCAAGCTGAATGTGATTGGTGAGGTGGAGGTTATTCGCACCCTGACGCGGGCAGTGAGTGGCGGGGTTGGGGCAACCATCATGCCCAAGGCGGTGGCCGATCGGATCACCGCAGAGGCCAGTAGCCAGATCATCTGCCGCACCCTCTCGCCGCAGATTGAAGAAACGCTGTCGCTGTGCGTGTCGGAACATGCGCAATTGTCAGATTCCGCCGCGGCCGTGCGGGATATTTTGCTGCGATTGACGCGGCAGTTGAAGAATTAGAACAGTTTATTCGCGCCATGCATCCTTTGGGATGCATGGCGCGATATTTCCTACGGAATGAAGATTACTTCATATCCTTGCAGAATTGCGCAATCCGGTCACAGCCAGCTGTAAGCCGTTCCATGCTGGTGGCATAGGAAATGCGAAAGAAAGGGCTCATGCCGTAGGCCGCACCCTGCACGGTCGCAACGTGCTGCTCATCAATCAGGGCCGAGACGAAATCCGTGTCGTTTTCAATCTTGCGGCCACCCTTGGTGGTTTTGCCAATCAGGCCCGCGATGCTGGGGAAGATGTAAAACGCACCTTCAGGCTTATGGGCGCGCAGGCCATCAATTTCTGCAAGACGCGACAGCACATAGTCACGACGGCCCTTGTAGATATTGGCGCGCTCTTTCAACAAATCCTGCGGGCCATCCAGAACAGCCATCGCGGCGGCCTGCGTGATGGTGGATGTACCGCCCGCGTTCTGGCCGTTGACATTGCTGATGGCCTTGATCAAATCCTTCGGGCCACCGCAATAGCCAAGCCGCCAGCCCGTCATGGCATAGGCCTTTGAGGCGCCGTTCACAGTCAGTACGCGGTCATAGAGGCGGGGTTCAACTTCGGCGATGGTGCAGAATTCAAAGCCGTCATAGATCAGGTGTTCATAAATGTCGTCTGTCATGATCCAGACGTCGGGATGACGCAGCATGACTTCGGCAATCGCGGCCATATCCTTGCGCGAGCAGGCGGCACCCGTGGGATTGTTGGGGAAGTTCAAAAACAGCCATTTGGTTTTGGGCGTAATCGCCGCCTCAAGGTCTTCGGCGCGCAGCTTGAAACCATTCTGTTGCGGGCATTCCACCGGAACCGGCACACCGCCTGCAAAGCGCACGATATCGGCATAGCTGATCCACGATGGCGTGGGGATCACCACTTCATCGCCGGGATTGCAGGTGGCCATCACCGCATTGAAAATCACCTGCTTGCCGCCGCCTGCGACAACGATTTGGCTTGGGTCATAGTCCAAGCCGTTTTCACGCTTGAATTTGCGAGAAATGGCAGCGCGCAAGGCAGCGGTGCCATCGAGCGGCGGATATTTGGTATCGCCTGCCAGCGCTGCCGCGTGCGCAGCTTCAATGGCATGCGCCGGGGTAGTGAAATCCGGCTCGCCGGATGAGAGGGATACAACGTCAATGCCCTGGGCGGCGAGTTCACGGGCACGCTGCGTCATGGCTGCAGAAGCGGAAACCGCGACATTCTTGAGACGGTCGGCAATCATGGGCATGGTCTAGACTTTCAAGGGTTTGTGGTGAAGGGTTCAAAATCGGTTGATGTCAGGCAATCACGTCGCGGGCAGGCGCAAGGGTCGCGCCCGTGGCTTCAATTTCGCTACGTACGATCTTGGCCAGTTCCAGCGATCCGGGTGTATCGCTATGCACGAGAATGGAGCGGGCGGGCATGGCAATGGTTTGGCCATCGATGGTGGTGACGGTTGCTGTTTCAAGGAATTGCTTGACGCGGGCGCGCACGGCCATTTCTTCCTTGATGACCGAATTGGCCACTCCGCGCGGCACAAGCGCACCGTTGGCATCATAGGCGCGGTCTGCCAGAAACAGCGTCAGCGTCTTTAATCCGCAGCGCAGGGCGGAGCGCTCAATGTCCGAGCCGGACATGCAAAACACAATAATCTCAGGGGCAACAGTTTTCACCGCTGTCAGCACCAGATCACACAGCGCTGGGTCGTGATTGACGCGATTGCCCATGGCGGCGTGAAAGCTGATGTGATCAACGGCAAGCCCTTCGCTGGCAGCAATCGCGCTCAAGGCACCCAACTGATAAAGCACCTGCGCGCGCAGTTCTTCTGCTGACACTGGAATATCGCGCCGACCAAAACCCAGCCGATCAGGAAAGCCGGGGTGCGCGCCAATGCCAACGCCACGGGCCTTGGCCAGCCGCACCATGCGCAGCATCATTTCCGGGTCGCCCGCATGAAAACCACAGGCGATATTGGCCGAGGAGACGACATCCATCAGCGCTTCATCGTCACAGAGGCGGTAGGACCCAAAGCCTTCGCCCATATCGGAATTGAGATCAATCTTCATCATCTATCCTCAGGTTTAGCGCTTGGTCATGGTGGCGAGAGCGTCGGTCAACAGCGGCACCGTGTGGCGGATATCGGCCAGATAGGCCGTCATCGCCTGTTCTGCGGCTTTCGCCTCCGCCAAGCTGGAATGCACAAAGCGGATGCGGCTGCCAATGCGCGCTTGGCCCAGACGCCAGAGATCAATGTCAATCACACCCGCCATCTTGGGATAACCGCCTGCGGTATTGGCATCGCTCATCTGAATGATCGGCTCGCCTGCGGGCGGCACCTGCACCACGCCTGTGACCACGCCATGGGAGCGCATTTCAACATGCTCCTTGAGCTTCACCGGAGTGCCAGACAGGCGATAGCCGGTGCGGTCGCTCTGGGAGGAGATTTTCCAATCCTGCGCCCAGAACCGAATCGATTCGTCACCAAACCAGTCATGCTCGCCTGCGGGCAGGGCGCGAATGGGCAAAATGCCATTCTCAACTGCTGGAAAATGATCCTGCAAAGCGACTTCCGGCGGCATCACGCCGAAACCGGAGGATGGAATCAGCGGACCTTGCGCCTCACCTATCGCGAGACGGTCACCAACCGCCAAAAACCGCCCCTGATAACCGCCAAAGGCTCCCCGCAATGAGGTGCTGCGAGACCCCATCACCAGCGGCACATCAATGCCACCGGAAAAGCACAGATAGGCCCGCGCCGCGTTGGTGGGTGTTTTCAGCTCAAGCTCTTGTCCGGCCAAAACCGGAAGCGCCCACCATGGTGGCATGGTTTTGCCGTCCACTGTTGCGGCGCAATCGGCTCCGGTGATAGCGACAAAACCGTCCTTTTCAAACCGTAGCCGAAAGGGAAAGGTCTGGATTTCAAGGCTAGCTGCACCCTCATCATTGCCAAGCATCAGGTTGCCGATTTTCAGCGCAACGGGGTCCATCGCCCCGCAGGTGGTGACGCCAATGTTGCGAAACCCAAAGCGCCCAAGATCCTGCACGGTGTTGAGGGGACCGGTGGTGAGAATCTCGATCATAGCTCGATCCTCTCGGCGATAAAGCGCACCGTATCGCCGGGGGCCAGCAAGGCGGGAGATGCCGCCATGGGATCAAACATCGGCATTTCGGCAAAGCCGATGGAGTTCCAGCCATTCGGCCCGGTCAAGACGGCAACGCCGGTCTGCATACCGCCGATGGTCAGGCATCCACGCGCCATTTTCAACGATGGCACGGTTTTGCGCGGCATATGAATGCGCGGGTCCAGACCATGCAGATAGCCAAAGCCCGGTGCAGAACCCAGTGCAAACACGGTGTAGGTACCAGCCGCATGAATTTTGACAATATCGCGATCTGATAGGCCGGAAAGATCGCAAAGCGCAGGAAGATCGGTGGCATGGTCTCCGCCATAGGTCACCGGGATTTCAACGGTTTTCCCGGTTAAATCCATGCCTTGCGCCGCATTCCACGCTTCCAGCAACCGGCTTGCGATGGCCGCGTGGTCTTCAGGCGTGTGATGCAGCACCAACAGCAGATTGGTCATGCCCGGCACAATTTCCTGCACATCCGGCCAATCCTGAACCATGGCAGATAAGGCCCAGATGCGCCGTTGCGAGGCCAAATCAAACGGGCCGGGCGCATCCACCACAAAGGCTTTGGTGCCAATGACAGAGATTTTCGGCATGTCTGCCTTGGACACTGCCAAAATTGCCGGATGTTTCAAACTGATGCTCTCCATTGCTGCCATCACCGTTGCTCAAGCGAAAACAGGGGGGTGCCATAGCCAACAGCATCGCCCGCATTGACCAGAGCCTCGCCAAGAACGCCGTCTTGCGGGGCTGCAACACCCAACAGCAAGGGGCCGATTTTAACAAAACCAACCACATCGCCAGCGTTGACACTTTCCCCCTCTTGCGGGCCACCATCGGGCCGGACCGGGTGATGTGCCAGAAAATGACCAACGGAAGACGAGGTGATCATGACAGATGCGCCAACTGGGACTTTGCTGCTCACATGTTTGGAGACGTGCGCAGTTCCCCCCGTCATCACAATGCTGATCTGCTGGTCGTTGTGTTCAATGTCGATGGCGTGAACTCCCGCCACCTCCAGCCAGGAGGTCAGTTGTGCGATGACATCTGCCCGGGTGAAATCAACAGAACGGCGGGAGAGGGAGCGACTGCGTGCTGTCATGATGCGCTCCGCAGGTGCAGCCCTGTTGCAGAAGATTGAAAATGCACATGGTGTTTGCCAATCAGCATCGGGCCAGAGAGAGTTGCAGATATCTCAAAACTCATAGGGCAATCTCCAAAACAGGCTGTCCGGCATCGACCTCTTGCCCATCTTCCACCAACACCCGAACAATTTTGCCCGCCCGATCCGTGGTCACCGTATTGAAGACTTTCATGGCCTCAACAATAAAAAGGCTCTGGCCGCTCTCGACCTCATCGCCAATGTCAACAAAGGGCTTTTCCCCCGGATGGGGCGAGCGATGAAAAACACCAAATGTGGGCGCACACACGGTATCTGCGGTCTGTTCAATCTTGATCGGCGGCGTGGGAATGGTGTTGACGATACGGTCCGGCACCACAGGGCTTGCGATAACAGTGGCATTCTGCGGGTGAGCGTAATGAGAGATCCGAACGGTCGTGCCGTTGTCCGTCACGCTCAGATGCGAAATGCGTGATTGTCCAACGAAGTCTATGAGCGTTTTGATCTTGTCGAGATCCATTCAAACCACCGGATGTGATAGTGTCATCATGCCGTCTTCAGAGGCCAGAGCAATTGCGTTTCAGCAGGATTGATCCGTAAAGACGTTCAAAAACAGCTAGCACGACCCTTCCTGTGATGGGGGCAAACAAAGTTTGAATGGTGCGCGCCCGCCATGGAAAAGCGGGGCGCAGTTCTCAGGCGAGACAGCTCCAATGGCCCTCTCCACCGAGACGCTTGATGACCTCCATCAGGATCTGTCTCACCTCAAGAACCGCATTTGTCGGTGGGTGATTGACCGGCATATCCAGCACAAGGCGTCGAAACAGCTCCGGTGCCCTCAGTGGAATGACCGAGAGTTGTCCTGCCTGATGATCGGCGTAGACGGCTCCCCGACCCAGAATGGTCAATCCCAACCCGGCACGGATAGCCGCTTTGGTGCTGGCCACGCCCTCGATCACCCGAACAATATTGATTTTCTGACCAAGAATAAGGGCCTGCTTTTCCAAAAGGATGCGAATTCCATGACGCTGCGAGGGCATGATCAGCGGAAGGCTCAAAGCTTCGCGGAGCGGCAAATCATTCTGCCTTTGGGTAAAGGCATTCAGAGGCCCGACGGCATAGAGCCGCTCATCAAACAAAGGCACTGCGGTCGGTTTGGCCACATCCAGAAGGTTCACGGCCAGATCATGCGCATGGGTATCGGTCGCTGTGCGCAGGGTCTGGCTATCGCCCTCGCTGATCGTCAGGCGGATTTTTGGAAAACGGCGGTCACATGCTTCCAGAACCGGAATGGAGAGAATGGGAGACAGCGAGCTGAGAATACCAAGCGAGACATCACCACTTGGATATTTCGCCTGCTCCCGCGTTGCGGCTTCGGCCTGCTCTACCGCCCGAAGGATTGCCTGAGCATGGACCAGCAGCGTTTGGCCTGCCTCCGTTACCACGACGCCACGCGAGGTCCGGTTGAGCAATTGCAGCCCCAGTTGGTCTTCCAGCGCGCGCACATGCAGGCTCAGCGCGGGTTGGGCTACACCCAGCTCACTGGCGGCACGGGTAAAGGAGCCTAGCTCTGCAATGCGCGCAAAATAGCGCATTTTTGTTACATCCAATGCCAAGGCTGCCTCCTGATATACAGAATTCATATATCAAGTATCGTCAATATATATTTGTTGGCATAGCGCAAGCCTCTTAAAACGGACGAGACCGCGAAAGGGCTGGGGTTAACCTGCGCCGTTTCGCCCTATCGAACGAAGCTGTTTTGAGGTTGCCATGATCCACATTAAGAAAATTCCCGAGCGTCCAAGCCAGGAAGAGATTGATGCGATTGCGAAATTCTCGCCCGCCACGCTGCATGAAGCGCAGGGTCGTCGCGGTGCGCTTTCCTCCCGCATCAAGCCAGTTGATTACCGCATGAAGCTTTGCGGGCCTGCTTTCACGGTCAAGTCTGCGCCACGCGACAACATCATGCTGCAACTGGCGATCAATTATGCGCAACCGGGCGACATCATCGTGGTATCCGGCGGCGAATACGAGGAGGCGGGGTCATTTGGTGATGTTCTGGCCAATGCCTGCCTCGCCAAAGGCATTGGTGGCCTGGTAACGGACACAGGCGTGCGCGATACCTTGCAGCTTCGAGATCTTGGCTTTCCGGTATTTTCACTCAGTGTTTGCATCAAGGGAACCGTGAAGGAAACCTTGACCGCAGTGAACGATCCCATCGTTATCGGTGATGAACTGGTGTATCCGGGCGACATCATCGTCGGTGATGCCGACGGCGTGGTGGTCGTTCGTCGACAGGAAGCCATGAACGTTGCAGCACTTGCCCAAACCCGGGAAGATGCCGAAGCGGGCTATATTGCCGCCTATAAGGCGGGTAAGTCGGTCATTGAAGTCAGTAATCTTGAGCCCGTGCTGAGGGCTAAAGGATTTTCGGTCGAAGCGTGAGCGGGTGCTCCGGACATGGATTTGAAATTCCCCTTAAAATCTAAGAGTCTGTCCGAGAAATCATCATTGGCGTGCAATCCGTCTGACGATGGTCATGGCATAAAGATGTGAAACAGCAAAGAAGGTAGGCCTCGTTTGAAAGGGCGATAGGCAACTGATTTTACTTGCACAATTGCAACGAAAGCGCTGCGTCATCGGCTCCGATCGCCACCCTACCCGATCTCTATTTCATTTCCGCAAATCACGACCTTACAGGACCAATCATAGGGGGCACCAGCCAGGCTGGCGCCCCCTATGGGCTTTACGACAGATGATGCGGTCTGGTCATGCCGTAGACGGGCGTATCGATGCCGACTTGACGAGCTTTCAGCTGCAATGACAGATATTGCGAATAGTGCCGTGACTGGTGCAGATTGCCGCCATGGAACCACAGTGCGTCCTGTTGCGTCGGCTTCCACATGTTGCGTTGTTCGCCCTCCCAGGGACCGGGGTCCTTAGTCGTATCGGAGCCGAGCCCCCAACATTTGCCGATTTTGTCAGCGACGTCGCGCGAGATGAGATCGGCCGCCCAACCATTCATCGAGCCATAGCCGGTGGCATAGACCACAAGATCCGCTGGCAACTGCGTACCATCCTTCAACACGACGGCGTTTTCGGTCAGATGCGAGACATCCACCCCGGATTTGAGCTTGATCGAGCCGTCAATCACCAGATCGCAGGCACCGACATCGATGTAATAGCCTGATCCACGCCGCAGATATTTCATGAACAGGCCAGACTCGTCGTCGCCGAAGTCCAGCATGAAGCCGGCCTCTTCCAGTGCCTTATAAAAATCCGCATCTTGTTCACGAATCCTGTTGTAAATCGGGATCTGGAACTCATGCATGATCCGGTAGGGCAGGGACGCAAAAATCAGGTCGGCCTTGCGTGTGGTCATTCCGCTCTGAACGGCCCTTTCCGAGTAGAGATCGCCCAGACCGATCTCCATCAGTGAACCCGATTTGACGATATGGGTGGATGACCGTTGCAGCATGGTGACATCGGCGCCGGCTTCCCAGAGCGCTGCGCAGATATCGTGGGCGGAATTGTTGGAGCCGATCACCACCACTCGTTTGCCGGCATAGGCGTCCGGCCCCGGATGCTGCGAGGAATGTTGCTGTTCGCCCTTGAACACATCCTGACCGGGGAAATTCGGCACATTGGCCTTGCCCGACATGCCCGTCGCCAGCACCAGCTGCTTTGGCTTGAGCACGATTTCCTTGCCGGCGCGTTCAACAATGACTGTCCATTCGCCGGTCGCTTCATCGAATTGCGCCGACTTGCAGGTCGTGGAGCTCCAGTAGTTCAACTCCATGACTTTGGTATACATTTCCAGCCAGTCGCCTACCTTGTCCTTCGGGGTGAAGACGGGCCAGTTTTCCGGGAAGGAAATATACGGCAAATGATCGTACCAGACGGGGTCGTGCAGGCAGAGCGACTTGTAGCGCTTGCGCCAGCTGTCGCCCGGGCGCTCGTTCTTCTCGATGATGATTGTCGGCACACCCAGCTGGCGAAGCCGTGCGCCAAGGGCAATGCCTCCCTGGCCGCCACCGATGATAACGACATAGGGTTGCGCCGAATAGCCCAGCTCGGCGCTCTCGCTCTCGCGCTTTTCTTTCCAGGTCATGCGGTTACGGTCATGGCCGTGCTCGGCCCCCATCGGGCGGCGGATGCCTTTCGGCTCTTCATGGCCCTTCAATTCGGTCATGGTGGTCAAGAGGGTCCATATCCGCCCATCCTTCAGGCGGATATGTCCGTAACCGCGTGCGACGCCCGTTTCGAACTCGAACCAGCCGTCAGTGATCCCACCAGCATCAGTGGCGGGCTCTTTTGGATCCTGTACGAAATTCGAGGGTGTGATGGCGCCAAGCTGGCTCTTCAGCATCTCTCGGATCTGCTCGTGACCCTCGAGTGTCTTAAGGTTCCAGGTGAATGTCACCAGATCGCGCCAATAGCAATCGGTCTGAAACAAGTTGACGGCGGCATCAATGTCGCCGCTTTCAAGCGCTTTGCCGAGCTTCGACAAAGCCGTGTCTATCTTGGTGGCTGGGCTGATATCAAGCATCGTGTTCTCCTCCATGGTTGCTTGTGTCTCGGCGAATGAAGCGCCCCTCCAGGCGCCCTACGAAGCGGCATGGCCTTCGCCTGCCGGGCTCCTCTCCCGGACCAGGCGGTGGCCAAGATGCCTATTTTGAAAGATCGATCAGGATCTTGAGTTGGGCTCCAGCCGGGTCAAGCAGGACGTCGAAGCCTTCCTTGACAGCTGTATCGAGGGTGACGCGCTTGGTGACGATCTTCGTTGCCGGCAGCAGACCGGAAGCAATCAGCCTGATGACCCGTGGCCAATAATGTGTCGGGTATGCCCAGGACCCTTTGATTTCCAGATCTTTGAATGTCACCTGAAACCAGTCGATCGGATTTTCATGCGGATGCAGGCCGGTCTGGACCACGACGCCCTGTTTGCGCACCGCGTCGACGCAGGCCTTCAGGGCATGTTCGTTGCCTACGCATTCGATGGCGACATCGCAGCCGACGTTGCCTTCCGTTTGCAAGCGAACGACATCACCGACATTGTCGCGCTGCGGGTTGATCGTGATGACATCGGGCAACACCTCTTTCGCAAGCGCGAGCCTGGAGTCATTGAGATCAGATACAAAAAGCTGGGTGGCGCCTGCCGCGCGCGCGGCAAGCAACGTCAGCATGCCGATGGGACCGGCGCCAGTTACCAGCACGCTGTTGCCGGACGTCACGCCGCCGCGATCGCAGGCATAGACAGCAACCGCCGTTGGTTCGACTAGGGCTGCCTCTTCATCGGTCATCTCGTTCGGGATTTTCTGGACATTGTAGTCATTGACGAGCGCTGCTTCGGCCATGCCGCCGCCATCCCAGCTCAAGCCCACTAGCGCTAACTGCGTGCTTAAGTGGAAAAGGCCGCGATCGGCGAAATAGTCGCCGGACCTTGGCATGACGAGGGGCTGGATCGATACGCGGTCGCCAACGACGACGGACGTAACGCCTTCGCCAATCGCCTCAACGACGCCGCCGAATTCATGGCCGAGCACTTGCGGGCCATAGGCGCCGGTGAAGGGGTGTGGCTCGGTCGGGATGAAGATCGGGCCGTAGCTGTATTCGTGAAGATCCGTGCCGCAAATCCCGACGAAGCGATTGCGGACCAGAACCTGGCCCGGTCCCGGTCGCTTCGGCTCGGCAATGTCGTCCAGTCGCAAATCCTTGGCTGCATGAAATCTAAGCGCGCGCATGTTTCCTCCCTTGGCTGCTGTCGATGCCAAGAGAAGAGCAATGCCCGTGCCAGTGGCTCCTGGCAGGGCGAAGGACTGGAATTATTCAGTTTTCGAGGCGGGGCAGGTTGCGCTACGCCACAGCTGTGGCGCGACAGGTGTGGCGTATGCCACAGTCCGGATGCTCAATGCGGCCTGTCTATGCCGAACCTGCGCATACGGCGATGCATTGTGGTGCGATCAATACCGAGGCGGCGCGCCGCCTCGGAAATATTGCCATGGCAAGCGGCAAGCACAGCGCGAAGCTCGGCTTCAGGGCTGTCATCGCCAAGCAGTTGCACACTGCCAGCCAAGTGTTCTGGAAGGTCCGTTACCTCAATCAGTCCATCGTCGCACAGCGCTGCGGCAAAGGCGATCGTATTGTCCAGCTCGCGGATATTGCCTGGCCAGCGATGATTGAGGATCAAAAGGCGGGCAGTGTCTGAAAGCCTGAGCGATTGGTCCGTCGGAGCATGTTTTTCAAGCAACTTGTCGAGCAGCCATGGCAGGTCGCCGCGCTCGCAAAGCCGTGGAAGGGAGAGTACGGCCGCATTCAGCCTGTAATAGAGGTCCTGCCGGAATGCGCCGGTTGAGACCATGTCGGCCAACGACCGATGTGAGGCAGACACGACGCGAAACTCCAACTTGCGCGCCACCGAGCCGCCGACCGGCAGGACCTCGCCCTCGGCCAGAACCCTGAGCAACCTGCTTTGCGCGGCGTATGGCATGTCGCCAATTTCGTCGAGGAACAGCGTTCCGCCCACAGCTTCCTCGACCAACCCCTTTCGTCCCTTGGCAAGGGCGCCGGTGAAGGCGCCTGGCGCATAGCCGAACAATTCGCTTTCGATCAGCTGTTCAGGGATCGCTGCGCAATTGACCGCAACAAACCGGCCTGACAATCCGCTCACCTCGTGGATAATGCGCGCCAGATATTCCTTGCCGGTTCCGGTCTCACCTTGAAGCAGGATCGGCAGTGCGCTCGGTGCGAGCTTGGCGATCTTGCGGCGAAGGTTGTCCATGATTTCGACACTGCCGCCGAGCAGGTTCATGGCTGGCGATGACCGAAGAGCTCGAATGAGCGGCGTCCCTGTCACGCGCTGCTGCGGCTCGATCGCGTGGGCAAACAGGACCGACCCATCCCGCACGGCAATCCGACGGTCTTGCGGCAGGCTGGCGCGTGTCAGCGAAGCAAGCTCGTCCAAGTCAGCCTCGAAAAAATCTGCGACCGGCTGGCCAAGCACAAGCTCGGGCCGTCGCCAGTCGATTCCACGCGAGGCAGCGAGAAGCCGCGCGCCGCCATGCGTCATGCCGGTGATGCGGCCCCCGCCATCGACCGAAATCGCCGCTTCCGGATCAACATCGAGAAATTCAGGCGCCCCAGCAAAGCGCAGCACCAGGTCGTGTCGACTGTTCGCCATGAGATTGGCGAGCTCGATGCGCCGCACGGTCGAGGAGACAAGATGACGTGCTATATTCTGGCTCGTCTTTAAGATGGGTGAACTCAGCAGCGAAATATCGAGGACCGCTGCCAACGCGCCTTGCGTGTCATAGATCGGTGCAGCGGTGCAGGAGAGTGGTGTATGGGTGATGTCAAAATGGTCGGTCTGATGGATCGTCAGAGCCTCGCCGGTGGCCAGGCAGGCGCCAACAGCGCACGTGCCAGCGCGGGGCTCGGACCATTCCGAGCCGAGATAGAGCCCGGCCTTTCGCAAGTTGTTGTTGAAGGAGGGATCACCGAGAAATTCGACGGTTACGCCCTGCCGGTCGGAGAGGAGAAGAACATAATTCTGCTCGGCAACCTGCCGGTAGAGCCGCTCCAGCCCAGAGCGTGCGATGTGTACGAGGTCCTCCGCCTGCTGACGATGTTCGCGCAGGCGTGTTTGCGAGACGATAACCGCCTCACGCGCTTGCGCCGGGTCGAGCTGGTAGGTCTCCAGGCAACGCCGCCAGGATTCCACGACAATGGCGTCGCGGCCGGTATTGCTTCCCTGCCCGACGCGCTCGATTTCCTTGACGTGATCGGCAAAACCCATGAAATCACCGGCTCTTGAAAAGCCGCCTCCCGTGATCTTTAAAGAGATCATAGCCCCAATTGCCAGAAGCGCCTAATGCTTCGAGACATCTTGTCGGTCACGCGTAGCGATTGTCGGGCAGGTCGCTTCCTCGGAAAACAAATGGCTAACAATGGCAGGCTGGCAACTATCTTTAAGCTGGGCCTAGCTGGCTCCATGTGGAGCCGTTTTTGAAGGCCTGTGCAACAGCGCTGAAGATTGAGGCGGCTAGAAAAGGCAGTAAATACTTGATTTTAAATGAGAAATTTTTGCAGGATGGGGCATGACCGGCGCCGATCTTGCCCCATCCAGGCTGCATTTTTATTCAGTAAATTAAGGTCTTACGGGGCTGATCATAGGGGTCGACCCGCGACACTCATTCATAGTCGGCGTTGACCCAAAAACCTGCGGAGCGGTCGCGCACTCAATCAGCGCCATCTGAATGAGGTAGGCAAGAAACGTCTTGTCTGCGTTTGTCGCAAGCAATGCAGCCTTCAGATGGTCTACAACCATACGGTTATTACTCATAGTTGTTCCTACGTGTTTCTATAACGCGACGCTAGTCTGCTATCGTGAGTCCAGCGTGAATCGTCCGTGAGTTTGAAGCGCTTGGATAACTAACTGGCGATGGCGTCAATCAACCGAATCCGTCGCATGGTTGTGACCGGATAATCGCTGTCGAGAAAGCGTGCAGGCAGGAAGTCAGGCTCGAATTGTTGCAACCGGGAGACGGCTCGATCCATTTGCTCGATCATGCCCGCCTGCTTGTAAAGTGCAATCAAATACCTGAGGGGCGCTCGAAATGCGGGACGCAGAATAAGCGCTGCTTCTGCGTGACCTATGGCCGTTGCATATTCGCCCAACGCGGCGGCGGACATACAGCAAAAGAATTCGACAAAGGCCCTGTGCTCGCCTCCGCCTGTTAATGCAAGTGCGCTTAAAGCCGATCCTTGACTATCTCTAAGCTTGTCGAGAACCAGTTCCGTATTGGATAAAATCGCCAGGTTGACTGCGTTCAGCGGGTCAAGGCTGACAGCGCGTTCAGCAAGCCGCAGTGAACCACGGCTTGAACCGCCCCCAAGATATTCGAGATGGGCCCCGATGCCCAGGATGCTGGCGCTACCAGCGTTCTCGCGCAGCGCTTCCTGTACCAGTTCCGTCGATGTGATCTTATCGTCCAGGAATGCGCTGCTGCGATGCTGGAACTGTGCCATGTTGCGCAGGAATGCCCGCCATGCCAGATATTGCGGGCGCGGATCGCGATCATAGGCATAGCGCAGATTGACGTCTGCATCTCTTAAACTTTGCCGATCAAATCGGAAGATCAAGGCCCGCGCATGATTGGCGAGCATGGCTCCCGAATGTGAGATTCCAAGCTGATCCTTCCGCTCGCGCAACGTCGAAAGAATGGCTTGGACAAGAATCCCGGATTCGTGATGCAGCAACTCTGTGTGTGATGCCGATATTTGAGTGGTTCGCGACCAATAGAGCTGTCCAGTCCCTGCATGGCTGAGGGCAATAGCCACATGGCTGTCTCGACCTAAAGTTACGGTCCGCACTGCGACAGTGAGGCCCTTGACAGGCAAGGGAGGGAGCGTGCCGCCGATGGCAGCGTGACGGGGAAAGATTTCAAAATCGTCTAAATCGCGGAGCGACGTCGTTGTCAGTGTCATCAGCCGGCTTGACGTCAATTCACTCGAAGGCTGGTTGTCCGATAGGAATTGGAAAAAAATTGCGGGTTTGGGGGCGGTATGACTGCGTAGGGCATGGGGCGGACTGATCCGTGCCTTGTCCGCAAGAGAGGCTCGTAAGTTCCGGATCCAGTCTTCAAACTCAGGGTCACGAATGTCGAGGTCGGCAAATGCGTCCTGCTCATTATTCCAGTCATTAGAGGCGGGCATGAGCCGGTATTTTATCGAAAAGCGGGTTGGATCAAGTGCTACCTTTTCCCGATCCGCTTTCAATATCGTTTGATAGGGGCCAAACGCCCGTCGTATGTCGACGAGCGTTTGGCGAAGGCTGTCCGACCCCCTCTTGGAATCTCGATCGCTCCACAGCTTATCCTGCAACCAAGTCCGGTTGCGGGAGTAGCCTTGTGACATGGCAAGTAACGCCACTATCCCGCGCGCCTTCGATCCTCTCGGGCTGCGGTCGCACCCATGAGAGTCGACAATCAGAAAGCGGCCAAAGATGTTTAATGACAACATGTGCAGCCCCCTGGAGACGGAATATATTTAAAGTATCATATCATATCATATCAGCGAAGGAAAAGCTTGCCGGTTGGATCGAGTTCAAGTTTTTCAGCGCCAGGAGCAGTAATGTCAACAGGCGTCACGGTGATTGTGTTGCCGGGTTTGAAGGGGTAGGGCGGGACATCCGAGGTGGAGGCGGCATGATCAGGAAAATCGGTCTTCACCCAATTGCGGAAGGCAGAAATTCCTTTTGAAACCTGCAAAACATAATCAAGCGACTGCGTGTCCGGCACGGGTGAATTGGACCCAATGTTTCTGAAATAGGCGGCGACGGCGGAGTCGTTGTATGGATCAGTGGGAACATCTGGTAACAGTTCCGCCGCTTGCGCCGCTTCAGGGCTGTCAGGCAAGACTGCTGTCCCCCAGTCAAGCGCGCGCTGATGACATGTAATGCAGGCGGACATTGGGTTGTCGACTGGGCCATTGGCGCGCCCGAAAAGGCCGAGATTCTGTCTCGGGAGGGGATAAAACATCGTGGCGACGGCAGGATTGACCCAGCTTTCGGTCGGCGACATGGCTTGTTCCAGATATGCTTTTGCATTCAACGCGGGGTCGCTTCCCCAGATCAGGCCAACCGGAACCAGGCGCTGATACGGCGTATCACCGGGCTGCATGGCATTATAGACGAATGTCCCGAAGAACCAGCCGTTGGGCGAACGTTTGTCCTTGATCGACAGATCAAATTGCAGAAGCCGCATCGTCATGGTGCTGCCGTCCTTTTCTCCGGCAACGTCCCACTCCTTTGACCCTGCAAGATAAGGAACGCTGGAAGGCTTTGCTGACGTGAACAGCATTTTGGCCGCCACGGCACCGTCCGCGAATGCAAAGTCAAGGGTTTTGGGAAAGGCCGGATCGGCCCAGATCTGGCCAAAACCGTAGCAGGCCACATCGTTGTAGATCCCGACAGCGAAAGTACGCTCCCAATCTGTTTGGAGCGCGTGAAGCTCCTTCGGACGAGACCACCGTTCGGTGGTCATACCGTGCAGTGGCTCCCTCAGCATGAAGAACCATGGCGCATCGCACCATTCCTCGACCTTATTATCCTGGATGCGCCAATCAATCTCGGGGCGAGCGTTCACCTTGGTGACGTAATTCAAGACGGCCTGCATATAGTCAGCGGGATTCTTGAAGGGATCGATCGTCAGCCATGGCAGCTTGCTGGTATCGGGCAAGGTCTTTGGAAAATCATAATGAACCTGGAACTTGCGGTCTGTTTCGTGACCTTTCAGGGGCAGGCTACTGGAGCAGTCGAACTTGGCATTGGCCGCCGCTGCAAAGCTGTTGTCAATTGGGGCGGGACAGTCGGCAAAAGCAGATGAAATAGGCAAAAGAAAAAGGGCTAAACAGAAAAGAACAGTTTTCATTGTGGCTCCCCAGCTCGGTGATGTCAGACCGATGTAAAGCCAAGAGTCTTGGATTGTAAATATGCAACCTGACACGTGTTTTACGTGTATTTTGTAACTTGTCCAGGTGTATTAACGGATGGGGTTCGATCGAAGATTGTTACCTGCCTTTCGCCGAACTTATAGAGCAGCATCACGAAAATTTCTTTGTCGTCCCCAATGAGGACTTTGAGGTCTATGGACGGTGATGCCCAGTTAATCCTGGCGCTTGAACCAGGCATCGTCTGGCAGGATCAGGCGGCAATCCAGCAGCGCCCTTTCAATTTAGGACCGCCTTGGCACGAGCAGATATCGCCGGAATGATGCTGGATTGAGTGCAGATTTGCATCTGCAATATAATTTACAAAGCGCAAAAATAAAAAAATAGATCTTTTGGTATTTATTTTATAATATTTATTATTCCTAAATAATAAATATTATAATGTTCCGCTATCAATAGGAGACGGCGCTATGGGATTGTTGTCAATTGTATTCGGAAGCGACATCAAAGCTATTTTCGATGCCATAAATCGCTCTCAAGGCGTCATTGAATTCGACATCCAAGGGAATATTCTTGATGCGAATGACAATTTCTGCAAGACGCTCGGATATGCAAAATCAGATATCATTGGCAAACACCATCGGATCTTTCTCGATCCTGAAGAGGTGAAGACTAAAGCCTATGCCGATTTCTGGGCAAAACTTGTTTCCGGCCAGTTCGACCAGCGCCAATATAAGCGGTTCACCAAGTCGGGCGACCCCATCTGGATCGAAGCCTCTTACAATCCGGTTTTTCGCGGGGGTAAGCCTTACAAAATTGTAAAAATTGCCACGGACATTACGGCGTCCACAAACAAAGCTATGGATGGCGACGGCAAGATGGAAGCGTTGTTGCGTTCTCAGGCCGTTATCGAGTTCACACCGACTGGCCAGATTTTGACTGCCAACGAGAATTTCTGCAAGGCGATGAACTACGACCTCAGCGAGATCATTGGCAAAAATCATTCGATGTTTTGTGAACAAGCTTACATCGCGTCCCCCGATTACAAAGAGTTCTGGCGTAAGCTTGGAGCAGATGAGTTCCAGAGCGACGAGTTTTTGCGGATCGGGAAAGGTGGCAAGAAAGTCTATATTCAGGCCACTTATAACCCCATCACAGATGAAAAGGGAAAGGTCGTCAAGGTTGTGAAATTCGCGATCGATGTCACCGGCCGCGTCAACGCCATTGCTGCGATTGGTGCCGGTCTTGAGCGCTTGTCCGACTGCAATATCCGCATGACGATCGATGAGCCGTTCATTCCAACCTTCGAGCACTTACGTAAAGACTTCAACATGTCCATTGGCAAATTCCAGGAAACCCTGGCGCAGGTGCTGGCGGAAACGGCGGCGGTTTCCGCCAATAGTCATGATATGCTCAAGGGATCGACCAGCCTGGCAAAACGCTCGGAGCAACAGGCTGCCGCACTGGAGCAGACTTCTGCGGCATTGGAAGAAATAACCGCGACGGTGAGAGAATCCAGTGCGCGTTCCAAAGATACTCGAAACTTGGTGCGCGATGCTCGTCAGGCCGCAACCGAGTCCGTAAAGGTCGTTAACTTCACCGTCGCCGCCATGAGCCGCATCGAGGGCGCTTCGAAGGAAATCAGTAATATCATCACTGTTATCGATGAAATTGCCTTTCAGACCAACCTTTTAGCCCTGAATGCAGGCGTCGAAGCAGCCCGCGCTGGTGAAAGTGGCAAGGGCTTTGCGGTCGTGGCCCAGGAGGTCCGTGAGTTGGCTCAACGCTCCGCCAAGGCCGCCAAGGAAATTTCGGAATTGATCGCTAAATCGACCAATGAAGTGAAGGACGGTGTACGTCTGGTCGGGGAAACCGGCAGTGCGCTGAACCGGATCGAGTCCTTCGTGCAATCTATCGATGTTAATATTGAAGCCATTTCCACGGCAGCGTCGGAGCAATCCACTAGCCTCACGGAAATCAGCACTGCGGTCAACGCCTTAGACCAGATGACACAACAGAACGCGGGAATGGTCAGCGGCATGAATGCCATCAGCGAAGCGCTTTCCAGTGGCGCGGCTAAACTGAGCGAACTGGCCAACCGCTTCCAGCTCAACAGGCGCAGTGCCATCCGCGAGCCGGGAAGTTCCGCTGCAATGCGCGACAACGACAGGCCGGAAAGCAATCGCTCGGCGGCCTGACCGACAGACTATTTATGACCTGTATTAACGCTCAGTCATCGGCGTCAGAATGGTCCAAGTATCAACGCTCGTGGATCAAAAATTGAACACGCCGGACGCCTGAAAAGCACTTGTATCTGCCGTTCGCGCAATGAACTCCGCCACGTCTGACTCTCGGAGTGGCGGAGAACAGATATAACCTTGAACGAGGATTCCGCCGAGTTTCTGTAGAGCCGCCAATTCGTCGTGTGTTTCTATACCTTCAACAACACACTCCAATCCCATATCTTGGCTGAGAGCGAGTACGGACTTAACAATTTTATAACTTGCAGGTGTCTTGTCCAGACCTACGACAAAGCTGCGATCAATCTTGATCTTGGTGAGTGGAAGAGAGTGCAGTCGTGTGAGGCTCGAGTAACCAATGCCAAAATCGTCAAGAGAAATTCCGCAGCCACGTGACCGCAGCATTTCAATGGACCGCTTAACCTGTGTGAAGTCATGTGTGAATGCTGTTTCGGTAATTTCAAAATCAATACGACCTGCGTCAAATTTCCCATTCTCGATGATATCAATCAAGAGCGTCGCACTTTCGCTCGAGTTAAGATCGTAAGCAGAAAGATTGAAAGATAGCCGGAGGTCCCTATCCCATTGGCTTGCGGCATCAAGTGCCTTTCTAAGAAGTGGTCTCGTTAAAAGACCGACGATCCCGGCTCGCTCCGCAATAGGAAAAAATTCGGCGGGCGATACACAGCCTAATGTTGGGCTTTCCCACCGGGCCAGCGCCTCGAAGCCAACGGGCTTTCCCTGTGTGATATCAATGATGGGCTGATAGACGACGGACATTTCATGCGATATGTCAGCTTGCTTGAGTGTTTGTTCGATGCTGGCGTTAATATTGATTTGTCTTTCATGGCACGCGTTAAACAATACCGCACTCCCCCGTCGAGTATTCTTTGCGTGATAGAGGGCGTAGTCAGCCTGATCAAGCAATCTATCTGGCGTCAATGTGAGATCCGGATAGATTGCAATGCCCATTGATGCAGAAATCTGAACGGTGGCCTCCGCCATATGGAAAGGGTGATGAAGCCGCTCAATCAGTGCATTCGCGGCGCTTAAGAACTGTTCATCGTCTAGAGAATTCGTCGCAATCACCGCAAATTCATCACCGCCCAGCCGGAAGATTTTGTGGCCCTCAGGAAGATCCAACAGACGTTTTCCCACTTCAACCAAAAGCCGATCACCTGTCGAATGGCCGTAAAGGTCGTTAATCGGTTTGAACCCGTCGAGGTCGATAAGGCCAAGGGCGACCCTGGAACCAACGGTGCTCGCTTTCGTCAGTTCGAATTCAAGATACGAAAAAAACGCTCGTCGGTTTGGTAGCTCGGTTAGGCTATCGACGTGGGCCAGTCGTAAATTTTCGTTGCTCAACGCTTCTGCCCTATGTTGTGATAGGACCATCTGCTCGAAATTGCGATAATTCGTGAGCAAAACCGATATAATTCCTGCGCAAACCAATATGATATTGACCGCAACGGCTATACAAATAAGTTTTTCAAGTGAAATGAAAAATATTATAAATGATATGCTGACGATTATAGTAACAATTACTGCCGCAGATCGCAGGTACATCAAGCAGAATATGCAAGACATTACGGTAATTGCCATGTAGAATGAGACGTAAGATCGCTCGTATTCATCTCCATAAGGTAACAACATGTAACACCAAACCGCAAATGTGATTGCAATGACAATGGCAAGACGATTTGCGCAGGTCATTGCGGCGTGGGCCATTTCAGCTGTCGGCTCAACACTGCGGTTTCGCAACCAGAATACCATTCGTAGGCCGCCTAGACACGTAAACAGAAGTGGCATGCCGACGGTAAGATACAAGGGCGAGGACTGAAAATGCGTGATGGCCAACGCCCAGCTGCTGGACAGCAAGATGAAATACATCATCGGCATTTGGCTGGAGAAAGCGCGATATTGGGCTTTTAGCAAATCGGGATTATCAGATCGGACAGTCAGCAATTCACGAACGAGTTTAGAGAATTTGAAAACCGGCATCGTTTAATCCAGGATTATGGTTCAGCCAGCCGTTATAATTACATATTGCTTATATAATCATAACGAAGTTCAATCACAAAAAAGAATCTTCTGCGGCGCTGATAAATTGGTCAGCCATGAAATCTGTAATCTGTCCATGTGAGATCAACAAGTGCGGAGTCGGCTGTGTTACAGCGATCAGATTCCAGTCGAGATAGCCCAACCCTTTGGATTTTCCATGCACCGCAGGTGAACTCTTGATGGCCACGCGCAGTCATCCGGTTGAGTGCGCGGACGCCGACATTTGCGTCAGGTCTGACTGTCGAAGTTCCTTGCTTTGAACTGCCGTCGTGGAAGGTGGGGTAATGGTTTCGTTATGGATATCCTCGACCGCTTTGCGCCCATCATCCCTGCAATTGCTCCAGCCGGTTTCGAAATGACTGAACTCGCACCCTGGGTACTGTTCCTTCAGGTGCAAGCCTTAGGGCGCTGACAGACAAGATTCCGGGCTGAGGAGGAAATATGGTTTCGATGGACGTGTGCGGAGGCGAAGGTTCTCGCTGCCAGCGTCCATCAAAAAACAAACCAAAAGGGGAAACTCGATGAGTATAGATTTCAACCTGAATGCGGACCAGATTGCCCTTCGCGATGGCGCGCGTGCCTTTGCCAACACAGTCCTGAAGGACGTTCGCAAGACAATCGCCCAATATTCTCGACCGGATGAACGCTTCTATGCAATCAAGCCATTCTTTGAACAGGGCGTTCATGCTGGCTTTGTCAACGCTCTCCTTCCTAAGGAAGCGGGCGGCTCAGAAATTCCCACTCTTGATTTTGCACTTGTGGCGGAAGAGCTAACGTCAGTCGATGTTAACATTCCATCTGCACTTTTGGGCAGCGGCCTTTGCATCAAGCCGGTTGCGATGTTCGGAACCAAAGAGCAGAAAAAGCGATTGCTGTCGGATTTTGCCGAGGATGGAACGCGCCTGGGAGCGCTGGCGTTCACGGAGGTTACGGGTGGCGCCAATTTCGATTCTCCCGATCCCCGTTTCGGTGTTAAGACGTCCGCTACCCTGGAAGGTGATGAGTGGGTGATCAACGGCGAAAAGCATTACACCACCAATGGTACCGGCTGGGACGGCAATAATTGCCACCTTTATGCCGTCGTTTGCAGAACCGATCTGACCCGGAACGCCGAGGAATCACTTGCAGTCATCATGGTTCCGGGCAGCACGCCCGGCGTTCGGGTTACGGGGCTCCTCGATACGGTCGGCCACCGGGCAACGATTTCTCCGCGGATGACCTTTGAGAATGTACGTGTGCCGGCAAACAACATTCTGGGAGAGCCGGGCGACGGAATCAAAATCGTTTCCACGAATTTCGCCTGGACCGCCGCGCTGATCGGTGCGGCCTGTGTTGGTGTCATGCGTGCCGCCTACGACTATGCCCTGCAATATGCGCGTGCCGACTCCCGCTCCGGGCCACATCCAATCATTGAATATCCGACGGTCGGCTATATGCTTGCTGACATGAAGATGAAGATCGAGGCCTGCCGTTACATGACGTGGAAGGCGTGCCATCAATACGACCAGTCCAAAGGTACGGAGCATGAACTGGCAGTGATGACAAAGGTCTTCTGCTCGGAAACATGCGTAGACGTCGTCTATGATGCCATGCGGGTTGTTGGCGTAGACAGTTATACTGATATGCATCCGCTCGCAGAACTGATGAACGATGCGATGTGCTTCCCGCTTTATGACGGCGGCAACATGGGAGCTCGCCGACGCAATCTGCACAGCATCATCAAGAGTTCTTCCTACAGTTCTCTGACGGCGCCTTACGCGACATTTGCCTGAACGATAATCAAGCCTAGCGCAGCTTTGCCGCACAGCGGCAGAGCTGCGGTTTTGTTGCGGTCATTGCCTGTAATCGCGGGGGGCAACGCCGAAACGTCGCCGGAAGGCTCTGCTGAAATTGGACATGTCGTTGAAACCCCAGCGGAAGGCTGCTTCCGAAATGGTCAGGCATGTCCCTTTACGCAGCTCGGAGGCGCAACGATCGAGGCGCTTTGCCAGGATGATCTGCCCCAAGGTCTCGCCGTGTTCTTCCAGCAGCTTGTGCAGGTAGCGGGTCGATATTCCGAAATGAGCCGCGACCTTGGCGGGTGAGATCTCCGGGTCTGCGAAGTTAAGCTCGACATAGCGTAGAACAGACTGACGAAGGGGTGACCTGAAGGTCCGGCGGCGATCGTCGTCACGCTCGGGCGTCGAGGCTCGAAGCGACATGGCAACAAGGTCGATGATTGTCTTCGTCATATTGATCGAGCTGTGGCGCAGATTCTCGAGGTTTCGGGCGATGGATGCCAGAAAATCGACAACGACCTTGCCGATGGGTGTGCGGTCCGTGACTGTGCGCGCCACGAATTCGTGGCCGACATGGGAATCAAACATATGCTTCGGGATCTTGAACGCATATTGTTCCCAAGTGTCGCTCGTATAGTCGAGAAGAAACGGTTCGGACGAATCGACGATGGTGAACTCCCCAGGCATCGTGATGGCATCGCGGTTTCCCTGACGGATGCGGCATGTGCCGGCCACTTGCAGATTGAGGAAACAATAGGCATTCGTGTCGCGGCGTATGCCGCTTGTCGTGCGTGCAATGGTCTGTTTCAGCGACGCGATATTCGAAATGCCGATTTCGTCGAACGGGTGATCGGTTACAGCACCTCGGAAGTCCATTTTGGACGGTGTTTCTGGATCGAGCGCGACATAGACGTTGCACAGAACGTCCCTCCAGTAGCTAAAGCGCTCTGCCGTCCTGATCTCACCCAGATCGAAAGACCTCATATGCATATCGTGCTGCCTTTGTTGGGACGTCACAAACTGACAACAGAAAAGCAAGAAACGCGCCAAATTCGCTTATCTGGAAGCGGATGTTTGGGATAGCAAAACATATTTTGTGGCGGCAAAAACAGGTCACGACAACTGAGACGGAAAAGCCATGTGCCGTCAATCGCGAGGGGCGACATTGGCTGCTTGCCGTGCCCTTACGGTTCCTTAACAATAGCGCTGTCGAGACGGGCAGGGCCGGCTTTTGTGTGAGGCTGCGGAGAGTGTATTCCCTGACTGTATATTAATTGGAACTCTCAACGATTGGATCGGGTCGCTCATACTGTCCGGGCGAGCGCCGGACTGCCTGACACCATGATTGCAGTTGGTGGTTCCTGTCCAATCAACCCTGACCAACGATACCTCTATTCTTGCGTCTCTTCGGAGTGACGACAAAACGTGCGGGACATCTACCCCAAAATCTGAATTGTCGCTCAACGATGAAGTCTGATTTCGCTGGCGGTGTCAGCAATTCCAAAGCCTGTAAGCGCATCTGTCCCGTTCACGAACGAGCGGCTAATTTTTGTTGCGTTGCGGTGTTCGAAGAGCTGTCATAACGCGGAACTTCGCCGGAGTGAGGCCGGTAGCGCTCCGAAAGGCCTTTGTGAAATTGGCCTGTGACGAGAAGCCTGCCGCAAAAGCGATCTCTGCGATATGGCTGTCATCGCGTGTCAGGCGCTGTTTTGCGAGTTCGAGGCGCAAATCCCTCACATAATTATGGGGAGTCTTGCCGGTTGCAGCCCTAAAACTGCGGGCAAAGTGCGCCACGCTCATGCAGGCAATCGTGGCAAGGTCGACAACCGTGAAATCATTTTCCAGATGCGCGTCTATATAGTCCTTGACCCGCGAAAGGCGCTTCTGGTCTAGCGGCCGATCCTGTGCGGAAGACGGTTTTGGACGAAGGTCGGTTGCGGAATACCGCTTGATGAGATGCGCAGACAGGGAAATGGCCAGGGTTTCCATCAGCAACCGCCCGGCAGGGCTCTCCTCCGCCATTTCCTTGAGGATCTCGGTCGCTATGAATTCAATGAACGGGTCGCTGGCGATGCTCTCGTAGCGCAGTTCCACGCGGGCCGGATCAAGATCGTGTTCGCGCAGGATTGTCTCGTCGAAAGGCTGCCCCGACAGAAAGATGTGCAGACAGTCATCGATCGATTCGGTGACGTTTATGAACTCTTCCTCGATCCCTGCAGGACAGAGCCAGATCGTGCCGGGTTTCGCCTGGGTGTATTGGCGCATGCCGCCGCCGATACGATCCACCACGGATCGACCGCGTAGCAGGATGGCAATTTCGGTTTCGCGTGGCACGAGCGAAGGCAGTTCACCCGGCGCATGGCTCCAGCGCTCGGCGAGCATATTGGTCCATCCGTGGGCATTGGATGTCTCCAGCATGGATCCGGTCACATATTTATCGACGGAATGTCCGAGCATGGCTTGGCCTCTCCTTCAGATTGGCGCCGCGACATATGGCTCAAAAAGACAAGCAAGATTTGCGCCAGCATCCAAGGAGGGGGTTTTCGCAGGAATGGAACAGTAAAAAGCAGTTTTGGATAACGCCGAGGGCTGAATTTTACAGCAGAATGCCACCATTCGAAGCGTGTAAGCGAGGTAAAAGCGATGGCCCGTTCTGTTGTTTTAGGTGCATGTCCGCATGACTGTCCTGATACCTGCTCGATCCTGACGACCGTCGAGGACGGCAAGGCGCTTGCTGTGCGGGGCAATCCAGACCATCCCTTCACCCGCGGCCGGCTCTGCGTGAAGGTCAACAATTACCAGGATCGGGTCTATAGCGATAAGCGTCTGCTTTACCCGATGCGGCGCGTCGGCCCTAAAGGCAGCGGCCAGTTCGTTCGAATCTCTTGGGAGGACGCGCTCGAAGAGATCGCCACCCGGTGGAAGGATATCATCGCGTCCGATGGCGCCCAGGCGATATTGCCCTACAGCTATCTTGGCACGCAGGGTATTCTCAATGGCCTCAATGTCGGCGATCCTCTGTTCAACAAGCTGGGCGCCTCGGTGAGCGAGCGCACCTTCTGTGATTCAGGCTCATGCACGGCCTATATGATGACGATTGGGCATACACCGGGTGTCGATCCCGAGAGCTTCGTTCATTCCAAATATATCATTCTCTGGGCCTGCAACACGCTCAGTACCAATTCGCATCATTGGCCCTTCATCGAGGAAGCCCGAAAGAGAGGTGCTAAACTTGTGGTGATCGATCCGGTGCGTACCCGCACTGCGCGGCTTGCCGACTGGCACATTCCGATCCGGCCTGGCACGGATGGGGCACTGGCCATGGCCATGATGCACGTCATCATCACGGAAAATCTGGTGGATCGGGACTATGTCGACAAGCACACGCTGGGATATGACGAACTGGTTGAGCGGGTGGCGAAATACACACCGGAATTCGCCTCTTTGGAAACCGGCATTCCCGTTGATGACATCCTGAAACTGGCTCGCGAATACGCGACCACGCCTGCGGCGGTCGTGCGGATCGGGGTGGCGGTGGAACGTCATGCTGGCGGTGGCCAGACGGTTCGTGCCATTGCCTGCCTGCCAGCGTTGATCGGCGCATGGAAACATGTCGGCGGAGGGCTTCTGCAATTGCCGATCTGGGCCTTCCCGGTAAACTGGGGCGGGCTGATGCGTCCCGATCTCCAGCCTGAGAAGATGCGGGTGATCAATTCCTGGCGCCTTGGCCAGGCGCTGACGGGCGCTCTTGAACTGGACCCTCCGATCCGTGCCTTGTTCGTATACAATGCCAATCCCATGGCCATGGTCACCGAGCAGGAAAAGCTGGAACAAGGGCTGGGGCGGGAAGATCTATTCACTGTCGTCAGCGAGCATTTCATCACCGACACTGCCAGATATGCTGATATCCTTTTGCCAGCGACCACGCAGCTGGAACAGAAGGACATCATGTTCTCCTGGGGCCATCTCTATCTGTCCTACAACAATCCAGCGATCGAACCGCTCGGCGAGGCGGTTTCAAACACGGAAATGTTCCGGCGCCTTGCCAGCGCGCTGGACATCGACGATCCCTTCTTCTTCCGCTCGGACGACGAGATGATCGAAGCATCGATGGATTGGGCAAGCCCGGTTCTTGAAGGGATCACGCTCGATCAATTGAAACAGTCGGGATATATGCGATTGAACATGCCGGCTGCCGACCGATGGGCGCCGCATCGTGACGGAAATTTTCCGACACCTACGGGCAAATGCGAATTCAAATCAACCCTCGCCGACGGCGGCAATTTCGTCGCCCCGCTGTTCAGGCAGGGTTACGGTGGCGACCAATCGGGCGAAGCGGTCGATCCGCTCCCGCATTACATCCGTCCCAACGAGAGCCCCGCAACCCATCCGGTTCTGGCGCAGCAGTATCCGCTCAGCCTGATTTCTCCGAAAAGCCACGCTTTTCTCAACTCGAATTACGGGAATCTGCCGGCGCAGATTGCGCAGGCCGGCGAGGAGCAGGCGGTGCTGCTGCACCCTGACGACGCCAGCGAACGCGGTATCATCGCCGGAGCGCCGATCCGCGTGTTCAATGATCGCGGAATGTTCGAGGCATTCGCGACATTGTCGCCCGATGTCATGCGTGGCGTTGTGGTTGCTCCGTCCGGCTACTGGCAGCGCTCCAACCGAAAGGGCGCGACCGTGCATGCCGTGACGCCGCCCGCCTATGCCGATCTCGGTCGGGCGCCGACATTTTCCGATGCGCTGGTCCAGGTTGCAATGGCCTGACTCCTTCAAGATTTTCCGGGCGGATGATGGCGTGTTCACCAAATCGTCTGCCGCATATGATGAAAGCTGACCATGACCTATGTTGTAACCGACCAATGCTCCGGATGCCGCTATACGGAATGCGTGACCGTATGTCCCGTCGAGTGTTTTCATATCGATGAGGAAATGACCTATATCGATCCCGATAACTGCATCGATTGCGGTGGTTGTGCGCCTGTTTGTCCCGTCGGCGCCATTCATGCGTCATATCTCCTGCCAGCCGACAAGCAGAAGTGGATTGAAATCAATCGTCGCCGCGCTGCAGAAACGCCGGTGGTCGCCAGTCGGCTGCCGCCCTTGCCAGGGGCTGAGGAGCGACGGCAGGCTCTGACATCATGACCATCCCAATTGCCGCCGCAACGAAGGCTGCTTCGCCTTTCCGCATCGCCATTGTCGGTGCAGGCCCGAGCGGCTTCTACGCCGCCGAAGCTCTGTTGAGAGCACCGATCAACATTCAAGTCGACATGTTCGAGCGGCTGCCGGTGCCCTACGGCCTGGTGCGGTTCGGCGTGGCGCCGGATCATCCGAAGTTGAAACAGGTGACCGCCGTATTCGATCGTATTGCCAGCATGCCCGGCTTCCGCTTTGTCGGCGGGATCGACGTGGGGATCGACGTGACGATAGACACGCTGTTTGACTGCTATCATGCCGTCATTCTTGCGACGGGTGCTGCGTTAGGTCGAAAGATGGGTATTCCTGGCGAGAGCCTGCCGGGAAGCCACCAGGCTAGCGATTTCGTCGGCTGGTATAACGGTCACCCTGACTATCGCGATTGCTGCTTCGACCTCTCCGGTGAGCGTGCGGTGATTGTCGGACATGGAAATGTCGCTCTCGATATTGCCCGCATCCTGCTGAAGACGACCGACGAGTTGCGTCATAGCGACATCGCGGCCCATGCGCTGGAGGCCTTAGCCGAAAGCAAGATCCGCGAGGTGCAGGTCGTCGGGCGTCGTGGCCTGCTCGAAACGCGCTTTTCGGCCAAGGAATTGCAGGAGTTCAGCATGCTCTCGGACTGCGACCCCGTCCTTGATCCGGACGATCCGGTGCCGGATGTCGCCGCTTTGCCTGATGGCATTGACGCCGAGAAAAGGGCAGCTGTCAGCATGCTGGCATCGTTCTCGACGCAGATCTCGGATCGGAAGCGGCGTTGCGTGTTCCGGTTCCATCTGCAGCCGCACGCTATCGAGGGAAGAGATCGGGTTGAGCGGATGGTATTCAGCCGAGGCTCCAGCCTATCCGGCGATAGGCCTATGCCGGTTTCCATCGACTGCGATCTCGTATTTTCCAGCATCGGCAGACGGTCTGCGCCCGTTCCGGGCGTTGCCTATGACGAGGCGAGGGGCGTTCATGCCAATGTAGCAGGACGAGGCCCTCATCAAGCGACCTATGTTTGTGGGTGGAGCAAGCGCGGCCCACAAGGCACGATTGGTACCAACAGGGCATGCGCAGTCGAAACCGTGCAGCATGTTCTTGCCGATCTTTCCAGCAATGGTCATCGCGTGCTCGCGGATGCCGATACCTTGATCGCAAGGCTGGCCGGCAAGCATGGTGTCCACATCGATTTCGCGTCGTGGCAGGCTATCGATGCTGCGGAATTGGAGCAAGGCCGCCTTGCTGGAAAGCCCCGAGAAAAATTTTTGTCTGTCGACCAGATGATTGCCGTCGTCACAAAGAGGCGCACAGCATGCTAACCCCCGGGACTGCCTTGCCTTCGTGTGGTCTGATCGACCGGTTCGGTCGCCGCGTGACTTATCTACGTCTTTCAGTGACCGATCGTTGCGATCTACGCTGCATGTATTGCATGCCGGAAAACATGACATTCATGCCGAAGCGTGATGTGCTGTCGATTGATGAGCTGGAACGTCTTGCGGTTGCCTTCATCCGATCCGGCGTCACGCGGATCCGCCTCACGGGTGGTGAACCTCTCGTTCGCAAGGGTATCATCGACTTAATTCGCTCGCTGGGACGCAATTTGCAAGGCGGTCCGCTGCAAGAGCTGACATTGACGACGAACGGCACTCAGCTTGCCCGTTATGCTGAAGACTTGGCGCAGGCGGGTATTCGACGCCTCAATGTTTCGCTTGATACACTCGCGCCAGAGCGGTTTCGCACTTTGACGCGGGGTGGCTCGCTTGACACGGTGCTTGAGGGCATCGATGCGGCCCGTGCAGCGGGGCTTGCGGTCAAGATCAATACGGTGGCACTCCGGGACAGCACCGAACAGGAAATCCACGATCTTATCGCGTTTGCCCATGGCCGCGGCATGATGCTTTCTCTGATCGAGACGATGCCGCTTGGAGATATCGGTGTTGACCGCATCGATCAGTATCTTCCACTCAACGAATTGCGCAAGACGATTGAAACCCGCTGGTCACTGACAGATATTCCCCTGCGGACGGGTGGCCCGGCGCGCTATGCCCGCATTGCCGAAACCGGAGGAACAATTGGCTTCATCACGCCGCTGACACATAATTTCTGCGAAGGCTGCAACCGTGTTCGCGTAACCGCTGCCGGTGTGCTTCACACTTGCCTGGGGCAGGAAGACGCCGTTGATCTCAAAGCGGTGATGCGCCGGTCGCCATATGATCAGGATCTGTTTGCCGCAATCAACCAGGCGATCCTGGACAAATCGCGTGGGCACGACTTTGCGATCGACCGAACCAACGCCCCGATAACGATCAGCCGGCATATGTCCGCCACCGGTGGCTGATGCATGTCTGCTGTATCGAATGCCTCTCCTGAAGGGAAAGAGGATACGCTTTGCCCTTAAGAAAGCTGGTGCTGTTGATTTTCACTCTGAAATGAGCCGTATTTCCATTCGGTCCCGATCCGGTCTACGTTTAGTCGTGATTTGAAACGTTTGATCAATTCAAGGCGCGTCCTTCACCCGGCAGCGAGAGCGGGGTCATCATCGGCGCCGATCGTGGCCCCATCCGACCTTCATTTCATCTCAATACATCAGAGATCTACGGGACAGGTCATTGGGGTAAATCTCCGGTGCTGATTTACAGTGTATGCAGGAGCCAACGGGAGGAGGCGTTCGATCACAGCGACAGCTTTCGAGCAGCCCGCTGCGCTGCGGCCTTTGCGTCATCCATGGCGGGCTTGCGGATTTTCAGGAAGGCATTGGCGATGTTAGGACCGGCCTTGTCGGGACTGCCAGCGTCAAAAGGCGGCTTGGGATCATATTCAATGATGAGCTGGATGCGCTTTGCAAGGTCTTCCCCGCGCAATCTGGCAACCACGGAGAGGCCAAAATCGATCCCTGCGGTGGTCCCGCCGCCTGTGATGAGATTGCCGTCCTCTACCACGCGCTCATTGACGGGAATTGCACCGAATGTTGGCAGGAGGTCGCGGACGTTCCAGAGCGTTGTTGCTCTCTTGCCCTTGAGTAAACCTGCCGCGCCGAGGACCAGTGATCCCGTGCAGACGGCGGTCACATATTTTGCGCCAGCTGCCATCTCCCTGACAAAGGCAAGCGTCTCCGCGTCTTCCATCAGTTCAGTCGAGCCGACAAGTCCACCAGGAATGAAGAAGACATCGACGTTTCGAGGGCATTTCTTGAACGTGGTCGTTGCTGTGACGGGAATACCGACATCCGTCGATACCGGCGTCTGGTCTTTCCAGACCAGGTGAATCTTTCCCCTGGTGATGTTGAAAACGGTCATCGGACCGAGCAGATCCAGCAGGATCATCTTAGGGTGGACCAGCATGGCAAAAACCGGTCCATCCGGCGAGAGGGGTGGCGTTTGAGCCGATGCAATGCCGTTGTTCAGCAGCAGGCCTGCGCCTGCTGCTGTGAAAAGCACATTGAAGTCCCGACGGTTCATGATCGTTGTCCTGGTGAAGGGAGAATGAGGCTGTCGCTCAGCTGCTGTCCGGCGGTCTTTGCGCCAGGACCGCTCGAAAGTAGCTCCCGGATTTTCGTGATGGCCTGTTGCTTGTCGAGACCGTAGGGAATCATGTCCTTCAGCCGACCGTCTGCGCCGACGAGAAGCAAGGACACCGTGTGGCTCATGTGGTAATCGCCATCTTCACTCGGCAGCTTGCTCGCATGGATCATCCAGCCATCGACGACCTTCTTCATTTCCTCCGGTTTCCCGGTGATACCAGTAATGCGGTCCGTAAAGGCCGTGACATAGCCGTGCATGACCTCCGGCGTGTCGCGCTCCGGGTCGATCGAGAAGAAATAGGCCTTCAGGTCTTTGCCCTCAGGGCCCAGCGTCTTCAGCCAATCGGCCACTTCATAGAGCGTTGTCGGGCAGACTTCCGGGCAATGGGTATAGCCAAAATAAACCAGTGCTGGCGAACCATGAAAAATTGACGGGCCGACCGGATTTCCCCGGTCGTCGGTGAGCTCGAACTGTGTGCGAAACGGACCCGGCCGTGGGCTGTCATAAGCAACCCAGATCATGACGCCGATCAAGGATGTCACGAACAGCCCGGCTACGGCGAGTGCCAGAATTATCAGTGGGCTGCGCGTCATTTTCCATGATCCTTGTGCACGTCGTGCCCGCCGTGATCCTCGGCGCCCTCGACCATGACGGTACCTTCAAAGCTTGCAAACAGCGCCAGTGTCTTTGCGTCGACATGGGCTTCAGCCTCCGCGAGCTTGGCGGAGAGGGCGCTTGCGTCATTGTCTGAGAGGCCCATTTCCTTAAGGGCAGTGGCTTGCTTCAAGCCATCGCCGCTGCACAGATGAATGCTCCACACATCGCCCTTCTTCTTCAGCAGCGCACGGCCACCACGACCCTCTTGGGTCCAGCCGGCGATGGCCCAGTCCTCCTGCACAACGACAGGGGCGACGGAGAGAGGCTTGTCGGCCGTCGCGAACGCGGCTTTCAACTTGGCCGGAATGGCTTCTTGAGGATCGGCAGATTGCGGCGGCATCTGCATTGCGGCGTGGTCGCCGTGCTTTGCATGGCCGTCGTGCTTCATTTCAGGCGCACCACCAGCCGGTGAACCAACGGAGAATTCGACCTCGACCGATCCCGCCTTTTCGAAAGTGAGAGTTGCCTTGACGGTTTCACCCTCCTTGAACGCCTGTTGCACGTTCATGAACATCACGTGGTAGCCGCCGGGCTTCAGCTCTATGGTTTGGCCTTTGGGAATGACAATGCCGCCCTGAAGCTCGCGCATGATCATGACGCCAGCATCGATTTTCATCTCGTGGAGCTGGATCGATCCGGCCCGGTCCGAGGTTGCGCTCACCAGCCTGTCGTCTGTGCCGCCTTCATTGGTCAGCTTCAGATATCCGCCGCCGACCTTGGCACCCGGCAGCATGGCACGGGCGTAGGGATGACCAATTTCGATGTCGCCGACCTTGAACTCGTGGGCCAGGGCAGGTGAGACAAATGCGAGCGTTGCAATCACAATGGTCGCAAATCTGCTGGTTCGGGATTTCATGGTGTTTCCTCCATAGGGCTTGTTTCAATTGAAGTGGGTGAAAGCGGTAGAATGACCGGGATTCCCGACTGGCTCTGGATAAACTCAGCTTCGATCCCATAGACGGATCGCAGGATGTCCGGCGTAATCACCGTGTCGAAAGCCCCGTGTCCGATGAGCCTACCGCCGTTCAGAAGCATGACCGTGTCGCTATGGCGGGCTGCCAGGTTGAGATCATGGACGGCGATCACGACCAGTGCGCCAGTCCGCTCCACGTAATCCCTCAGTCGTTTGAGAACATGCATCTGGTGCCGGACGTCCAGAGCGCTGGTCGCCTCATCGAGCAGCAACAGTTGCGGTTCGCGCAGCAGGCGTTGTGCAAGCAGCACCAATTGTTGCTGACCGCCGGAAAGGGTCAGCATGCTGCGGGTTGCGAGATCGCTGATCCCGAAGAAGGCCAATATCCGAGAAGCCGCCGCAAGCATGTCACTGGCAATCTGCCAGCCAAGCTGCTCATGACGGCCGAGCAGGACGACTTCGAGCACGGACAAGTCAGCCCTCACCTGGCATTGCTGCGGCATGAAACCGATATCGCGGGCGCCGACCGGCTTGCCGTTCCACAGAACCTTGCCTTTCGCGGGCACCTGCCCGGCGATCGCGTTCAGCAGGGTGGACTTGCCGGCACCATTCGGGCCGATCAGGCCAACGATCTGCCCAGCAGCAATAGAGGTCGATACACCTGAAACAATCGTGGTGCGCCCATGTTGGACGCCTACGTCTCTCAAGACCAGCCGCGCCGTCATGTCAGGCCTCGCTGACCGCGTTTGGCGATGACGACAAACAGCATCGGTACACCTGCGATGGCCGTGATGATGCCGACCGGAATGACGGCAGCCGGAGAGATGAATTTTCCGAACACGCACGCGCCGATCAGAATGATGGCTCCCGTTAGGGCTGCCAGCGGCAGGGAGAACCGATGGTCCTCTCCGACGAGTGCGCGGGCAACATGCGGTGCGATGAGCCCAACAAAGCCGATGGTTCCGACGAAGGAGACGGCTCCGGCTGTCAACAATGCCACGATCAGGAAGGTATTCCGACGGATTTTCTCAACCGATAGCCCGAGGCTTCGGGCATTGGCATCTCCGAGACGCAACGTGGTCAAGGCCCAGGTGCTACGGGCAATGAAGGGAAGGCAGGCGCATGCAATCGCAGCACTCACTGTGACGCTCGTCCAGCTTGACTTCAAGAGGCTGCCGAATAGCCAGAAGACAATCTGCTGCAAGACTTCCGGTGACGCCAGAAACTGAAGCAGGGACTGGAGCGATTGGAAGAAGAACAACACCGCAATGCCTCCAAGCACGAGGATTTCCGGTGTCGCGCCACGAAGCCGCGCGATCAGATAGACCAGAGCACAGGCCACCAGGGTCATCACAAAGGCGCAGGCGGGGATGACGATGAAACCGGGCAGCGGGATGAGC
Organism: Agrobacterium vitis; assembly: GCF_014926405.1. Classification (NCBI taxonomy): domain Bacteria; kingdom Pseudomonadati; phylum Pseudomonadota; class Alphaproteobacteria; order Hyphomicrobiales; family Rhizobiaceae; genus Gillisella; species Gillisella vitis. The sequence continues at coordinate 183,140 of NZ_JACXXJ020000004.1, forward strand.
GAGCCGAACATGATCGCTAATGCCGCACCAAAGCCTGCCGCTGCCGAAAAGCCGAGTGTGAAGGGGCTGGCCAGCGGATTGCCAAGGATCGTCTGCATTTGCAGGCCGGCAAGGCCGAGGCAGGCGCCGACCAGGACGCCCATGACAGTTTGCGGCATGCGCAATTGCCACAGGATCGTTGCAACCATGCGGTCGTCACCGGCAGGCCCGGCGAGAAGCCCATGCCATACTTCGGCAAGCGGCATGCCGGATGGACCGGTGGTGAGATCGAGCACCATCAGCAAAACAAGGCAAATGAGGGCGCCGATCATGACTAAAGTCCGACGAGCGGATGCGCGGCGATAGCCGTCGCGCATCCCATCAATCTCTGCGGAAAAGGTCGTCATTGTCCGTTCGTTTCATAAGGGAGAACAAACACACCGTCGGCCTTGATCGGCAGCCAATTATTATAATAATCAGCAATGTTCTTTGCCGGATCGACGTTCTTGAAGGCATCCGGATAGAGCTGTTTGGCGATATATTGCGCATACACATAGTCGGACAGCGTGCGTGCGCCGCCATGGTAGATCGCATGCACGCCGCCCTCTTTTACGGCTGGCAGATCCGACCAGCCAGGACGGGCGAGATAGGCCTTCATGCGTTGGCGGGTAACAGCCGGATCAGCCCCAAAGCCGACCTGCACCGATTGCGGTTTGTTCAACCACTCCGACCCGCCCAGAAAAATCAGGTCCGGCTTTTGTGCCAGGACATATTCCGGGCTTAGCGGTCCCCAATTGCCGATCTGTCCCTTGGCAATGTTATGGCCGCCAAGCCTGTCGACCAGCGCGCCCCACATCGTATCGCCGTAGGAGTTCCCGACTTCATCCGGCCCTTTCTGAGCCAGTTCGACATAGACCTTCTTGTCCGTCGGGCCGGCTTTCTGGATGCGGGCCTGAACGTCTGCCATCGCATCCTTGTAGTTTTTGGCGAGCTTTTCGGCGCGGTCTTGCGTCCCCATCAGCTTGCCGAGAGCCAAGGTGGATGCGACATGTTTCTCGACCGTCTGGGCATTGTAGTCGAGCGTCACGATTGGAATGCCAGCCGCCTCTAACTGCTTGGTGCCTTCGCCGAGCGCGTCATAGGACCAGGCCGCCAGAATAAGCAGGTCGGGCTTGGCCGCAATCACCTTCTCGATCGAAAATGTATTGTCTTCGGTACTATCGATGTCGGGAATGGAGGCGAGCTTTGGCAGCGCCTTTTCATAGGCCGCGAACTGGTTTGGCCGCCAATCCTTCCAGGGGGAGAGGGAGAGGGCTACGACTTTGTCGAGCGCGCCGGGTCCGGCGATGGCAAGATAATCCTCATAATAGAAGCTGAGGACAACACGTTGCGGTACTTTGGGTACGGTGACGGTGCGTCCCTTGACGTCGGTAACTGTAATGTCGGCAAAGGCGCTGGCTGTCATGGCCATCAGGCCGACAAAGGCGGAGAAGACTAGTTTTTTCATGGAGTTTCCTTGCGCTAAATCTTGGCGGGTGGGCGATCCTGCGCCAACCACAATGTTAAAAGGCGGGCAGCTCAGCGCGCGCGTGAGCGGCTTGACGCGCCTGACGATGAGATAGTCGAGGCCGATCACCGTCCGCAGAACGGCACCGGTCAGCGGTAAAAGAAGCGAGATGGCGAACATGATAACTGTCCCCCAGTGTTATGACGGTTGAAGAGAGGCTTTACGCTTTCCGGATGTCTGCCTGGCAAGCGAAGGCTGGCCTGAGGCGAGAAACCGCAAGGCGTTCTCGTCGGCTATGGTGATGATTTCGGGATGGTTGAAGGTGAGTATACCGCTGCGCTTGAAGCTGTTGAGGCAACGACTGACGGTCTCAAGTGTCAGTCCTAACCAATCGGCAAGATCGGCTCTGGTCAGGAAAAGCCTGAATGTCGTTTTCCGCAGCTGCGAAGCCTTCGACGTCCGGGCAAACCTCTCAGCGAGATCGAGGAGGGCAAACGCAACTTTTTCCTGGGCCGTTTTTCGGCCGAGCAAGGTCACTAATGCTTGCGACCGGTGCAGCATATGCTTGAGCGCACTACCGAGGGCGTGATCGGTGAGCTGCGCAACCGGTTGAATCTGCGTAAACGCCAAGGTTTCGGCACAGCAATTGACAGAGCTGCCAATCGATAGTCCGAGAAAGGAGCCCGGCCCAAGGATATCAAGTATTTGTCTGCGACCGTCGTGCAGCGATTGATAGAGTGCGATGCACCCGTCCTTGAGTAGAAATTCGCTTGATCGTGGGAAATCATGCAGGAAAACTCTGGTGCGCGGTGCAACGAGCTTGCACATCTGAGATTTACTGCCGATTTCGGCGGGAATCAGAAAATCGATTGGGAATACGGGCGATACTTCACCCAATGCTGTCGTGTTGAACATGACGTGTGTCCGGCGCTACGCCGGTCGTCACGTTCTAGAGTTTGGAACGTTCAACCGGCGCTGACTGAAGGGCTGCTGCGAAATGCAGCAGTGGTTTCAGGCAATAGTGCCGGTCGGGGGGCCACGTGGGCTTGCGTTGGGAGGAAACAGCTGACGGTAAAAGGCTTCACGACGGATCGGAATATGAATTTCTGTTGCAACGACGATTGCTTGGCCAATTGAATCGGCAGGGGTCGGCAAGACAATGGACGCCGTTATCCGGCAGGCTTCGCAACCTGTGCCGAGATCATGGCTAGGATGCTTTCCCTCGTCATGCTGGCTTGGTAGGCAAAGAACCGGGAGGGTCCCGTCGGGCAGGGTATATGATGCAACTTCTGAAAGCGGAATTGCCGATTCGATGACGGGTATCTTATGGGCAAATCCGACGCACAACAGGGCAATGGCGCATATGATGCGCACCATTTTCGCCATGTCTGACACGGTTGCCGCCATCCAGATTGATCCCCTTCAGATTACGATTAGGCGTTCTTCCAAACGTTCGCAATGCGGCATTTTGTGCCGCGTCAGGATTTCTATAGGTTGTTCTGTTGTTATTTTTTGATGGAAAAAGCGTACCCGGTTTGTCTGCGCAGTTCGGAACGTTTTGACAAGCGGATGTCCTTGTCAATTATGCAGTTGGCGCGGATAGGCTGGCAGAATGGCCGACTTCAGCAGCAGGGAGGCCGGGTGGCTGACATGGGCCAGCGCGCCAGTTGGGGTTTCCTCGACAATGCGGCCCGCATCCATGATCAGCACCCGTGATGCAAACCGCTCAACCAAGCGCAGATCATGGGTGACAAACAGATAGGCAATCCCGGTTTTGTCCTGCAAATCTTTCAAAAGAGACAGGGCCGAGGTCTGGAGATGAAGATCGAGGTTGGACACGGCCTCGTCCAGAATAATCAGTTTGGGAGAGCAGGCGAGGGCGCGGGCAATGCAGACGCGTTGTAGCTGGCCGCCGCTGACCTGTCCCGGCAATTTCGAGGCAATGGCAAGGGGAAGCTCCACCATGTCCAGCACCTCGCGCAGGCGGTGCTCGCGGTCGGCTTCATTGAGGGTGGTGAGATGGCGCAGCGGCTCTGCAATAATGGCGCGAATGTCAAAACGGGGGTTAACGGCGCTGGGGGAGTCTTGAAACACCATTTGAACACTGCGTCGAAAAGCGGCTTTCTCCGCCTTTGCGAGCTTGCCAAGGGCTGTGCCGTTGAAACAGATCTCGCCCTTGTCTGGCTGTTCCAGACCCGCCAGTAATCTGGCCAGTGTGCTTTTGCCACAGCCGCTGCGGCCGAGAAGGGCGACGGTTTCGCTGTTGGCAATGGAAAGCGAGACATCATCCACAACCGTTCGGGCCGGACTTGCGCCAAGCAGCGAGTAGTGCTGATAATGTTTGCTCAGATGTTTTGCTTGCAGCAGTGTCATTGCGCCAGCTCCAGACCGTAGAGGGAGAGGTGCGCCCGCACCAACATGCGTGTTACCGGATGTTGGGGCGCATGGAAAATGTCCATGACGCTGCCCGTCTCAACCAGCTTGCCATGATCGATCACCGCCACATCATCGGCCAAGCGCGCCACCACGCCCATATCATGGGTGACGAGCAAAACGCCCAAGCCCTGTTGTCTGGCCACGCGCTCGATCAAATCCAGCACCTGCATTTGCACAATCAGGTCAAGGTCCGTGGTTGGCTCATCGGCAAACAGAAACGGTGCGCCGGACATGAGGGCAAGGGCAATCATCATCCGTTGCAACATGCCGCCACTCATCTCAAAAGCATGCATATCCAGAATGCGCTGCGGCTCTTCAAGCCCGACGTCGTGCATAAAGGCCAAAGCCTGTTGCAGGTCATTGTCTGGTGACAACCGACCCGCGGCTTTCAGTGTCTCAATCACATGATGACGCATGGTTCGCACAGGATTAAAGGCGCTGCGCGGGTTTTGCAAAATGGTGGCCACCGTCTTGCCACGCAAGTCCGCAGGCAAGGCAGGCTGACCATCCAGCGCCAGAGTGCCATTGGTGACCGTGACACCAGCAGGTGCCACGCCAAGACTTGCTGAACAGGTCAGAGATTTTCCTGAGCCACTGGCACCAACCAGCGCAAGAATGCGACCGCGTTTAAGCTCAAGTGAGAGATGATCGACAAGAGCGGGATGACCATCAGAGTCCGATGGATGAACCGTCAGGTTCTGGATGGAGAGGGTCTGGATCATTCGTGCCCATGCTCCATACGCAAATGGGGATCGAGCCTGTCGCGCAGGGCATCGCCCAGAATATTGAAAGCCATGACACTGATAAACAGGGTTAATCCCGGCCACAGGATCAGCGACGGCGCTGTCCAGACATATTGGCGCGCATCATTGATCATCACGCCCCATTCCGCCGTGGGCGCTGTCACGCCCAATCCCAGAAAAGACAGGCCAGAGACATGCAGCATGATATGGCCGATATCCAACGTTGCCAGCACCACCAGCTGAGACAGGGTTGCGGGAAGCAGGTGATCCATAAAGGTTCTGATTGGTCCAGCACCGCTCATGCGCGCCGCCAGCAGAAATTCCCGATGGCGCAGGGACAGCACAATTCCCCGCACAATCCGGGCATACCAGGCCCAGTGGGAAAGAGCGATGGCGAGGATGACATTGGTAAGGCCCGTGCCCAGCATTCCAACCATAAACAGCGCCAGCACAAGGGTTGGAAAGGTCAAAAACACATCGGCAATGCGCATGATCAGCTGATCGGTGCGCCCGCCGATAACGCCTGCGGTTCCCCCAAGCACAATGCCGGTGACCATGATCAGGCCCAGCGCAATGGCGACAGACCCCAGCGAGACACGGGCACCAGCAACCAGACGCGAGAAAATATCGCGGCCCAAGTGATCAGTTCCAAGCCAGTGGCTCAGGTCTGGCGGCTGAAGCCGCTCCGATAATTCGACAAAATTCGGATCATGCGGCGAAATCCATGGCCCCGCAATCGTGGCCACCACCAGCAGCAGAACGATGACACCACAGGCTTTGACGCCGAGAGACGACGACTGCCAAAAGCCAGCCGGGCGAGGGCGGGAGAGCAATGTTGAGGCTTTCGTCATTCGACATGCCCCGCTGACAGCCTGATCCGTGGGTCTGCCCATGCATAGGCAATATCGACCAGAAGATTACAGGTCACAAAAATGCCCACCATCAACAAGGTAAAACACTGAATGACGGGATAATCCCGATTCAGGATGGCAGAAACGGCATAGCGGCCAACACCGGGCCAGCCGAAAATACTCTCAATCACCAGCGTGCCGCCAAGCAATTCGCCGACATGCATGCCCGTGGCAGTGATGATTGGCAAAAGCGCGTTTCTGAGGATATGACCCCGTTCAACCCGCTGTCTGGAAAGGCCGCGCAGCCGGGCATAGAGCACATGGCGCTGCCCCGCAGCCTCCAGCATGCTGGCCCGCAACAGCCGCGCATTGATGGACAGTGACATGAATGCAATGGCAATGGCCGGCATGATCATATGGGCAAAGCCGCCGCGACCCATGGCGGGAAGCCAGCCGAGCTGCACGGAAAACACCAGCACCAGCAGAAAACCCAGCCAGAAATTGGGCATGGACACGCCGAGAAAAGACACCAGCCGCACGATATGATCCGGCAGCTTGTTACGGTGGCGCGATGCCCAGACCCCCATCGGGATGGAAATGGCAAAGGTCAGGATCAGCGCCAGCCCGGCCAGTTGCAGCGTTGCCGGAAGGTAGTAGAGCAAGTCGGGCAAAACCGGCCTTTGCGTGGCATAGGAGACGCCAAAATCCAACCGGAAGGCATGGCCCAACCAATCGATATATTGAGTGGCAATCGGGCGGTCGAGGCCAAGCATCTGCCGGGCGTCCGCCAGCGCCAAAGGCGTTGGCGGCACTTTGGACAGGCGTAAGTAATCCATGGCCGGATCGCTTGGCCCAAGCCGCAGCATGAGAAATATAACCAGTGATGCGCCAAGCAACATCGGGATCAGCAGCAAAATGCGCCGCAGGATAAACGCGCCCATGGATCAGTTCGCCTTTTGCCGGATCTGATCGAACGGAATTTCGCTCGACATCGCCCCAAACGGAATGGGGCCAAGCTCCTTTTTGGCAACGGCAATGGCGGTGACATAGGTGAGCGGCAGATAGACGGCTTCATCATGCAATCGGGTCAGAATATCCCGATACAGATCCTGCCGGATGTGTTCATCCGTAGAGATCAGCACGTCGCCGATGTCCTGATCAATCTTCGCCTTGTCCGGCAGGCCAAGCTGCGCCTGATAATCGGCATGGGAGGGAATGCGCATGGAGCTGACAAAGGCGTGGGGATCATAGGGAGGCCCCCAGGTGCGGTTGAAAATCATGCCAAACCGGCCATCGCGCTGGCGCGACAAAATGCTGCTTTCTTCCTCTCCGGTCAGGATAACCTGAATTCCCACCTTACCAAGATCAGCCTGCACAATCTCGGCCATGGATTTGCTGATGGCGTCTGTGCCGATAAAGCATAATTCGATGGACAGCGGCTTGCCATCCTTCTGCCGAACGCCTTTCGGCTCAAGGCGGGTCCAGCCAGCGTCATCCAGCAATTTTTCCGCAACGGATCGATCAAACTGGTAGGGTTTGAGGCCAATATTGGCATAGGGAACATTGGGGGCAAAAAGAGTGTCGGCGCGTTGCTGGGTGCCATAGAGCACCGTGGCAATCATCTTGTCCTTGTCCACCGCATGGTTGATGGCCTTGCGCACAGCAATGTCTTTTGTGGCACCAAGATTGGTGTTGATGGCCAGCACCAAGGTTTCCAAAGGCTGCGAAAGCTGCGTCGTATAGGTTCCCATTTTGCGGAAACGCTCAAACGTATCGGGAGAGATCGGCCCATCGGCCCCATAGATCAGATCAACATCGCCGGTCTCAAATGCAATGGCGCGGCTGTTGGGATCGGGAATAACCTTGACGGTCACGCTGTCGAAGGCAGGCTTGCCACCCCAATAGCGGTCGTTGCGGACAAACACGTCTTTCTCGCCCAAGCGGGTTTCTTGCAAAACCCATGGGCCAGTGCCAATCGGCTGGGCAATGCCATCCTTTGTGCCGCCCTGCTTGAACTGCGAAGGGGCGATAAACCGAAAGGGCCGGGGCAGGGACAATTCCTGAAGCAAAGGATAATAGGCGTGTTTCAGCGTGATGCGCACATGCAGCGGATCAACAATATCAGCGCTTTCGATTTCATTGGCCAATTCCAGCCATGCATGACGAGAGCGATTGGCCAGCACCGCATCAATATTGGCTTTTACCGCTGCTGCATCAAAGGGTTCGCCATTTGAAAAGCGCACACCGTCGCGCAATTGAAACGTATAGGTCCGCCCCTCGTTCGAAATCTCCCACGATTGCGCCAGCCATGGTTTGACGGTGCCATCGGCCTGACAACGCACCAGCGGCTCATACACCATGTTTTGCGCAAACATTTGATTGGGTGAATAGAGATGGGGATTGAGCGGCCCGACATTCATGGGCCATGAAAAATTCAACGTCTCGCCCGCCTGCGCATTGGTAAGAGGGCTGCAAAAGGCAAGCGTCAGCGCCAGTGCCGCATGGCGAAAGCAAGTTTTGATCATGGAAGGTCCTGCTGAGCAATCATGAAGTAAGATTTTTTTTCTGATACATCATACTGTCTTTGTCAGGTCAACCGTCTATCGGGACAAAGGCTGGAAGCGGATAAAAAAGGTGATACACCATACATCAGCATCAACGTCGGGAACAACCATGCAGCGTATTACCATCACCATTGACGACGACCTCATGACTGAGCTGGACCGAATGATTGAGGCAAAAGGCTATCAGAACCGCTCCGAAGCCTTGCGCGATCTGGCGCGGGCCGGGTTGAAGCAGGCCTCAATCGAGGAGGGGCATATTGCCCAATGTGCTGGTGTTTTGAGCTATGTGTATGACCATGAAGCCAGAGATTTGGCCAGCCGCCTGACCACGACCTTTCATGATCACCATGATCTCTCTGTGGCCAGCATGCATGTGCATCTGGATCAGCACCGCTGTCTTGAGATCAGCGTTTTGCGCGGCAAAACCGAAGAGGTGCGCCATTTTGCCGATCATGTGATGGCAGAACGCTCTGTCACCTATGGTGAGCTGAAAATTATCCCGGCATAAGCATCGAATGGGGACATGGCCGAGCCGGTGTTGTCACATTAGGTTTTTCAGGCCCAGAAGTCCCGAGGCGATGGTCGTCCAGTTCTCCGCTCCCGCATCGTGCCTCGCAAAGAGTGCGCTCTTAATGCCCAGTGTAATCCCCGTTCAGTCTGCTCATGTCGGCGATGACGTCGAGGTCCATTAACGTAGACATAGAAGCGCACAGTTTGTGACTCGTCTGTCCGCAATACGTAAGCCCACACTACCAACGCCAGATGCGGTCAACTTGCCGCTTACCTTTGACCGGACGCAGCCGAGTCTACCACGTGGCAGCACAATGAGGCATGACGACAAACGCCACGTCGCGGCAACCTTGTGTGCCGCTCTCAATATTCTCGATGGGCTGTTAACGTCATTCGCGACAGCTACGCGCCTCATAAGCAGCCGAAGGTTCGCGCCTGGCAAGGCATCGGCTGGACCTTTCATTCCGTTTTCGACCTGCAGGTGGCCATGAAAAGCTGGCAAGTCATTCACTTTAACGGACCACTCATAACGCTGTGGAGATTAGCATGCCTCAGCTTCTGTTGCCTTCAAGCCGGTTCATCAGGAAAAGTTCTCCAGTACGGCCAGGAACGTATGCCGATCGCCCTGTCCCTCCGTGAGCCGAACGCGGCCTTCGATATCTGCGAGGTGGTGATCCATTAGCTGCTGCGCCTTTGCCAGGTCCTTCGCTTTTATGGCGCTGACGATCAGGCGGTGGTGATCGGCGCCGCAATCGTCCTTCCGCTCTTCCTCATAGAGAGACATAACAAGAGATAGGCGCGCAACAATCTTCGACAGCATCTCCGTCATGACTGCGTTGCCGCCAAGTTCAGCCAGAACGACATGGAACTTGCCCGACAGCACGGTCTTCGACTTCTCGTCACCATGGTGATGGATATGCTCCTCCTCATCCGTCAGCTTTTCAAGAGCATCCAACTGGTCAACGGTCGCTCGGTCAATCACGAGCTCGAGAATGACATGTTCTAGCTTGCGTCTTGCCTCGAACAAGGCCTTTGCTTCTTCGATGCCAGGCTCAGCGACGAATGTGCCACGGTTTTTCTTGCGCTCCAGGAGATGGTCGCTCTCCAGGACGCCGAGCGCGCCACGCACAACTGTCCGGCTGACGCCGAAATGGTCGGCAATCGCATCCTCAAGGATCTTGACGCCTGGCTTGAGCGCACCTTCACCAATCGCCGTGGCAAGCGTGATCCGAATGCGCTCAGTCACGTCATCGTTGGCGTTTTCGCCCGTATCCGCCGCACCACCAACCTTCGGTGCGACCTTGGCGCTTTGGCGGCGCGTCACCTTCTTCATTTCCCTCTCCAGCTCCGATCAAGCGACGTAATTATGTCCATGATAATATTCCTGCGTATATGCGCTTACTGCATAATTCCTTAAATCGGAATCGATTTAAGGAGAAAATTATGCATTAGATTTAAAGTATTACAGCGTCCTTTGTGCGTTTTATAAAACGCACAAAGGACGCTGTAATACCAAAATCCAAATCTTCGCAACATTTTAGGATGGGCCGGCACCAGAAGCGACCGGCGCTCAACCTCTTATACCAAGCGCCATTTTCAATGACCCTTGGTATTCGATGTCAAGCCGCGTGCTGCTTTGTCGATGGCGTTGAAAGCGGAATGCTGTTTTGTGTGCAAACCTCTTCGATATGGCGCGCCGAGGTTTTGATAAACGTGATCGCCTCATTGAAACCGTAGGACTGATGCTGATAGCTTGGGTAGCCATACTGGTTGGCCTCATAGGTTTCCCAGTCCGGGATCTCTCCGGCGGCCACACGTTTCTCGAACGCATCCACCAGTGCCAGATAGGCCTCCAGTTCTTCGGCTGTCAGGTCAGGATGGCCAGCGCGCCAGATCGGGTCGTTGATCTCGATGCATTGGCGAGGATTGGCCTTGCGCGGTTTGTCTTCGACGGAGGCGGCGACTTCAAGGGAAAGGTTCAATTCGGGATTGGCCTTGGCAAGGATGGGGATGATCGTGGCGAAATCGACGATGCCCCGGCCGACCGGACGGGTCTGGAAATCGAGCCCCCCTGTGGCATGGCCGACATAGGCATCCTTGATGTGGGTCTGGCGAACATAGGGAGCAACGCGTTTTGCAGCGAAGACCGGATGTTCTGCCCGTTGCAGGCCGTTTGCTGTGTCGAAGACGACACCCATGCACTCCTCACCGACCGTTTCGATCAGCCGGAGGATTTCGAAGGAGGTGATCTCGTCATGGGTCTCCATGTTGAGGTGAACACCATTGGCGCGCGCCACGGGCGCCAGCTTTTGCAGCACCTTTTCAATGGCGGTCAATTGCTCGTCCCAGGTGACATCGGTCCGGAAGCGGTCATTGGCCAGACGCCCGCGATATTCTGATTTGAAATTTCCCGGCGACACCCAGAGTTCGCGACAGCCAATTGCTGCGCCCGCTTCGATCATCCTGATAAAGCCGAGGATGACGTCACCATCGCCGATTGCCCGGAATTCCGGGGCTTCCGCGCTGCAATAGGGGTTGATCTTGCCAATACCGGCTTCGAGGTAAAGGCCAAGCTCATCGGCTTTGGCCCTGATGTCGCGCAGTTCGCCCTGGTCCAGCGTCTCACTCATATCAAGGACCGTGCTGAAGAAGATGCCACCAAGACCGAGCTCCCTGACGTGATCAAGGCTTTTGAGTGGCCCACGCTTCTTGGCTTCGGGCAGTTTTTGTCCGTCAATTCCTAATCTCATGCTCTTCTCCGTGATGTTTCCTGATCGGATGCGCTGCAAAGGCGTTTCCGTTTGATTGGTGGCTGAGCGGCCAGTGCGTCAGCCGCGTCGCGGTTGATCTTTCTGTGCACCGGCGTTTCGACCTTTCGGTGCGAGGTGCTTTTCCAGAAAATACTGGCCGATCGAAGCGATGGTTGTGATGAGGAGGTACCAAAGCGACGCAACACACAGGAGCTCGATGACAAGAAAGTTGCGCGCGTAGATGGCCTGCGCCTGGGTCAGCAAATCCTGCATACCGATGACGGAGACGATGGCGCTGGCCTTCAGCATGCCAATCGCCTGGTTGCCGGTAGGTGGTACGATCAGACGGATCGCCTGGGGCAGAACCACGGCTCGAAGGGTCTGAAGTGGTCGCAAGCCGAGTGATGAGGCTGCCTCCCGCTGGCCCCGGTCGACGGCGGTCAGTCCGCCGCGAATGATCTCGCTCATATTGGCGGCTTCATGCAGGCCCAGCGCCAAGAACCCGGCAAGTGCCGGAGTGACGAGCGCGTTGATCGATATGGAGTAGCTTCCGATGCCCACTTCCGGAATGAACAACGCGATGTTGAACCAGAAGAAGATCTGGACGATGAGCGGCACGCCACGAAACCACCAGACGAAGGCAATTGCCAGGGCTTTCAAAACGATATTCTGACTTGTTGCCATGACAGCAACGATGCAGCCGAAAGCGATACCGAACACCATTGCGCCTGATGTCAGTTGCAAGGTCAGAACAACGCCGCTGAGGATGACTGGATCGACCATGTAATGGGGTATTTCGCCCCATTGAACGCTCTGGTTTCGCGCGACAATGGTGATGAGGAGCGCCAGCGCAAGAATCGCGCTGGTGCCTGATGTAATCTGCCCCCACCGTATCGGCTTGCCGATCGGAGGTGCGATAGCCATGCTGGCAGGTTGAGCCAAAAGCGACATGGCTCAGTTCACCGGCATGCTGGCGGCGTCATTGAACTTGACTGTCGTCACGGCGAGCGGGCCAAGGCCCCATTTCTCCATGATCGCCTTGTAGGCGCCGCTATCGACCATGTGTTGCAATGAGGCGATGACCGCGTCACGCAGGTCTGGATTGTCCTTCGATGTCAGCATGCCGAGATAACCGACTGCGAGGCGGACATCCGGAAGCGCCTGAAGGCCAACACCCTTACCGGTCTGGTTTTTCGTCGTATAAACGCTTGTCGCATAACCGTTAACGGTCGCGTCGGCGCGGCCGGTGCGAACAGCTTGCAGGACGTCAGGCATTTTCGGAATCGACATGATATTGATAGGTGCCGAGCATTTCGCCGATGCGGCCTCAACCAGGCGCGCCTGGAACGTGCCGACGGGGACAGCAACCTTCTTGCCGCACAGATCTTCCATGCTCTTGATGCCGAGTGGATTGCCCTTGATGGTCATGATCGTCGTAGCATCAAACATGTAGTCGATGACATCGACCTGTTTTTCCAGTTCCACATCGTCGTTGATGCCGGAAATCGTCATGTCGAAACGCTTGGACAGGACGGCCGGTACGATTGCGGCGCCAGCGCCGACATTGGTCATCTGAACATCGATCCCGAGAATAACGCCGAGGGCTGCGGCAATATCAGCATCGATCCCGATGAGTTTTCCATCCTCCGCCTGGAAGCTGATCGGGGGCGTCAGGTCGGTTGCCACCTTGATGGCTTTCTTGTCCTTGATGGCAGGCGGCAGGCGGTCTGCCAGGGTCTGGTTGAACGCGATACCAGGCAGTTTCGCGACTTCCGCATCAGGCACCATCTTAATGGCGGTCCCTTCTGCAGCAAGTGTCGAGGTTGCGAGCAAAGCGAATGCGATGCCGGCCAGGCTGTCTTTGAGACTTTTCGTGACGCTGCGCATATGATCCCCATTTAACTTTTTATCGGCGTGAATTGACGCAAATCTCCAAGCAATCGGCGTGCCAGCTTTATCGATGCCTTTTCAAGACATTGTTTTTAAGATCTTATTTCTTGCGTAACGATTTGCAATATTTCCGAAAAAATATTCGCACAAATATTCGTAAACTTATCGGCTAAAAAATCATCTCATACGTCGATATCGATGCGTGGATTGGCGGCTGATCGTCTAAACTGCTGTTTAAACAGGGTATTTTGTCGGCTATCCAGAATGAATGGAGGGTGATCTATGGCGAACTGACCCAGAAATCCTTTAGTAAGCTCCTAGAGCTACGCCTAGATTTTGCTCAATGCATAAGCGAAGTCAGCAAAAATTGCACATTTTTTAAATTCGAAAATATTTTCGGCTAAAAATTATTGAAAATATACGAATCTATAAAACGCAAAAATATCTTTTAAAAATCTGTAGCTTAGTAAGTTTTGTTGATTGAGGATCGTCAATTGGCATGCGGATTGCTGCTGTCGTTGCCATGACCGACACCGTAGGCAACATCGTCGACCGACCAAATCTCTGCCTTGTGCCTCAAAGCCTTGAGCGCTTTGACGACACGGCGCAACTGAAGGGGACATTCATGGCAGAGACCTCGAAGGCCGCAGAGGGCAAGCATCTCAGCATTCGCGGTCTGACACACAGCTATGGCGGGCAGAACGCGATCAGCGACATCTCGTTTGAGATAGAGGCTGGCGAGATCGTCGCTCTTCTCGGGCCAAGCGGCTGTGGCAAATCTACCGTCCTGCGTGCCATCGCGGGGCTGATCCAGCCGAAAAGCGGGGTTATCAAGCTAGGCGGCCATGACCTTGCCAATGTTTCGGCCCGCTCCCGCGGCATCGGCATGGTGTTCCAGAATTACGCCCTGTTTCCGCACCTGACGGTGGCCGAGAACATCGCCTACCCACTGGCCTGCCAGCAGGTTCCCCGCGCAAAGCGCAGGGAAAGGGTGGAGGAAATGCTCTCACTCGTGCAGTTGAAGAGCTATGGCAGCCGGCTGCCACGCGAACTTTCCGGTGGTCAGCAGCAGCGTGTCGCGGTTGCCCGGGCCATTGCCGGACGCCCCTCGCTTCTGCTGCTCGACGAACCGTTCGGGGCGCTCGACCGGGCGCTTCGTTTCGATCTGCAGGTCGAGCTTCTGCATTTACAAAAGACGCTCGGGATCACGACGCTGATCGTGACGCATGACCAGGAAGAGGCGCAGAGCCTCGCCGGTCGGCTCGTGCTGATGAACAAGGGTAATGTCGAGCAGATCGACACGCCCATGGCCGTTTATGACCGCCCGAAGTCACTGTTCGTCAACACCTTCATCGGCCAGGCCAATATGCTGCATGGGATGGTGGAGCGGCTGGATGCGGAGGCAACCAGCATCGCGCTGGTGAACGGCAAGGCCATTGTTCTGCCGCGTCGTCTGAACTTCACGATCGGTTCCAAGGTGACAATGACCTTTCGTCCCGAAGATGTCCGTCTGTCTGCCAGCCAGAGTGACTTTGCCTTGCCGGCCAGGGTGACCGTATCCGTGCCTCTTGGACCGACGCTGGTTCACGATCTTCTTCTTGACGATGGGACAGGCCTTCGCGCGTCGCAGGTCCGCGGCCCCTCCACCTTTATTCCCGAGCCGGGAGCCCAACTCTTTGCCGAGATCGACACCGCCAGGTGTCACGCCTTTCCGAGCGAACCGGAAGCATCCAGTCAATGAACAACAACAGAGGTGAACAGATGCAAAACTTCAACATCACAAGACGTCATTTCGGACTGCTCGCTGCCAGTGCGGCTGCGGCCGCCACGCTGCCCTTTGCTGTACGCGCCGCTGGTGGTACGGCTGTTGCGGCGACCTTCCCCGGAAACTGGGAGGATGGCTACCGCTCCGTGCTGACGCCGCTCGTCAAGGAAGCCGGTTTCGACCTGACGGTCGCTCCCGCCTTGGCGCAGGACCAGCTTGCCAAGGTGATGGCAAGCCCCGGCAACCCGCCTTACGATACCCTGCTGATGTCGCCCGGTCAGATGGCCGTCGCCATCGAGAACGACCTCATTCAGAAGATCGATCCGTCCAAGCTCAAGAACTGGAGCATGCTCGATCCGGCATTCCAGGGCGAGTACGGACCGACCGTGACGGTCGAAGTCAATGGTATCGCTTATAACCCGGATCTGGTGCCGGCTCCGAAAGGCTATCGCGACCTGTTCGAAAACCCGGCTTATAAGGGCCTGGTATCCTGGACCGGTTTCGCCTCCAACACCGGCGTGATGGCCTATACCGAAATCGCCAGGATTTTTGGCAAAGGTCCGACTGACATGGACGCCGTGTTCAAACTGTTCAAGGACAATCCCGAGCAGATCAAGGGCGTCGTCGCCAGCACAAACCACCAGATGACCTTGTTCCAGCAGGGCGAAATCGCTGTCTTCATGTGCTCGACCGGCAATGTTGCGCGCCTCAAGTCCATGGGCCTCAAAGCCGAGTTTGTCCAACCGGAAACCGGCTCTCCGGCGGCTCCCGTCAATATCCATCTGACCAAGGGCGCCAAGAACATTGACGCAGCCTATGCCTATATGGACGCCGCCATCTCAAAGGCCGCGCAGGATAAGCTGAAACTGCCACCGACCGAGATGTTCCCGACCAATAAGGAGGTCGCTCTTACACCGGGCATTGAGGCCTATGTGAAGCGCGAACAGCTGGCAACGCTGGTCTATCCGGACTGGGCTGCAATCAACAAGAACCGTGCGGAATGGATCCGCCAGTTCGATGCTCTCGTTGCCGGTTGAGGGTTCACAATGAAAGCGAGCGGTTTCCCATACGTTGTCCCGATGCTTCTGCTGTCGGTGGCGTTCTTTGCGACGCCGCTCGCCGTTCTCGTCGGGTTCAGCTTCATCGGCCCGAACGGACTGTCTCTCCACAATTACGCACGGTTTTTTGGCGATACATTTAACTACCGTGTTCTGGTCAACACCGCCACGCTCGGTCTCCAGACCATTGCCAGCACGACCCTGCTCGGTGTTCCGATCGCGCTTTTCTATTGGCACAGTGGCAAGACCGCGCGACAGGTTATCATCTTTCTGACACTTATTCCGATGCTGACCAGCAATGTGGTTCGGACCTTCGCCTGGATCGTCATTCTTGGACGACAGGGACCGATTAGCGAGGCATTTGTCGCGCTTGGGCTTGAGCAACGCCCGTTTACTCTGCTGTCAACCGAACTCGGTCTGGTTATGGCCATGTGTCAGATCGACCTGCCTTTGATCATTTTGCCTTTGATTGCCATTCTCTCGCGCACGCCGGTGCAGTTCACCGAGGCGGCGCAGGTTTCAGGCGCGGGTCCATGGCGTATCTTCGTGACGGTTCTCCTGCCAATGATGCTACCCGGCCTGCTGGCGGGTTGGATCCTTGTGTTTGCCAGTACCAGTGCGTCCTTCGTCACCCAAGCGGTCATCGGTGGTGCGCGAAACGTCTATGTGCCGCAGTTGATCTATCGAGAAGTGGGCACGCTGTTTGATTGGCCGATGGCCTCTGCCATCGCCGTTGTCCTCCTTCTGTCGACCGGTATCCTTCTTGTGACCATGACCATGATTTCACGTCACAGGAGGCTTGTCGGCCATGCATAATCATCGCGAAAACCCGATCCCGACCCTTCTCTACAAGGCATTTGTTTTCGGCTTCGGCAGTCTCAGCCTGATCTATCTGGTGGCGCCCATTGTCATTGCGATCACCATGTCGTTCACCTCGGGCCAGACGCTCAAATATCCGCCGGAGGGTTTTTCTCTGCGCTGGTATGAGGCGCTGATTGATCCCGTCCGCTCAGGAACCGAACATATTGCGGCTGGCAATTCACTGAAGATCGCAGGCCTCGCGGTGCTCGGATCGCTGCTGTTCGCCGTGCCTGCCACCATTGGCATGGCACGGATGCGACGCAGCACAGTCAATTCGCTGGAGCCGTTTCTATTGGCCCCGCTCGTCCTGCCAAGCCTGGTGTATGGCCTGGCAGCGCTGATCGTGGCGAATTTCGTCGGCTTCCAGCCTTCGCTCTGGCTCACCGTCGTCGGCCATGTCGTCGTCTTCGGGCCACTGATGTACCGTGCCGCTTCCGTTGTCGCGCAAGGGATCAATCCGTCGCTGGCTGAAGCTTCTACCGTGATGGGTGCAACCTGGTACACGACGCTCCGGCGCGTGATCCTGCCACTGCTGAGATCAGGTATTCTAGCCGGCGCCTTCCTCGTCTTCATCCAGTCCCTCGACAACGTCTCCGTCTCGCTCTTCCTCGCCGACGCGCAAACGACCGTGCTGCCGCTTCGCATGTTCGCATTGATCGAGGAGTCGCTCGATGTCCGGGTGGCGGCAATGTCAGGAATCCTGATCGGGCTGACCCTGGTGGTGATGCTGGTTGCGAGGCGGGTGCTGGCACCATCCCGTCAAGCCTGACCCAAAATACATCTGGAAGGAATACCCAATGAACATACATGCCAACACGTCAGGCACCTATCGCATCGGATCATTGCTTGCCGATTTCCAGCCGGATTTCGATTTTGCGGCCCCTTTGCCTTTGCCCGTCGAAGAGTTCGAGGATCGTCTGCGGCGCATTCGCCGCCAGGCTGTCGAAGCTGGCCATGATGCGCTTGTCGTCCATACTGGCGGCGTTGGCTGGTTCCACACCTCCAATCACTATCTTCGCTATATCTGCGACTGGATGCGCGAGGGCGTGCTGATTATCCCGACGGATGTCGATAGGCCTATGGTGCTTTTATCCTTCTTCACCCAATCCGTGCTTCTACCGCCGGGCGGCGAACCAGTGCTGGTGGAAGATATCTGGCAGATTGGTCCGATCGGCCGCGAATATGCCGACCGGCCGGGCGACTCGGTAATCAAGACGGCTGAGAAATGCGCCGAACTATTGACAGGCATCGGCTTGGCGAGAGGGCAGGTCGGCCGCATTGGTGATCGCACCTCGCTGACCTTCTGGGCCGCACTGGACGAGTTGATGCCCAAAGCCAAGTTCGTCGCCGACAATGCCATTCTCGACCGGATGCAGAAAATACGCTCGCCACGCGAAATCGAGATGTTCCGAGCCGCGGCCCAGCTTGTCAGCATCGCCACGCAGGCGGCCTATCATGTCACTAAGCCTGACGTCACCGACCATGAAATCTACGCTGCCTTCACGCAAGGACAGCTTTCCTTCGGCGGCGAAACGGGTGACGGCTACCAGATCGGCATCAACGAGTTCGGCACCCATTGCGGCAAGCCCTATGGCCATGTCGTCCGTCCCGGTGATCTCATCAATCTCTATGTCTCCAACATCACCTATCGCGGCTACACGGCTCAGACCGCCCGTATGATTGCCGTTGGCGACATCACCAAGCGGCAGGAAGACGTGCTGGCGGCCTGCACAGATGGTGTGAAGCGGGCGGAAAAGCTGATCCGCCCGGGCGCGCTGATGCGCGATGTCAACAATGCAGCCTTCGAGCCGATGATCGAGCGCGGCATGCTGTCTTCGCCGGAAGCGCGCACCATGCCTTACAACTGGGCGCCGATGGAGGATGGCAGTGCGCGGCTGATCCCGCGCCAGTATGTCAAGAACATCGATTGGGAAGCGCAGGGCCGCACCCTGATGCATGTCTACCCGGCAACCCATGGCCCGCATAACCCTAATCTCGGTCATTCCGTTGGCATGGCCGGTGGGCAGAACAGCTTCAACATCTCGTCGCACAACTATGACCGGATGGAAGAGGGCATGGTATTCGTGCTGCATACGCAGTGGCTTGAGCCAATGTCTGCTGGCTGCAATGTCGGTGACATGTATGTTGTCACCAAGGATGGGTTCGAGAACCTCTCCCGCCACACTCCGCTTGAAACGCACCGCATTGCTGTCGAGGCCTGATATGACCGACCATACCCATTTCGATTTCGCCAAGCTCAATGAGCGAGAGCGTTACAAGCTCCTGATCGGAACGGTGATCCCGCGCCCGATTGCGCTGGTGACGACAGTGAGCAAGGATGGCCAGCCGAATGCTGGTCCGTTCAGCTTCTTCAACGTCCTGACCCACGATCCGGCAATCGTCGCAATCGGTGTCGAGAACTATTCGGACATGCGCTTCAAGGACACCGCCCGCAATATCCGTGAGACGGGCGAGTTCACGGTCCATATCTGCGACAATGCGCTGGTTGAACAGATGGAAGTTTGCGCCATCAAGTTCGGCCCCGAGGTCGACGAGATGGAAGAGGCGGGTCTTGCGACCGTTCCCGGTCAGATGGTGCGCAGCCCCCGTATTCTGGCCGCTCCTGCGGCTCTGGAATGCCGTCGCCACACAACGCTTCAGGTCGGCCCGGCCCGCGAGATCATTCTCGGCGAGGTCATCGGCGTGTTCGTCCGCAGCGATGCCATCAATCCTTCCAACCTGCATATCGACCAGCAGCTTATGGATGCCGTCGGCCGTATGGGTGGACACACCTATGCCCGCACCCGTGACCAGTTCGACATCAAAACGCTGACACCTCAGGAATGGGAGAGCCGGAAGATTGGCGAGACGCTGACGGGAGAATAAGCGGCACCGAAGGCCCTGCGGGGAGGACGGTTTGGTGCGCCTCATGGTTTCACAAGGCGCACCGAAAACGAATTATCCAAGGAACTCGATCAGATCTCGATTGAGCCGGTCTGGAGCCGTGGCAAACAGGCCATGCGGCTCACCGTCGTATTCGATAAGTTTGGCACCTGCGATACCACTGGCTGCTGCTCGACCTGCGGGGTCAATCGGTACGGTCTTGTCTGCCGTGCCATGGATGACCAGTGTGGGGATTGTGAAGGCGGCAAGGTCCGGCCTGAAATCGGTCTTACCAAATGCATCGACGCAATCAATTGTCGCTTTGGGGCTGGCCATAACACCGAGAATGAATGACCAATCCAGTACACCCTGGCTCACCGGACTGCTGACCAGGCCGACGCCGTAAAAGGTCTTGGCAAAGCTCTGAAGAAACGCAAACCGGTCTTTGCGGATGTCATTCTTCATACCCTCAAATACGCTGGCGTCGACACCATCAGGATTGCTGCCATCCTTGAGAAGATACGGCGCCACAGAGGCCACCAGAACCGCCTTGGAGATCTTTGAAGCCCCGTGTCGCGACAGGTAGCGGGCGATCTCGCCCCCACCCATGGAAAAGCCGACGAGCGACACATTCTGAACATCCAGGCTATCGATCACGCTGGCGAGGTCATCGGCAAACGTGTCGTAATTGTAGCCATCGGCTGGATGTCCCGACTGACCAAAGCCCCGACGGTCGTAAGTGATGACGCGAAAGCCCGCTTCCAGCAGAGCAAGTGACTGATATTCAAACATATCGCCGGTCAAAGGCCATCCATGGATAAGCACCACGGGACGACCTTTTCCCATGTCCTTTACATGCAATTGCGTACCATCTTTCGCTTCGATAAAAGCCATCCTGAATCTCCTTTGATGATGGCAGGCAAACGCCAGGAGGAGTTTCCTGTTCCATCTCAAGAGCATTTCCAGGAAAAGTGTGACGTGATTTTACGTTCGCAAATGCGTAAAACAAAAACCCAGATCATTTCCGCGATTCAACGAAACACGGAAATGATCTGAGCTTGATTTTGCCTCGCAGCCCGCCGGTTGACCGGGTGTACACTTGGTGTCGGTTCGCGACTGCGACTCCGCGTTTTTCACAGCGCGCTCCGATCAGGGCTTACGATGGCCAGAACCGTCTGAATGTTGAAAGCGAGGCGCCTTTCCAAGGCTGCCCGCGTCATCATTCGCTGCCCATAGACGATTGAACTGGTGGCCTGGTTGGTGAAATAGTAGTAGCAGATCGAGGTGATCGTCAGGCTCAACTGGATCGGATCAATTCCAAGACGAAAGGTGCCATCCGCCTCACCACGCCGCAGGATGTCATCGACGAGTGGCCGGGAGCTGGCAGCACCTTCCCGGATGGCGCGGGACTTTTTGAAGTGGATGGCTTTCAACTGGTTCTCGGAGTTCAGGATGGTAATGAATTCCGGGTGTTCAAGGTAATATGTCCAGACGAACGTGACCAAGGCGATCAGCGCGTCGCACGGTGGTAGCTGCTCGAGATTCAACGCCGCCTCGGCATCCCACACATCGCGATAGACCTTCTCGATCACCGCCTGGTAGAGCAATTCCTTGCTTCCGAAATACTGATAGATCATTCGCTTGTTGATCTCAGCCCGTTCAGCAATGGCTTCAACCCGGGTGCCAGTCAGACCATTTGCCGCAAACTCGACAACGGCAGCCTCCAGAATTCGGTTTTGAGACAAATCTGGCCTGCGCGGATGTCGGCGCCGAGGCTGCTTCTGTGTCTGCTTTTCTTCCGTCACGATGACCCTCACTTGAAGAACTGCGTCCTTGCCTCGCCGAGTTTCAAACGGCGATTTCGGCCCGGCCATTGCCGATGTTCGATAAGGCGTTTTTACGGTCTGCGTCAACAGCTTAGAGCGAATCACAAAGTAACCATTTCGTTATTTATACAACCTATCTCCATAAAAAATATGGATAAAAATACTTTATTTGAAAGATCGTGTCATCGGGACGTTAAAAAACTCTCTTAAAGCAAGAGGCGAATTGACTGAGGGCGTTGGCTAAAACACCGCTGTGTTTCGACCCGCGTAATTTTGACGGTGTGATCCTGGAAAAGCAGTGAAGAATATGGTCGGTCATTCCATTGATATCGTGAATCTGGAAAAGTGCTTTGAGCGCGTGCAGGTTCTAAAGCGCATCAACCTTCAAATCTGTGAGGGTGAATTCCTGACGCTGCTTGGGCCTTCCGGGTGTGGAAAGTCGACGCTGTTGCGGTTGTTGGCCGGTTTTGAACCTTGCACAGACGGACATATCATGATCGCAGGACGTGACGTGTCCTCGCTGCCGCCGAAGCGACGCGGTATTGCCATGGTTTTCCAGAACTATGCGCTCTATCCGCATATGACGGTCCGTGCGAATCTGGCCATGCCGCTCGAAATGGCGCGTTTGTCGTTCAGCCAGCGTCTGCCGGGTGCCTCGCTTCTGTCATCAAGGGTTCGCGGCATCCGCAACGATATCGAGACGGATATCAGCAAGACTGCAAGACAGCTTGGCCTCGAAATGCTGATGGAGCGCAAGCCGTCGCAGCTGTCCGGCGGACAGAGACAGCGTGTGGCGGTTGGTCGCGCAATGGTCCGTCATCCCGGCGTCTTTCTGATGGACGAGCCACTTTCGAACCTCGATGCGAAGCTGCGCCAGCAGTTGCGCGATGAGATCGTCGACCTGCACCGCCGGACTGGCATCACCTTCATTTACGTCACCCACGACCAGACCGAGGCGATGACAATGTCGGATCGGATCGCCGTTATGGAAGACGGAGAGATCAAGCAGTGTGGAGCACCCGCGGAAATTTATGACCGGCCAGACTATCTTTCTGTCGCACGGTTTGTCGGCACAACGGCGATCAACGAGATGCCGGTGACGGTCAGCAAGGGGGCGGTTTCGATCAATGGACGGGCATTGCACCTGAGACTACCGGGCATCGCGGATGGGTCGTACCAATTGGCGATCCGGCCAGAACGACTGCATCCGACTGAAGATGGAAATGGCGATTTTTCGCTTCGGGTGGAACAGGTGGAGTTTGCGGGCAACGATGTGGGCATCCGCTGCAACGGCTCGGAAATCGGTGCGGGTACTGTGCGCGTGCAACTGCGGCCAGAGAGCTTTGGCCGATTGGTGACTGGCCGCAAGATAGGTGAAAGGATTGCGCTGCGGATCGTCTCCGATGCTGCACTCATCTTTGATCAAAGCGGTCGCCGTGTTCCAGTGTCGCTTCCTTTGGCAGCTCCGGTCGAGGAGGCATGGCATGACGTCTCTGTCTGATCTGCACCCTCAATCGTCTGCGGTCGCGTCGAAGCGCTTCAGTTATGCCGCCATTGCGCATCTCTTCGCGGCCCCGGCCTTCCTGCTGCTAATCGCAACGGTGGTTGCGCCGATCTTCGTTGTGGTCCTGATCAGCTTGACCGATTATCGCCTCGGTCGGCTCACCTTGAATTTTGTCGGCCTCGGCAACTATTCCAGAATGATCAATGACCCATTCTTCTGGGCCGCCTTGCGCAACAGCGCAATCTATACGGCAATTGTCGTGCCGGTATCGGTGTTCGGTGCGCTCTGCGTTGCAGTGCTGCTCGATGGCCGCCGCCACTCGCGACGTTTCTACGAAATCGTCTACTTTCTGCCGGTCACTTCCACGCTGACGGCCATGTCGATCGTCTGGAGCTATCTGCTCAATGGCCATATCGGGCCTCTGGCCAGCCTGTTGGAAGCACTGGGCTTACCGGCTCTCGATTTTTTCGCCGATGGCACGCTTGCGCTGATCGGCCTTGCCATCATCGGTATCTGGCATCTCTTCGGCTTCAACCTGATCCTTTTCCTGGCGGGGCTCACGGTTATTTCAAGTGAGCTGAAGGAGGCGTCTGCTCTCGATGGAATGGACGGCTTTTGGGACCGTCTGCGTTATCTGACATGGCCGCTTCTGGCACCCACGACCATCGTGGTTGTCGTTTTAAGCTGCATCCAGTCATTTCAGGTTTTCGACACCGTGGCGGTTCTGACCAATGGTGGTCCCTATGGCGCCACCGAGATGCTGCTGCACAAGATCAACACGGATACGTTCACGGGCATGAAAGCCGGTTATGGCAGCGCACTGACGGTCGTCTATCTGCTGTTGATCGGGACATTTTCGATTGTCCATGTCGGCTTGAGCAACAGAAAGGCGCATTTTTGATGGCTCGCTCCACGCTTCGCGCCTTCCTGTCTCATGCCGTTCTGCTGGGCGGTGCCTTTCTGATGGTCTATCCGTTCTTCTGGATGTGGCGTGCGTCAACGCAGGCTCCGGGGGAGATATTCGGCAGCCTCCATGACGCGCCGCCGATCCTGACATCAATATCAGAGAATTACACGCGGGCGCTGTTCGACTCTCCCATGCCACGGTTCATGCTGAACGGTGTCATCATGACCGGCGGCATTCTCCTGTTTCAGATCCTGACCACGGTGACCTGTGCCTATGCGCTGGCGAAGTTCAAGTTTCGCGGCCAGCATGTGCTTTTCGCAATTGTTCTGATCAGCCTCTCCGTTCCCGCCCAGGCAACCGCTCTGCCGATCTTCATGGTGCTCGCCAAGTTCGGGCTTCTGGATACCTATGCCGGCGTGATGCTGCCCTATCTGACCTCGGGTTTTGCAATCTTCATGTTCTCTCAGTTCATTCGCTCGTTCCCCGACGAGATTCTTCTGGCTGCACGGCTGGATGGGATGAGCGAGATAGAAATTGTCGTCCGCATCATTCTGCCGGCGATGAAACCTGCCATTGCCGCCTTCGCGATCTTCTCGATCACCTTTCATTGGAACGATCTTTATTGGCCAATGATCGTGATCAGATCCATCGATCTGTCACCGCCAACGCTCGGCCTCCTGTTCTTTAGGAGCCAGGAAGGCGGAGACAGCTTCGGGCCTTTAATGGCCTGCGCGACCCTGATCACCGCACCGCTGATCCTGTTGTTTCTCGCCGCACAGCGCGGGTTCGTACAGGGCGTTACGATGACCGGCGTCAAATGATACGGACCTGCCCGGCGGCCACCGGGCAGGTCCGAAAGTCAAGACCACTCCACCTTGTAGGAAACACCATGAAAATGAAAAACATCTTCGCGGCTGCAGCCCTGACCGTGTTGGGGACTGCACCGGCTTTCGCCGCTGATCCAGTCACGCTGACCTTTTATCACACACGACTTGCCTTTATGCAGCCTATTCTGGAGGGTTTCAAGAAGGCACATCCAGAGATCATCATCAACGAGCAGGCACCAGCCCAAAACTACAGCGCTGGTGACCAAAGCATCATTCGTGGAATGATGACGGGCTCGACGCCGGATGTCTATCTCGCCTCTTACTCCTCCATTCCCACCCTTGTGGGCGTGATGAAGGATCGGGGCGAGACAAGCTCGCTCGATCCGCTGCTGGATAAGGAAGGCAAGGACTGGCAGGCGGCCAATTATGCCCCCGCCATTCTCGACCTCGCAAAGGTTGATGGCCAGCAGTATGCTATGCCGTTTACGGCCTCCCTGCCGCTTCTCTACGTCAACAAGGAATTGGTGGAAAAGGCTGGTGGCAGTATCGATCAGTTCCCGACCACATGGGATGGCGTCATTGATCTGGCTGCCAAGATCAGCAAGCTTGGCAACGGCGTCTCGGGCATCGGTTTCTCCGTCGGTGGATTGAGCGATGACTGGTACTGGCAGATGATGGTGATGAGCGCTGGCGCCCAGATGCTTGACGCCAAAGCCACCGGCATTGGTTATGATAACAAGGCAGGGCTGGAAGCACTGCGCATCACCCAGGACCTTGCGGTCAAGACGGGCATGTCCGTTTATGCCGACCCCAAGCCTGCGCAGCAGCAGTTCTTTGCCGGAAAGATCGGCATGGTCGTGGAGTCGCCGTCCGATCTCGTGGCCTATGAGACCGCCATCGGCGACCGCTTCACCATGCGCACCGTCCGCTTCCCGCTGATCGACGCCAAGAAGGGCGGCCTGCCAGCTGGTGGAAATGCCCTGATGGTGTTTTCCAAGGATGCGGCCAAGCGCGCTGCCGCCTGGGAGTTCTTTAAATACATGACCAGCGCCTCCGTTCAGGCCGACGTCTCCAAGGCAAGCGGCTACATGCCGGTCAACGTTCAGGCTGCCAAGGCGCTCGAGAGCTTCTATGCAGAGCATCCGAACTTCCAGACGGTCTTCAAGTCGATGAATGCCGCCATGCCGTGGTTTGCCTATCCCAACAACACGGCGGATGGTGTCTGGAAGGGCGTTGCGCCAGTTCTGGACCAATTGCAGCGGGGCAAGATCACGCCTGAGGCTGCCATGCCGAAGATTCGCGAGCATGTCGCGGGTGTGATGGCGGCAAAGTAATGCAAGTCGGGCGCACCATTCGGTGCGCCCCATCTGCCGCCATGGCTGACGCGTACTGATCGGCAGTTGCAGATTAAAGCTTCCAAGGAAAGATGATGAAAATAGCGATCTTGGCCGATCCTCACATCGGCTCTCAAAACCACGTATTCGTCGAAAACTGGAAGGCGGCTGTCAAAACCGTCAACGGCTTTGACGATGTGGGACTGGCAATCGTTCTCGGCGATCTGACGCTGGATGGTGCAAATATCGAGGCAGATCTGGCCTTTGGTGCGGCTGAACTCAAGGAGATCATGGCCCCGGTTCTCGTCCTGCCGGGCAATCACGATGTTGGCGATATTGCCCGCGACAGCGTGCAGCCCGCAGATGACGCTCGTCTTGCGGCCTGGGGAAAGCATTTTGGCTCCTGGTATTGGCACAGTGACGCCACTGAGGGCTGGAGGTTGATCGGCCTGAACAGCCAGATTATCGGCTCAGGCCTGCCAGCCGAGGAACAGCAATGGTCGGCCTTGGAGCGCATGTTGAAGGGGAGGGGCGACCGCAAACCGGTGTTGTTCCTCCACATGCCTCTCTTTCTGGAAGACTGGAACGAAGCCGACAGGCCGGCATGGGCGCTGAAGACGGAAGGTCGCCAACGGTTGCAGCGGCTGATCGCCGAGCACGCCGTGTTCGCCGTGGTCTCAGGCCATATGCATCGCACGCTGCATCGGCGGCAGAAGGATGAGCCGGTGTTGATCTGGACGCCTGCATCCAGCTTTCTGGCCCGCGATGAGTCCATGCCAAGCCAGCCGGGAAAAGAACTGCTGGGCGTGACATTGCTGGATTTCGGCACGGATGACATCTCGGTTGAATTCATTGATATCGACGGGCTGATGAAGAGCTATATCGAGGATTACAACGGCTCGATCTATCGCTCGCCCGCGAAAACCGCCTGAGGACACGCTATGACCTGGTTCAGTTATCACGGCGGCCACAGCGGGCAATTCTGCGACCATGCGAAATCGACCCTTGCCGCGGTTATCGAGACGGCAATCGACCGCGGCTTTACCCATTACGGCCTGAGCGAACACTGCCCGCGATATCGCGACGAGGATCTTTATCCCGGCGAAGAAAGGTTAGGGGTTGCGGGCCTTGCGCGCCAGTTCGCCGATTATGTCGATCACGCATTCAAGCTTCGTGACGCCTATGCGGACCGGATCGAGTTGCTGATCGGGTTCGAGACCGAGAAATTACCGCCGGATACCTGGCTTGCCAAGATGGAGGCCATACGGCGCGCTCATCCATTCGATTACATCGTCGGCAGCGTCCACGATATCGACGGGTGTTGGCTCGATTACTCGGCACAATCCACTGAAGCCCTCAAGCGGGAATTGGGGGGCACCGATGCCTTCCAGATCGCTTATTTCCAATCGGCAACCGACATGGTGCAGCGTCTTCGTCCAGATGTCGTTGCCCATCTCGATCTCGTCCGAAAATATGAGCCTGCAGGCTTTGAATTTTCTGCCGCTGTTCTGCGCGAGGTGGACATTCTTCTGGAAGCAATCGAGGCCTATGGCGGCATATTGGATGTCAATTGTGCCGCATACCGCAATGGCTACGGCCCGGTTTACCCCTTGCCGCACATACTCAAACGTGGTTGCCATATGGGCATCCGCGTGACCCTGGGTGATGACAGCCATGGCGTTGACACCGTGGGCGTCGGCCTTGAGCAGTCCGTTGCTGCAATCCGAGCGGCTGGCTTTGAGAGCATTGCATACCTGACACGTGCCAATGGATGGCTCCAGGCTGACATAGACGATGTCGCTCCGGGAAAAATCTGAGAGCGTTGTTATGCCAGCACTTCATGCGCTTACCATCCGGCCCGCAACCCCGGATGACATCGATTTCGTCATGCGTGTCGAACGGCTCCCCGGCTATCCAGAGCGCGTGGGCACCTATTCGGTTCGGGAGCATGAAAGCCGAATGGCTGACCCCAACTGCCGATACCTGATCGGTATGTGTGAAGCAAAGCCCGTGGGCTTCGCGGTGTTGAGGCCCGATGACGGCATGGGAAATGTTGAGATCCGCCGTCTTGCTGTGGAGCAGTTCGGGAGCGGCATCGGCAGCGCGTTTGTGCTGCGTCTCTGCACGAATGTTTTCGCAGACCCGACAATTGGTCGTCTGGTTCTCGATGTCCTTCCCTCAAATGCGATTGCACGGCGCGTCTATACCAAGCTGGGCTTTGTCGAAGAGGGACTGATGCGCAACGCGTTGCGTTACCCGGATGGCCGTCGCGCCGATTTGCTTTTGATGGCGCTTCTGCGCGACGACTGGCTCGGAGTAGCTTCGGTGCTGGTTCGTTAGAGTTTCCAAGGGAAAAGCGGAACCCGGTTTTTACCTGACAAACTCTAGGTTTCGATCCGGACTGGAATTGCTTTCGATGCCGGTGTCTTCGACATCTCATCATGATGGTCAATGGCGATCAGCACGTTTGCTTCAGGATAATAAGTGCCGATCGTCCCTTTTGGCAGATTATGAGCGGTGACAGTCAAGCCACCGAGCTCTCGGCGAACGCCGTCGCCGAAATCACTGACGAGTGTGACAACCTGCCCCGGTTTAAGTCCCGATGTCGCGATGTCGCTTTCGCACATCAACAGGACGTCGCGGGTACCCTCTATGCCGCGAAAGCGGTCGGAGTAACCATAGATTGTCGTGTTGAACTGATCGTTCGATCGCATTGTGACAAGTCTGAACCGGCCGTCGGCATCCTCGAAGGACAGCGCATTCATTTGGCTGGGCGTTGTGAAGACAGCCTTCTTTTCCTCGGTTTTCCAGACGCGTTCATGAGCTGCATTGCCGCGATAAAACCCGCCCGGCTGGAACATGCGCGCATTATAGTCCTTAAAGTCCTCGGGATAGGTCGCTTCGATCAGGTCTCGCACGAGGCTATAGTCACCTTGCCATTCATCCCATTTCAGTGTCGGCCTTACGGCAAGCGTCGCCTTTGCAATGCCGGCGACAATCGCCAGTTCGCTCTTCAAATGTTTGGAGGCGGGAGGTCGTTTGCCGAGTGATCCAGAAATATGGGAAAAGCTATCCTCGATGGATACGGCTTGATTTCCCGTGGTCTGCTCATCGATCTCTGCACGCGACAGGCAGGGCAGGATATAGGCCTGCTTGCCAGGGAAAAGATGGCTCCGGTTTAGCTTGGTGGAGACAATCACAGTCAGCTCCTGGCGAGCCCAGGCGCGTTCCATCTCCTTTTGATCTGGTACGGCGCGGACAAGATTGCCTCCCAGCGAAATGAAGGCTTTGATCTTGCCAGCCATCAGCCCTTTCACGGCATCGACGATGGTCGTGCCGTCCTCGGTCGGGGGATCGAAATCGAAGAGCTCCTTCAACCTGTCCATGGGAATAAGCTTGGTCTTCTCAGCGATCCCGACGGTTCGTTGACCTTGTACATTCGAATGGCCCCGAACAGGACAGCAACCAGCCCCTTCGCGCCCGATATTGCCGCGCAGAAGCAGCAGATTGACCAGCATGGCCACATTAATCGCACCTTGCGAATGCTGCGTCAGGCCCATGCCGTAGACACCGATGACCCTCTCCGCGCTGATATAGATTTCGCCGGCACGCCGGATCGCTGCCTCGGTCAGGCCGCTTTCACGCTCGATATCGGCCCAGTTCGTGGTTCTGACAAGGGCGATAAAACTATCGAATCCTGTCGTGTGCTCATCGATGAACGCCACATCGAGCACGCGCTTTTCTCCATTGGCCACCGCCACGTCGTCAGCTTCGATGACAACCTTGCAGAGACCCAGTATTGCAGAAATATCACCGCCGGCCCGGACTTGGAGATACTCGTCTGAAATCTGCGTTTCGCGTCCCGTCAGCATGTCAACCGGGCTTTGTGGATTGACGAATGCTACCAGCCCCTGCTCGACAACCGGGTTGAATGTGACGATGCGCGCACCGCGCTGCTTGGCCTCCTGCAATGGGTGAAGGAAGCGCGGACTGTTCGATCCCGGGTTCTGACCGAAAAAGAAGAATGCGTCGGCCTTCTCCAGGTCTTCCCAGACAATGGTGCCAACAGGCGAGCCGATAACCTTCTGAAGCCCGACCGAAGTCGTCTCATGGCACATGTTGGAACTCTGGGGCAGGTTGTTGTTGCCAAAGACCCGCGCGAGCAGGGCGTAGAGATAGGATGCTTCAAGACCGGCATGGCCGGAAGAGTAAAAGACGACGCTCTCGCGCGGCAAGGATTTCAGCGTCGCGCCGATTTCAGAGAAGGCCTTGTCCCACGTCACCTCAATATAGCGGTCCGTTGCAGCATCATAGCGGAGAGGATGCGTCAGCCGCCCGGTCTGTTCGAGGTCATAGTCTTTCCAGTTCCTGAGCTCGGCAACAGTGTGACGGCTCCAGAAATCAGGCGTGCAGCGCGCGCTGGTCAGGTCCGAGATCGTTGCCTTAGCTCCGTTTTCGCAGAACTCGAAGGGATGATAGTTTGCCGGTTTCGGCCACGCGCAGGAAACGCACATAAGCCCGGCAGGTTTATTGAGGCGGTAAAGCGTTTCAAGGATTGCCGGTGAAGGTTTGTTGTCGCCCAGAATACGGGCGATCGACTTCACCGATCCCCAGCCACCAGCGGGACCTTCGGCTTCCGGGTTCTCGATAGGGTCGGCCATGGCGGGCCTTTCTTTTGATGGGAGGTTCAATAGGAAAAGAGGCGGCATTAAAATAGCCATGCCTCCAAATGGTTCGGCATCGATAGCTGGCTACTGGCGCGGCTCATGGAACGGACACCCATTGAACTTTGCCCTGAACTCTGCCGAGTGCTGATATGTGTCCTTGCGGACGCGGTTGATCCCGCCGAGGGGCTGATGGTCTGCGAGGCCGGTCCAGACGCTAAACCGCATCTCTTCATCGACCTTCTGCACCTTCGTATCGCTCCAGCTATCCTGGGGCATGGAGGTCACAATGGCGACGGTCACGAACGGCGCTTCATCTTCCGTCCACTCCACGGTCGGGTCTTCGATCGGCTGCGCATCAACGTCACGACAGAGTTGCACCTGGAATTCCCATTCCCCATGAGTATCCTGCATCTCCGCCTGGACGGTCTCGCGGATTGCGTCCTCACGAACGCTGACATCGATTTCCGTTCCGTTCCGCTTCGTCAAATCGGGCGAGACTGGTTTCAGCCGGAACTTGGCGATGTAGTCACCGTAGCGGAACGGGGTAACGCTGAAATATGTCTCGCCAAGCGGATCGACATTCGGTGCGCCGCCGAGTGACTGAATGGTCGAGCTGGAAATGCCGACGGCCTCGAGGCCTTTGTTGACGGTTTGAAGCACGCTCGACAACACAGCCTTGGTACCTTCCATTTTGTCCGTCGTCCGCGCAAGAAGCTTGAGGCTGGAGAGAAACTTCTCGGGAT
The DNA here is from genome assembly GCF_014926405.1 of Agrobacterium vitis. NCBI lineage: Bacteria > Pseudomonadati > Pseudomonadota > Alphaproteobacteria > Hyphomicrobiales > Rhizobiaceae > Gillisella > Gillisella vitis. The sequence goes on from NZ_JACXXJ020000004.1 coordinate 214,745, forward strand.
TGGGTGCCTGGAATACCGGGCCATTCACCATCACGAAGTCCTGCGTATCGCCGTTTGCGTCCGGCAAACGCGGCCCCTCGACACCAACGACCTTGATGGCCAAACCACGCGGAAGAGCGATAGCGTCGGGCAGGATGTCGCCAGCGTTTGTGGAGAGACGCATATAGACCGGATATTCACCGGCTTTGGCGAACAGGCCCTGAGCGAGTTCGGCTGGCAAACCATCTCTGACGATCATCGTTGCTTCGAGAATTCCATGTGCCTTGGCATGCACGGAGCGCACCGCATGGCCGTAGTCTCCGGCGGTCTTTTCGAGGATGATGTCGAACTGGTTGATAAGAGCGGAGACAGTCTCCTGTTCTCCCGGTTTGACTGTTTCGAGGTCGGGGGAATAACGGACAGGCGTGGGGGCTGTCATATGTCGCTCCTTTAAAAACCAAAGAACGCCACGGATGGGGGATGGTTCCAGCAATCCTGGGCTTCGAAGTTTCAGTCAACGCGATCATTCGCATCTGAAATTTCTACGGCGGGCCACACCTTGGAGGGACCACTTGGTGCGCTAGACGCTGGGCTCGACGGCGTTTGGAGTGATACCAGAGGTCGACTTGCGTTGTTTCCCGCGCTCAATTCATCACATTTGTCGTTCTTTAATGAGCTGGAAATCATATTAAATTGATCAACTGTTTTAGCTACAGCGGCTGAATGCTGCTGCGTTGCCATAGCCAAACTTTGTCACCACGGGAGATCTTTTGAAGACATGAATATCGTCGCGATCAAATCCCCGGATTCGCGCCTCAGTTTGCCGTGCAGTATGTCATGATCGTCTGACCATCCCATGAGGTCGAAGGACACGGTTTCGTTTGGGTCGATATTGCCAAGAAAGAAGATGTCCCTTCGCACGGCTGGTTTTCTGCCGGGAAACCAGGCTTCAAGGGCGCGATCTGCAACGGCCTGGAACTCCGCGAAGTAGAAAAGTCCTGCTCCGTTGAACTCCTGCGCCGTGCTGGGGGCAAATCTGAAGGTGCGCAGCGCTTCGGCAGCATCTAAAGGAAGCCCCCAATAGGTCTGAAGCCGCCCATTGCGGATATGCGCCGCATGTTGTGCCAGAAGACTGACTTGGTAAGGTCTCGTTTGCTGCCTGGGGGCAGTCACCCGTGCGATGGAGCGATTGCTCCCCTGGATTGCCCTGTGAACGAAGGCGGAAACCAATTCTATTCTTCCGACGCTCCGGCCCGCGATAGACAGGAGATGGGTCGTCGATGTCTGGGTCCTGGATACTGCCGATATCAGGGATTGGATGGTCAATATATCATTCGCTCGCACGAGCTCGAAGCGAGCGTCTGTCAGTGACGTGGCGCAGATCGCCGCATAGACCTCCTCTCCATCGGCGGTTCGGAAATCGGCATTGTCCATGCTAAGGTCGCGCGCCAGCATCAGCCAATGGCGGTGGCCCAGCTCCTTCATCAACCAGGTTTCCGACAGGCCATGTGGCGTCAGGTGCGGCATGCCGATCAGCAGGTGAGGCTCGAGCGCGCGGTCCATCAGATCGCGGCTCGTGGGTCCATGCGACGGGCAGGAAGGGCGCAATGCGAGGTTCATCGCCTATCCGTTCACCGCTTGCATTTGCGGGCGCTTGGCCTGCTCCAGCTGCCTCGCCAGATGGTCCACCACATATTCGGCATCCTTGCCGACTGCGAGGAACCGGCCGGACCCCCAGGTCCAGAGCCAGGGCAGGCCGAGGACGTAGGCGCCCTCAATGCCGGTGACGCCGCGGCGCTGGATCGGATAGCCGGTGCCATCGAAGATCGGTAATCCGACATAGGACCAATCAGGGGTAAAGCCCGTCGCCCAGATGACCGACGTGACACCTTCGGCCTCAAAGTCCAGCTCGGTCGTTTCACTCTGCGGTTCCCAGAGCGGAGCATAAGGTCCGCCTGCCGGTGCGTGGATGCCTTTTTCCGCGATATGGCGATCAATGAGGGCATTGATGCCGTTATACACCCGGTCAGCGCTGTCGAGATTGTTCTTCAGATTGGTCTCGAACAGCATTTTTCCGGCGGAAACACCGGTCATGCGACCATAAAGGGCCATGCCTTCCAGCGCGAATTTTCGAAGATCGATATCACGCCCGCCATCGCGTCCGGTCAGGTAATGGTTGGTGTCATGCTTCTTTTTCGCCATGCCGTCATGGGCGATGGTGATGTCATATTGCCCGATATCGGCCAGCCAATCGACGACATCGCGGCCCCGGTAGAAGCGGGCGCAGCGCGGTGCATTGCCGGTGATCATATGCACCTTGCGGCCGGCAAGATGCAGGTCCTCGGCAATCTGGCAGCCGGATTGGCCGGACCCGACGACGATGACGCCGCCTGGCGGCAGTTGCGCGGGATTGCGATAATCGGCCGTATGGATTTGTGTGATGCCATCGGGAATGCGTGCTGCGGCACGCGGCACGAAAGGCTGGCTATAGAGGCTGGTGGCGAGAATAACGCTGTCGGCGGTGATGGTGCCCGCCGTCGATTCGATCCGGAACAGGTCTCCCGTTTTCTCCAGCGCGGTCACGCTGGTGCCTTCGAAAACGGGCGCATCGACCTTTTTGACGAAGCGATCAACATAGGCGATAATCTCCTCCTTCACCATGAAACCGTGAGGATCGGCGCCGTCATAGGGATGGTCGGGCAGCTGGCATTGCCAGTTTGGGGTGACCAGACAGAAGGCATCCCAGCGCTCGTCCTTCCATTTGTGGGCGACAGACTTCTTTTCGAAAACCACATGGTCGATACCGTGTTTCCTAAGGTAATGGCTGGCGGACAGGCCAGCCTGGCCGCCGCCCACGACGACGGCGCTGTAATGCGGCTTCAGGGATCGGGTCATCTTATGTCCTTTCACAGGATAAAGGTCTCGCAGCGAACGCGGGCATCGGCGCGCTCGAGGAAGGGGAGGGCGGCGGTTTCGATGCGGGCGAGCTGGTCGTTTGCGGATGAGCAGGCAAATCCGTATTTTGCCTCGACGCGATCACTGGCGATGGTGAGCGCTTTTCGGCTGCGCTCGACAAAATCCGCCACCGGATAACTTTCACCCTCGGTGAAGAACTCGCGGATGATCAGCGAGGGTGAATAACAGGTCTCTTCCTGGCCATCGGGCCAGGTGATGACAAAGCGCATCTCAGGCATGGGCTGCCTCCTTCAAAGTTGCATAGGTGGAAAGATGTGCCTCGGCAACGCGCCGCCAAGTGAAACGGCTGGCAACCTCCAGGCCACGCGGGATGATCAGCTCGCGGATTTCAGGCACCAGCGCCAGGGCCATGGCTTCGGCGATCGAGGCAGAGTGGTGGGGATCGCACCAAAGGGCATCGTCGCCGCTGAGATAGTCGATGAAGGGTGCAATGGATGGCACGATGGCTGGAACGCCGCTGGCCATCGCCTCCAACACGACAAGACCGAACCCTTCCTTCAGCGACGGGAACACCAGCGCATCGGCAAGCCGGTAGAGGTTCGGCATATCATCATCAGACACGGCACCGATAATGTGCACGGCGGCGGCATCATCGCGCAGCGCCCGCAAGTGGGACTGGAACTCCTCCTGATAATCCCGATGATCAAGCAGCGAGACACCGCCAGCGATGACCAGTTGTGCGTCCGGCTTTACGGCCCGCAACTGCCGGAAGGCATCGAGAATGCCAAGCGTATTCTTGCGCGCTTCGATGCCGCCGATGCTGAGAAAGACGGAGCCGGCATGAAGACCGATCCGATCTCGCAGCGCCGTCTGCTCGCCGCTCCAGGCAGGGGCAAAGCGCCTGTTATCGACGCCGTTGCCGACCACGGCTGCGTCCACGCCGTAGCTGTCGCGCAAGATGGCCTGCCACGCGGCACTGACGGCAAGGAAGGCATCGGCCCGTTGGATCGAACGGTCCTGAAGGACCATCAGGCGCGGGTCTTCAAATTGATCGATATGATGGATGGTACGCACGAAACCAGGGATCAGACCATGGTCTTTGAGCGTCGCCAGCGCATTTCCCGAAATGCCATCATGGGCATGGAAGACATCGAAGTCACGATTTTCTGCTTGTTCGAAGTGGCTAATGTAATCGGCAATCCGCTGCTCGACCATGGCTGTCATATTCGCCGGGGCAGGCGGTACGGGAAAGCAGGCCGTGTCACAGGCGGGCGGGCGGAAGAAGCCGGCGCCTTTTGGATCGGGCGCGTGCAGGGTCACGGCATGGCCGAGGGCCGTTAGCGCTTCGGAAAGCTGCATGGCATGCACGACGCCACCACGCGGATTGGTGGAATGCGTGAGCATGGCAATGCGCAGCGGGCTGATCATGTGCAATGCTCCGCTGGCCCGAGTTGCATCAGGGGTGTTACGGCATGGTCACGAATGACGATCCGTTTACTGCCATTGGTGATCGCAACAGCGCTGCCGACAGAGACGGTGCCGATGATCGCAGCGGTGATGTCGCGCGTTTCGAAACGGGTCAGCACGGCAGTGACGTGTTCGGGCGGCACGGACAGCAGATACCCGAAGCTTGGGAAGGTCGCCAACCATCGGTCAAGGCTGACGCCGTCTGGCAGGGGAATAGCTGCCACATCAATGTCGATACCGATGCCGGAGCATTCCGCCAGCATGATTGCCGTGCCGACAATGCCGCCCTGGCTGATGTCCTTGGCGGCCAGCGCAAGCCCGGCTTCGGCAATCTGCGGCAGGATGTCGAGATCGCCGCGCAGCCGCTCGGCAGGCGCGTCGGTGGCCGCTTCCCAGTTGTCGAAGGGTGGGCGATAGCGGCCACGATGATCCACGGCGGCGACCAGAACGTCGCCTGGACGGGCGTCGAAGCTTGTGAGCAGGTGCGTTGCGCGTCCGAGGATGGCGACGGACAATTGGCCCCGGTCGGTGCGAATGTTGGTATGGCCGCCGACAATGGGCACGCCATAGGCCTCTGCGGCGGCCCGCATGCCATCCAGCACCGGGGCGGCACCCGCTTCGCCATCGGCCCAGACAGCATCAACCACGGCGGTTGGCCTGCCGCCCATGGCGACGACGTCGGAGATGTTGACCATGACACCGCACCACCCGGCAAACCAGGGGTCGGCGGCGACGAAGGCATTCATGAACCCTTCGATGGCGAAAAGCAGGTAGCCATCCCCCTCCCGCAGGGCGGCGCAGTCGTCTCCCACCGGAACAGACTTGCCTGTCACGCCGAGCCGCGCGGTGACGCTGCCGATATCGTGTTTTGCTGCGATCCCGCCGCTTGAGCGCAGCTTTTCAGCCAGTGCGTCGAGGTCGATGTCCCTCCTGAAATCGGCCATCGTCATGCCGCCCGTTTGGCCAACGCCACGAAACCTGCCTCCGGCGTGGCGCAGGGCGGATACCAGCTTAGATCCGCCTTCATGCGCAGATGCGGCTTGCCGTAAATCTCGAATTCCTCGACAACATCCCAGTGCAGGCGGCGAAAGAGCAGACCGTTCTGGACCTGCACATTGGCCAGAAACGTATGGCAGCCCATGGCATTGGCGGAGGAGACAGCAAGCCGGATGAGCGTTGCGCCCAGCGCACCGATCTTGCGGAAATCCTCATGCACGGCAAGGCGCGATCCCCACCAGAGGCCCGACTGTTCCTCGTGAATGCGCACCGTGCCGACCAGCCTGTCGGCGGCCACACCCAGCATGGAAAGTGCAACGATGGCGGTGGCGTGGTCATCGATCGCGTCCCGGTCGTCGTTCTCAAAAATCTGCTGTTCGCGGCAGAAGACATCCCGGCGAAGGGCATGAGCCTCGCGACGCTCCCAGGTCGATGTCGCGAACTTCACCTGGAATTCGCTGGTGTGAAAGGGGGAGAAAGGTTCGATCATCATCGGGTCAGCATCCTCTCATAGGTGGAAAGGGCGGAGCAGGCACCGCATTTTCCGCAGCCAGCCTTGATATCGACGGCCTTGAGGCCACTCTCCACGAGCATTTTTGACAGCGGGCCGAGGATTGAATGCATGAAGTCCGGTTTCGGTGCGGGGTGGCTTTCCAGCGGCGTTCCCGAGATCGGCACGAAGGGCACGACGAAGGGATAGACGCCTATCGCCACCAGCCTTTCGCAGATATCGAGGATGGCCTCGCGTGTGTCTCCAAGCCCGGCGAGGATATAGGTGGAGACCTGTCCGCGCCCGAATACCTCGACCGCAGCCTTGAAGGAGCCCATGTATTTTTCGATGCCGACCTGCGCCTTGCCCGGCATGATGCGGGCGCGGATTTCCGGCGTTACGACTTCGAGATGCATGCCGAGCGTATCCACGCCAGCGTCTTTCATCCGGGAAAACCAGATGTCATCTTCCGGTGGCTCGCATTGTGCTTGAATGGGAATGTTGACGGCAGCCTTGATGGCGCGGGCGCTTTCGGCAAGCACTGCGGCTCCCCGGTCGTCGCCTTTCGGTGTGCCTGTTGTCATGACCATATGCTTGACACCGTCCAGTTCCACGGCGGCCTTGGCGACTTCAGCAAGCTGTTCCGGCGTCTTGTGGGCAACAGTGCGGCCAGCCGCCAGCGACTGGCCGATGGCGCAGAACTGACAGGTTTTCGTCCGGCTCTGGTAGCGGATACAGGTCTGTAGGACGGTTGTTGCCAATACGTCGCGACCGTGAAGCACGGCAATCTGCGAATAGGGAATACCGTCCGCCGTTGAGCGCTCGTAAAAGCGCGGGCGCAAGGGGAAGGAGACTTCCCCGATGACATGGCCGTCACGACTGATGCGGCTATTGCCAGCGTCGTCAGGTTTTTCGACAAGGTAAGGACTCTCGAATGCGGGTGCCGTGTGTACCGGCACCATCACCGTCATGCCGTCGATGGTCAGGGCCTTGTGATCGGAAGGGCCTGCACCACCGCGGCGGCTTTCGTGGCCGGCCTTCGGATCAACGAGCCTCGCGCCGAACGACTGCAATTCGTTGATCAGTGTTTCCGTCGAAAGCTGGGGTCTGGTATCCATCGGTATTGCTCCCTGTCGGTGCGGTTTCGAGGAAAGGATGGGCGGCCACCATCGGATGTGCCGGGCGGTCGTCGATGACGAGATGCAGAAGTTCCGGTCGCGCATAGTGGCCCACAGAATCCATCATCCGCTTGCGTTTCAGGATCAGGCTCATGTCCAGGTCGACAATGAGGATGCCTTCGCCCTCGGTAATCGGGGGTGCCAGGTGCTTGCCTTCCGGCGAAATGATCGCCGTCATGCAGCCGCCGCGCAGTGCCTTTTGCAGGCCTTCCTCAGGGGTGATCGACCGGATCTGCTCGTCGGTCAGCCAGCCGGTGGCGTTGACGACGAAACAGCCGCTTTCCAGCGCATGATGGCGGATCGTTACTTCCATCTGGTCGGCAAAGATCGGTCCGACCATGGAGCCGGGGAATTGCGCGACGTGGATTTCCTCATGCTGGGCCATCAGCGCATAGCGGGCGAGGGGATTGTAGTGCTCCCAGCAGGCCAGCGCGCCGATGCGGCCGATTTTGCTATCGACCACTTTGAGGCCGGAGGCGTCGCCCTGGCCCCAGATCATCCGCTCATGGAAGGTCGGCGTGATCTTGCGCCGGTTGAGCACCAGCTCTCCATCCGCGTCAAAAGCCAGTTGGGTATTGTAAAGCGTGCCATGATCTCGTTCGTTGACGCCGAGTGCGACGACAATGCCGTGTTCGCGTGCCGCTGCTGCCACGGCCTCGGTCGTGCTACTCGGAATAGTGACAGCCTCGTCGTAGAGCCGTAGATGCTCGCGGCCCGACAGAACGGGTGGCAGGACGAAGGAAAAATAGGGATACCAGGGAACGAAGGTTTCTGGAAAAACGATGAGCTCCGCGCCTTTGCCAGCCGCCTCGCGGATTGTTTCCAGCACGCGGGCAAGCGTTTTGTCGCGTGAGGTGAGATCCGGCGCGATCTGTGCGGCGGCAGCCCGAACGGCCCTGCTTTTCTCCATGACGAATTCCTTGGCTTGGGGTGAAGGAGGCGGGGCTGTCCCCGCCTTCCAGGCGCGCTGATCAGAGCGCGGAGGTAAGTCAGAGTGTCCAGGTGTCCAGAATGACAGCCCCGGCACGACGGTGGATGAGCATCAGGTCCAGCACATCCAGCGGGCTGATGGGTGTGATGCCGGGGATCAACGCAGGCTCGCCATGGCCGTAGAGCGCCTGGAGGGCAAAACGGCAGGCATAGACCTTGCCGCCCTCTTCCAGAAAGCCCTTGATCTGGTTGTTGAAGTTCAAATGCCCCGGGAAAGCCTCCGAGCCGAGCTTGGGGAAACCCCGCTGGATACCCAGGGTGACGCCGGGACCATAGAGCAATATGGACGTGTCATAGCCCTTGCGCTTAAGGCGTTTGGCCTGAAGCAGATTGACGAGGCCGATAGAGCCTTCAAAAGCAACGGTGTGGAAGGTGATGAGGGCTTTTTCACCTTCATTGGCCTGGATGTCTTCAAAAACTTTTTCTTCGTAGTCAACGAAGAAGTCCCCATCAGCGTGGGCCGGTGCAGTGATTGCGGGCATGAATGGCTCCTGTTTAGAGGTCGGCCCACCTGACGGGCCACGACCATTCAATTGCAAAGCCTATGCCAGATGAGGTTTTGCCTATTATCAAATCAAAATCGAGAAATTTGCGGTCAATTTTCCAGTCAATATGGAGGATGAACTAAGTGTAGTTCCAATATGAAGGCAAATCTCTGCCAAACCCATAGGCGTGACGGTCGGCTTTGAGTGCAGTCAATATACGATCAATTAGCGCTGGCTGATGCGTGAATGTTTCCATTTCCGTTGAAAACCTATTTTCTTGAGTGACAGGCAAGGAAAGCAACAATATACAGTCAATGTTCAATATTGATGAGTTCTCATGAAAACCTGGACTCCCGACCTCTCCCGCAACGACGGCCCGCGTTACCTGGCGATCGCCGACGTTATCGAGATGGATTTGAAAAGCGGCAGGCTTCTGGTGGGCGACAGATTGCCGCCGCAAAGAGACCTTGCCAAACGGCTGGCCATCGATTTTACGACTGTTGCGCGCGGTTATGTCGAGGCGCAAAAGCGCGGACTTGTGGCGACCCATGTCGGACGCGGAACCTTCGTGACAGGCGGCCCTGAAAAGGAACGGCGCGGCTTCGTATCGGAGGCCGCACTGGATGCCCGACGCATGTCGGTGGTCGATTTCTCGATGAACATGCCGCCGGAGCCTGATGATCCCGATCTTCTGGCGCGCATGCAGGAGGGGCTGTCTGCCGTCGCGACGAATATGATCCCACTTCTGCGCTATCAGGGGTTCGGTGGAGCTGGCATGGATAAGGAGGCCGCCGCATCATGGCTCAGCCGCCGTGGCCTGGTTCCCTCCCAGGAACGTATCTTCGTCACACCCGGCGCCCATCCGGCCCTTCTGGCGATTTTCGGACTTCTGGCAAAACCAGGGGAAATGGTGCTCTCCGAGAACATTACCTATCCCGGCATGCGCTCGATTGCAGCCCAGCTCCGCCTTAATCTGACAGGCCTGCCGATGGATGCGGAGGGCATTATCCCCGGCGCATTTGCCGAAATCTGCGAGACTGGCAGGCCTAAGGCGCTGTATCTCAATCCGACGCTTCAGAACCCGATGACCCTCACCATACCCGAAAAGCGACGGGAGGAAATTTGCGCGGTCGCCCGCAAATATCATGTTCCGATCGTCGAGGATGATGCTTATGGGTTCATCCCGCTTCATAGCCCGGCACCGCTTGCCGCGATGGCACCGGATCTCACCTGGCATATTGGCGGATTGGCGAAATGCATCGGTGCGGGCCTGCGGCTTGCTTATGTCGTCGTTCCCGACACCAAGGCAGCCTGGCCCTTTGCCAGCGCCATGCGGGCGGCAAGCGTCATGGCCTCGCCACTCTCAGCTGCTCTTGCCACCCGCTGGATCGAGGATGGGACAGCCGACAGTATCCTGCGCTTCATCCGCACGGAGGCCGCCGCACGCCAGGCGCTCGTTGCCGAAGTGCTACCGGCGGGCAGCTATCAAAGCGATCCCATCAGCTTCAACATCTGGCTACCCTTGACGAATGGGTGGACGCGCTCAACCTTCGGCACGCACATGCGCGCATCCGGCATTGGCGTGGTCGCAAGTGATGCCTTCACTGTCGATGGCGTGGCCGAGGAAGCCGTTCGGGTTTGCCTCGGCGGTCCTATACGCCGGGAGACCCTCAAGGGTGCGCTGGAATTCATGGGCCACGCCCTGGAGGGTTCTCCCCAAATGGCCGGCACCTTCTTCTGAAAATCGCGCCCAAGAAAGTCGCACTCGCGTAAGCCGCGGCAACCGGAATGCCGTTCAGAGCGATTTCATAACAATCACGACTATTTGCACGGCCAAATCACAAAACGGCCTTATGTATTCTGGATCACATGTCCGACATATTTGAGAGCCGATAAGTCGTTATCGGGCTTGCATAGCAAGGGGAATGCAGTTGACCACCCTCGTCGATTTTGCCCCCGGCAATCCAGGAATTCAGGCGCGTTGGACTTCGAGCGCAAAGAGTGGTTTGGGTACTGCGCTTTCGGCGCGGTCTCCCGTGTGGTTCACATTGAGCCATGGGGTGCTGAATGAGGTCTATTATCCCAGAGTGGACAGCGCCTGTATTCGAGATCTTGGGCTGCTCGTTATTGGTCCCGAAGGATATTTTTCCGAGGAAAAGCGCGATTGCACGACATCGACCCACCAGGTCGAAAGCGGCGTACTGGCGTTTGATGTCGTCAACATTTCACGAGATGGCCGCTACCGGATCGAAAAGCAGATCATTTCCGATCCTGCTCGCGCAACGGTTCTTCAGCGCATCACATTCAGGCCTTTGGTCGGTAACATTTCCGATTACAAGGTCTATGCGCTGCTTGCGCCTCATCTTGTCAACGCGGGGATGGATAATTCCGCCTGGATTGGTGAGCAGGACGATACTACACTTCTCTTTGCAAGCGGTCGATCACGCTATCTTGCGCTTGGATCATCACTTCCTTGGGGCGAACGCTCTGCCGGCTTTGCCGGACAGTCCGATGGCTATAGCCAATTGCTGCAAAACGGCAGTCTCGATCCCCAATATCAGCGTGCCGACGATGGCAATACGGCGCTGACGGGTCAAATCCCCTTCACCCAAGATGCGGATACCGCAGTTCTGGCCCTCAGCTTTGGCCAATCGGAAACGGAAGCAGGAGCAAAGGCACTCGCCAGTCTACGGGATGGATTCGATGCCGCTTTCGGCATGTATTGTGCGAACTGGCGCGGGTGGCAGAAAGGCCTCTACGATCTGGATCGCGACACCGCAAAGCCCATCAATATGTACCGCGTCTCGACCGCCGTGCTTGCAGCTCATCGCGCCGCTGATCGGCGTGGAGCCGTTGTTGCCAGCCTGTCCATTCCTTGGGGGGCGAGCAAGGGGGATGATGATCTGGGCGGCTATCACCTTGTCTGGCCTCGCGATCTCGTGGAAAGCGCGGGTGGCTTTCTCGCTGCTGGTGACTGGAAGGAAGCAATTGAAATCCTGGAATATCTGCGCGAGGTTCAGTTGGCGTCCGGTCGTTGGCCGCAGAATCTCTGGCTCGATGGCAAGCCTTATTGGCTTGGCGTGCAGATGGATGAATGCGCTTTTCCTATCCTGCTGGCCGATCTCCTGTATCGAAATGGTCATCTGCCGGACACGCTGCTGACCCGATTCCTCCCGATGATCCGCAAGGCGGCTGGCTATATCATCGCTAATGGGCCGGCCACCAGCCAGGACCGCTGGGAAGAAGATGGCGGCTATAGCCCGTTCACCCTGGCCGTCGAGATTGCCGCATTGCTGGCCGCCGCAGACATTCTGGAGCGTGTTGGCGAGCCGGATGTGGCCCGGCATTTGCGCGAAACCGCAGACTGCTGGAATGAGCAGATTGAAAACTGGACTTATACCAGCGATTCCACCCTTTGCGATGTCGTCGGCGTGGAAGGCTATTACGTCCGTATCGGGGGTCTCGATGTGACCGACGTGGCGACGGGCAGCCAGGGACAGACCATTATCCGCAATAGGGGTGCCGATACGTCGATATTGCCGACCCGTGACGTTATCAGCCCCGACGCCCTGGCGCTTGTTCGCTTTGGGTTGCGGGCCGCTGACGATCCGAGGATACTCGACACGATAAAGGTTATCGACCATCAATTGAAGATTGATCTGCCGCAAGGTCCGCTTTGGTATCGCTACACGGGTGACGGCTATGGCGAACATCCTGATGGCAGCCCGTTCGATGGCATCGGGCAGGGGCGTCCATGGCCCTTGCTGGCGGGCGAGCGCGCACATTACGAGCTGGCGGCTGGCAATCGCGACATGGCCGAACGGCTTTTGGAGACGCTTGAGGCTTCGGCTGGGACAGAGGGGCTTCTGCCCGAGCAGAGCTGGGACGGACCAGATCTCCCCGAGCGCGAGCTGTTCCTGGGCCGCCCGTCAGGCAGTGCCATGCCACTCGTCTGGGCGCATGCGGAATACATCAAGCTGTTGCGTTCGTTGAACGATGGCTCGGTTTTTGACATGCCGCCGCAGACCGTTGAGCGATATGTGAAACATCAGACACCATCAACCCTGCGCATCTGGCGCTTCAACAATCAGATTTCCACCATACCCCACGGCAAGACATTGCGGCTGGAACTGGACGCATCGGCCATGGTGCATTGGAGCGCCACGGACTGGCACGAGGTGACTGACACCAGGACGCGCGAAACCGGTCTGGGGACCCATGTTGTCGATATCGACCTCGCGGACGGCGTGATCGGCCAGGACCTGGTGTTCACCTTCTTCTGGGAGGAGGCCGATCTCTGGGAAAATGCCAATTTCAAAGTCCAGATCATAGCTTAACGTTTGACGGAGATAGACATGCAATTGGGAATGGTCGGCCTCGGTCGTATGGGCGCGAACATGGTGCGGCGGTTGATAAAGGCGGGGCATGAATGTGTCGTCTATGACGTCAATCCGCAAAACGTTGCTTCTCTTGAGGCCGAAGGCGCTGTCGGCGCGGCGAGCTACGCCGATTTTCTCGCCAAATTGGCGACGCCCCGTGCTGTCTGGCTGATGCTGCCAGCCGCTATCACGGGAAAGATAGCCCGCGACCTGGCTGGCGAAATGACGAGCGGTGATATTCTGATCGATGGTGGAAACTCCTATTACCGCGACGCGGTCGATCTGGGAACCGAACTTGGTTCGCAAGGTATCTCCTTCGTTGACGTCGGCACCAGCGGCGGGGTTTGGGGGATCGATCGTGGCTATAGCCTGATGATCGGCGGTGAGAAGAACGCGGCGCAGCATCTTGACCCTATCTTTGCGGCCCTTGCTCCCGGAAAAGACGGTACAGGGGCCACGGGCGGCACGGCAGACACCGGAACGGAAGGTTATCTGCATTGTGGGCCGCCCGGTGCCGGTCACTTCGTCAAGATGGTCCATAATGGTATCGAATATGGCATCATGGCCGCCTATGCCGAAGGGCTGAACATCCTGAAGGCTGCTGATGCAGGCAGCGAGGCGCGTGACGCCGATGCCGAAACCGCGCCATTGCGGGATCCGCAATATTATCGTTTTGACCTTGATCTGGTGGCTGTGACGGAAGTCTGGCGCCATGGCAGTGTCATTGGCTCTTGGTTGCTTGATCTTACAGCATCCGCGTTGAAGCAGGATCCGCAATTGTCACAGTATGGTGGTCGCGTGTCGGATTCCGGCGAAGGCCGTTGGACATTGCAGGCGGCGGTCGAAACCGGAGTGCCTGCTCCGGTCCTGTCTTCTGCCTTGTTCGGACGCTTCGCGTCGCGTGACAACGATGAATTTGCCAACAAGCTGCTTTCCGCCATGCGGCATGCCTTTGGCGGTCATGTGGAGAAGCCGGAGAGCACGTCATGATACAAGGCAGATCCGATGCCCTCGTGGTGTTTGGCGTGACCGGTGATCTCGCCCATAAGATGATCCTGCCGTCACTTTACCAGATGGTGCGACGAGGCCAGTTGAACGAGCCGGTCATCGGTGTGGCGCTCGACGACTGGGATATTGACCGTCTGGCAGCCCGCGCCCGCGACGGTATCAGCAAGCAGTTCGGCACGGTTGACGAGGCCGTTTTTGCCAGGCTGAAGGGATTGCTGCGCTATGTCAGTGGCGACTACAAAAGTCCGGCCACCTTTGATCGGCTGCGCGAGGCGCTTGGCCCCGCAACGCACCCGCTTTACTATCTGGCCATCCCGCCTTCGCTTTTCGAGACAGTCATCAAGGCATCGAAGGCGGCTGGCCTTGCTGAGAACGCCCGGCTGATGGTGGAAAAGCCCTTCGGGCGGGATCTTGCCTCTGCTCAGGCACTGGATGGTGTCCTGCATTCCGTGTTCGAGGAGGACGCGGTGTTCCGCATCGACCATTTTCTGGGCAAGGAAGCGGTGCAGAACTTGATCTATTTCCGCTTTGCCAACGCTTTTCTGGAACCGGTGTGGAACCGCACCCACGTCGAAAGCGTGCAGATCACCATGGCTGAGGATTTTGGAATTGCTGGCCGTGGCAAGTTCTATGACGAGGTTGGATGCATTCGTGACGTCATCCAGAACCACCTGATCAATATTCTCCTGCTGTTGACGATTGAACCGCCTGTCAACAACGGTTCTGATGAACTTAGTGACGAAAAGGTCCAGGTTCTCCGGGCCATTCGCCCGCTCTCGACGCATGACCTCGTCAGGGGACAGTTCCAGGGCTATCACGACGAACCGGGTGTTGCGCCCGGCTCACCTGTCGAGACATTTGCCGCTGTGCGCCTGTTCGTGGATACGTGGCGATGGAAGGATGTGCCCTTTTTTATCAGAGCCGGCAAGCACCTGCCGGTCCGTGCGACAGAAGTTGTCGTGCGGTTTCGCCGCCCGCCCGTTGCTCTTTTCGACGAAGTTACCGCAGCCGAAGCCAATTATTTGCGGTTCCGTGTTGGACCGCAGGTGGCAATCGGCATCGGTACGCGCCGTAAAGCGCCGGGCGAGGGGATGGTCGGTGAAAGCGTTGAACTCGGTGCGCTCGACGATACGACCGACGACATGATGCCCTACGAGCGGTTGATCGGCGATGCCCTGAACGGCAGGCGCCAGCTCTTCACCCGGCAGGACGCGGCTGAGCTGGCCTGGCGCGTGGTGGATCCTGTGCTTGATCTTAAGGAACAGCCAGCCGCCTATCTGCCCGGTACCTGGGGGCCTGCCGATGTCATGAAGGATTTCGCTCCTCCGGGTGGCTGGGTCGATCCGCAACCATAAAGGAGACATCTATGGATGAGAATCCCCAGATTGTGCTTGCCGTCGATGTCGGCGGGTCGCATGTGAAAATCATGAACAGCGCTGACGGCGTGGAAAGCAAGGCTGTTTCGGGTCCTGAAATGGATGCGGCTGCCATGGCCGACGCGGTCGATACACTTGCGTCAGGCATGGATTATGACGTTATCGCCATTGGTTATCCGGGTCCGGTTGTTCACAATCGTATTTTGACGGAGCCGCATAACTTAGCGGCCGGATGGACAGGTTTCGATTTCGCAAAGCGGTTCGGCAAGCCCGTGCGCATTGTCAACGATGCTCTGATGCAGGCTATGGGAAGCTATGATGGCGGACGTATGCTGTTTCTCGGCCTTGGCACCGGCCTGGGAGCGGCCATGATCGTCAACTACGTCACCCAACCCATGGAACTGGCGCATCTTCCCTATCGAAAAGGCCGCAGCTATGAGGACTACCTCGGCCAGGCGAGCCTGAAAGAGCGCGGGCACAGGAAATGGGAGAAACATGTGTTGAGGGCTGTAGAGCAACTCAGCACGGCACTGGAGCCGGACTATGTTGTCATCGGCGGCGGCAATGTCACCAGGTTGAAAACACTGCCAACCAATGCCCGTCACGGCGATAACGCCAATGCATTCAAGGGCGGATTTGCTCTATGGCTGGATTCCCGGTACCAGACTTAACTGCCCTTTGACTTCTGAAGACAGCGTGGCCTTCACTTTAGGAGCTGCCGCTGCCTTGGCGATCTATTGAATGATGATTGTTGGTCTCAAGAAGCGGATAAATCGTCGGCTTGGGCCATTTTGCATGTTCAATTTGCTTTTTTTATAATCGCGGTCAACGCTCGGTGCCTATGGCGGTGTTAAACGCCACAGCGGACACTCAGATAGACATGACAACCACTTCGGCGCGTCTAAATTCTGTTATCATTGCAGGTCTTATTATGTACTTAAGCCATCGAACACTTCGAGGAGTGCATCAACAATCGCTTGACCCATTGCATTCCCCGCAACGCCGATCTGTGCCTCGTCCATATCACGAGCAGCGAGTGCGAGATGTCCCCCTTGTTCAGCGACAATGGCACGCGCCCGTTCTATCGCCCAATTTGCAAAGTCTGCACGTGTTTCAATGGTAACGGTATCCAATGGAGCCTCCGATTCGGTTTATACAATTTTAACATTGTGAGTTCACGCCGAAGTGCGACCTGCGTGGCTTTCAAGCTACCTGGCATGTCGCATCTGCGCGAGCAGTTTCTTGCGGAAGACCTCAGCCGGCGTTCGGTAGCCGAGGCATTTACGCGGTGTCTGATTGAGTTGATTGCAGATCTCAATCAGATCGGTGTCGGCTACGGACAAGGGATCGACGTCTCTCGAAAGCCATTTTCGCGCTCGCCGGTTGGTATTTTCGACCGTTCCTTTTTGCCAGGGCGATTGTGGGTCACAAAACCATGTTTGCGTGCCTATGCCTGCCTGAAGGTACGGCCAGTCAGTGAATTCGGTGCCTCGGTCAAATGTCATCGATCGGCGGGCGAGGTGAGGGAGGCTCTTCAGCGCCTGGATGATGCCATCCATGACCGGGCGGGACTGGCGATCATTGTTACGTAGCAAGATCGTAAAGCGGCTCACCCGCTCAACAAGCGATGTCACGTTGGCCTTGCCGAACTTCTTCCGGAACTGAATCAGATCGCATTCCCAATGTCCGAACTGCTTGCGTTCAGCAACGACATTCGGACGATGCAGAATGTTGAGTTCCGGGCCAAACCTTTGACCATGCTTACGTCTTGCATGTCGTGGTCGTCGCTTAGCTCGATGCTCCGGCAGGTGACGCCACAGCTTGATGGCATGACCGTCGGCCGAGTATGCGAACTTGTAAATTGTCTCGTGACTGACAAAGATCGGATGCTGTTCCAGCCGCATGCGACCGGCGATCTGCTGGGGCGACCAACCATGCATGATCCGGTCGATCACAGACTGCCTCACATTCGCAAAGCGCGCCAGCTTCCGCAGCTTGGCCCGCCGTTCGCAAGCCATGTCATGCGCCGTGACGCAGTAATAGCCATTGAGGTCCGGGGCCACCTCATCGATAAACGTATTCCGCTTGATTTCACGAAAGATCGTCGAGCGATGGCGACCGAGTGTCTCGGCGATCATCTCAATACTCTGGCCCGCCATACGCCAGCGAGCGATCTTACGGCGTTCGTCCAAGTCGATATGGGAGTAGGTGCGTTTCATTGCAGCTTCCTTGCAAACGATAAACCTTTGTTATCTATTGCAAGTCGCACTTCATCCTTGAACCCACCCCTCTACATACAAGAGTTAGATAAGATAGATTATGGAACATAATTCAAAAGGGAATTTTGATCCAATTTCAGATAATCCCGATGTAACGTGACGCGAACTGTTCTCTGTTAAAGTCTGCACGGCACCTCTCCATTTCATCTCAATTAAACAGAGCCTTACGGAACCGATCGCAGGGGTCACCCTCCGACGCCGCGTCACAAGAAGAGCAAGGCAGGCTCATCGCCTGCCTTGCTCTTCAGTATCAGGTCGCTGGCAGGACTGCGATGTCCCGCACCTCATTTTCCAGACCAGAGATCGCGCCGACTTCGGTCGCTGCGCCCGTTTCGAGATTGACGGTGTAAAGCATCTTACTTGCCACCAGATAGGCCGCGTTCTTGCCGCCCTCCATTCCTTGAATGTCGAAGGCATAGGTCGCGGGCTTGTCTTTCAGGCCAAGCTTGCCGATGGCTTTCAGTGTGCCGTCATTCGGCTTTGTCTGCTGGATCAACGCTCCGATAGTGGCGTCGATATTGTACATCGCAGTCTTTTCCGGCTTGCCGATGGAATTGGTATAGGCGGCGGCTACAATGTTCGGGGTCTCGCCCTTATGCATATCGCCCTCTTCGAAAGCGAGCACGCCGTCAACCGTCACGGCACCCGTATCGGGGTGAACGCGGTGGTTGGTGGTGCCGGTCATGAAGCGCAGGCGGTCTGCCATCGGGTTGAAATCGACCACGACAGGCGCGTCAGTCATGGTCAGCATCTTGTCCATCTTCGCCACTTCGCTTGCAGCGCCCGTCTCCAGGTTGATGCTGACAATACGGTGGTCCGGCGTAACGCCAATGATCGTCTTATTGCCGGGGCGATAATCGATGCCGACGAGCTTATCAACGCCGGTAACATCCATCGTCTTTGTCACGGAAGGCTTTTCCGTATCGAAAATCACGAGCGTCTTGTCGCCGCTCAATGCCAGAACGGGTGCCGCAAAGGCCGATGTTGCCGTGGCAATGACGGATATGGAGGCTGCTAAAGTAAAACGAATGGTCTGCATGTTTTTCTCCCGTGCGTTCAAAATCGAAGAAGGTTCCGCCGTCTGGCTCACGACCTTCCATCTTGAAGACACAACAGACGATGCGTTTAGATGCAGCGCTCGAAAATATTTTTGATGACTGCATCTATTCCGCTCTCGCGGCGGGTATAGTTTGTAAGAGGCAGGCGGTTTGCGCACTGATCTAAGGAGATGGTTTTGACAGTGATGGGCTCCAGGCCGGTTAATCTCGATGAGGCGCTTGATGGCTGCGCAAAGGGCGACCGCCTGGCATTGCGACACATCTTTGATCAGGAGGCGGGTAAGCTCATCGCGGTTGCCCAGCGCATCGTCAGACGTCGCGAGCTTGCTGAAGAGGTCGTGCAGGACTCCTTCATCCGTATATGGACGCATGCCTACCAGTACCGTTCTGATAGCGGTTCGGCGCGTGGCTGGATCTATGCCATCGTTCGAAACCGGGCGCTCAACCTGTTGCGTGATGGCAAGCGGGAACATTCCGTCGAGGAGTTTGAAACGCTTAAGGACGATCAGCAGACGGATGAAATCATGGCAGCATGGCATCGCCTGGATCGCAATTCCCGTCTCTATGGCTGTCTCGGTGCGCTAGAAGATACAAAGCGGCAGGGAATTCTCATGGCCTATGTTGGCGGTTATTCCCATGGCGAAATTGCAGGCAGGCTGCGCATTCCGCTCGGCACCACCAAGTCGTGGATCAGGCGCGGGCTTCTGGCGCTGCGGGAGTGCATGGCATGAGCTACGACCGCAAAGACGTAGCGCATCTCGCCGACGAATATGTGCTGGGATTGCTCGAGCCAACGCAGGCGGAAGAAATCGAGAATGCCATGGAACGTGATCCTGAACTCAAGGCTGCTATTGCTGCCAGTCGAGATCGCTTCCTGCCGCTCGATACGAGTATGGCTCCGCGACCCGTCAGCGAGGATCTTTGGAAGCGTATCGAGGCTTCCCTGCCAGTTCAGGACAACCGTCCCGCCAAACCAAACACACATATCGCAAACGATAATGGCTCTCGCCGCTGGAAGTTGGCTGCACTTACGTCGCTTGCCGCCTCGCTACTGCTCGTCGTCGGCCTCGTCTACAGCCTGACCAGAACGGTGGAGCCACTCGTCGTCGCCGTCTTGGTTAACGAGGCGGGAGAGGTTCAGGCGGTTGTCGAGGATTTCGGCAATAACCAGGCCTCCGTGCGGCTCCTGGCGGATTTCGTCGTTCCGCGTGACAAGACGATCCAGGTCTGGACCCTGCCCTCTCGCGATGTCGGGCCGGTCCCTCTCGGCCTGCTGGAAGGCGTGCGTTCCGCCCGCCTCCATGGGCCGACGCTGCCGAAGCCGCGCAACGATCAGCTTTATGAGTTGACGCTTGAGCAGGCAGGCGGTTCGCCGACAGGCCGTCCCACAGGACCGATACTTGCCAAGGGATTTGCCCGCATGCCGCGATGACGCTTCAGTGGCATAGGCAACTGAGCAAATGACCGGTTCGCCGAAGACTAATTAAACCCTCTATTAAATGGCGTGACGTTTCTAACCTCGGGCAAGACGTCGCTGACTGGAGCAAGCTGGTCGCCGAAATATTGCCGGGTCATCTCCTCTGAGTGTTCTGCATAAGCCAGGTGTTTGACCGGCAATTCCTCCAGCCATTTTCGGCGCAGCGCGATTGCCATGGCTTTCGCTTGCTCCTCACCATATTCGCGTACCGAGAACTTCTCGCGCTTGTGTTCTGTGCGGGTAAGGAGAGATGCTTCCCAAGCCTCGTCCTCTGCCAGTTCGACGTGGCGCACGCCTGAGATGCCACTCTTGTTATTCTTGCGGAGCAGAACGGCCTGCTTGTCAATCGGCGCGGAAAGTTGACCCCATATCGGCGTCCAATGTTGACCCCCGTGTTGACGATCAGCACCTGGATCGCCCGGCACTGGCCGGGGTTGCAGAGGGCGAAACAGGTGTGGGTGATGGGGCTCTTCGGCTTTAGCTTTGAGAGCGGTTTTTGAAGCGCCAGGACTCGTTGCCGGTTTCGACGATCTCGCAGTGATGGGTGAGCCTGTCGAGGAGCGCGGTGGTCATCTTGGCGTCGCCGAAGACGGTTGGCCATTCGCCGAATGCCAGGTTGGTGGTGACTATGATGGATGTGCGCTCGTAGAGCCTGCTGATCAGGTGGAACAGAAGCTGGCCGCCGGCCTGGGCGAATGGCAGGTATCCGAGTTCGTCGAGGATGATGAAGTCGAGGCGGTTGAGATAGTCCGCCGTCCGGCCCTGCTTGCCGCTGCGCGTCTCCGTCTCCAGCCGATTGACCAAGTCGACGACATTGTAGAAGCGCCCGCGTGTGCCGTTGCGGATGAGCGCGCGGGCGATCGCGATGGCCAGGTGGCTCTTGCCGGTGCCCGTGCCTCCGACGAGAACAACATTGCGCTGATCGGCAACAAAGGCTCCGGTGGCCAGGTCGCGGACAAGGCCTTCATTGACGGGCGTGTTGGTGAAGTCGAAGTCGTCGATATCCTTGGCGAGCGGCAGCTTGGCGATGCTGAGCTGGTAGCGGATGGAGCGGGCCTGCTTCTCGGCGATCTCGGACTGCAGAAGATCGCCAACGATACGCGGCGGCTCATGCTGGCGCTTGATGCCGTTGCCCATGACCTCGTCATAGGCGCTGCGCATGCCGTAGAGCTTCAAGGTGCTCATCAATTCCAGAACCTGTGTGCGTTCCATCAGCTTGCCCTCCTGAGGCTGTCATAGCGAGCGCAATCGGCGACCGGCTCATGGGTCAGCCGCAGTGCATCGGGGATTTGCAGGGGCGCAGCCGGAGCAGGATCACGACGCCGCGCCAGTATGTTGAGGATGACGGCAGCCGAGCAGACGCCCTGATCAAGCGCCTCCTGGCAGGCGGCCTCAACGGTCGTGATACCGTCGCCCGGTACGCATCCGAGAATGGTGACCATTTGCCGATCGCCGTCATCGACTGTCTTCAATCGCTTGCGGACCTTCTCCATCGCCGCCGGCATTACCCAGTCGCGGAACGGCGCGCCATTGCGAAGAGCGCCGGGTTTACGGGCCAGGACAGGCACATAATGCCAGGGATCATAGACCGTCTCGCCGCGGCCGAAGCTGCGCCGATGTTCGGCGATGACCGTGCCATCCTGCTTGACCACAATCCGGTCGGCATAGGCGTGGACTTCGACCGGGCGGCCGACAGCCGTTGAGAGGACCGAGTATTTGTTATTGTCGAAACGGACCGTGCAGGTCTTCGAGACCGAGGCCGGAACGCAGTGAAAGCCGTCGAACGGACCGACATAGGGGACGAGGCTGCTGCGTTCGGCTTCGAACATCTGCCAGATCGTCTGGTCGGCCTGTTCCGGATGGTTATGCGCTTTGGCATAGGCGACGCATTTGTCGAGCAGCCAAACGTTCAATTCCTCAAGGCTCTTAACCCTCAGGCGCGGCGTGAAGAAGCGTTCGCGCACCAGGCCAACCTGGTTCTCGACCTGGCCCTTCTCCCAACCAGACGCCGGGGTGCAGGCGACAGGCTGAACAAGGTAGTGGCTGCACATCTGCAGAAAGCGGCGATTGTATAGCCGCTCCTTGCCCACGAACACCGCCTCCACCGCCGTCTTCATGTTATCGTAGATGCCACGCGTGCAGGTACCACGGAAGAAGGCAAACGCCTTGTCGTGGGCGTCAAACACCATCTCCTGGCTCTCGCGCATATAGGCACGTGCAAACATCATGCGGCTGTGGCAGAGCCGGACATGAGCAACCTTCACGGTCGTCGTCGTGCCGTTGATCAGCACGATCTCGTGGCTCCAGTCGAACTGGTAGGCTTCGCCGGGTGCATAGTAGAGCGGCACATAGGCCTGCGCCGTCGCTGATCCCCGGTTCTTCGCCCAACCCTTGGCGTAACGGCGGATCGCATCATAGCTGCCGTCATATCCGAGCGCTCGAAGCTCCTCGTAAATCCGGATCAGCGTTAGCCGTTCGCGCGATGGCCTGCCTTCGTTCGTCGCAAGAAACCGCTCGATCTCCGCCTGCCAGGCCCCCGTCTTTGGCAAAGGCTGCCGCTCGCGCTCGTAGGAGAAGTCGGTCTCGTCGCTGCGCAATATCTTGCGGACCGTGTTGCGGGAAACATGCAGTTCACGGGCGATCTTCTTCATCGACCAACCTTGAACATGAAAGGCCCGCCGGACGCGCGCAATCGTATCCACTCGCTTCAACTCCCTCTCCATCCGCCGTCAAAAGACGGATGGTCAGATAAATCCGAAGGGGGTCAAAATTGGACGCCGATTACCCCGCTAATGGGGTCAATTTTGCACGCCGGAACACAGCGATTGGGAGGACAAGGAGCAGACCCTCGGCAAAATTTCACTGGAACAGCCCTATACACGCAACAAGACCAGCGAGCGCAAGTTCGGCGAGCTTGATGCGGTGACCGCCAGCGAATTGCTGCGCGGCCTGGCGCAGTTGGCCGAGACGGCTGTAAAATGAGCCAAACCGCAGCACTTGACCCGCTCACCCGCTGGCGCCTTATCCTGGGCGAGGCGTCGGACGGTGCCTGCAGCGCTGCTGGCTGCACGATGTCGGGCGATGCCATGGCCATGGATGCAGCTCTCGACTGGCTCTACGGCCGCGATGATGAGGACGGCGCCCGCAATATCAGCCGTCAGGGCGGGCGCGGTCCCTCCGCCCTCACCACGCCGCAATGGATCAACGACATCCATCGGCTGTTTCCCAAGGAAACCATCGAGCGGCTGGAGCGGGATGCGATCGAGCATTATGCCATCGACGACATCGTGACCAATCCCGACGTCCTGTCGCGGGCCGAACCCAACGAGACACTGTTGAAGGCGGTTCTGCGGACCAAGCACCTGATGTCGCCTGACATCCTTGTGATGGCACGCAAGCTGGTGCAGGAGGTCGTGCGCCAGCTGATGGAAAAGCTGGCGCGGGAGATGGCGGTCGCCTTTTCCGGCGTCGTTGATCGGCGGCGCCACAGCCGTTTCAAGATCGCCAGCGATCTCGATTTCCGTCGTGTTCTGAAGGATAATCTCAAACACTACAATGCCGAAAGTCGACAGCTGACCGTAGAGAGGCTGCATTTCTTTGCCCGCAACCGCCGACATATGAAGCAATGGCAGGTGATCCTCTTGGTCGACCAGAGCGGCTCTATGCTCGACTCCGTCATCCATTCCGCCGTGACGGCGGCCTGCCTCTGGGGCTTGCCCGGGGTGAAAACTCACCTCGTCGCCTTCGACACCAGCGTGGTCGACCTGACGAGCGATGTCGATGATCCCTGCGAACTGCTGATGAAGGTACAGCTCGGCGGCGGAACGGATATCCAAAGAGCGGTCGGCTATGCCGCAGATCTGATCACCCAGCCGGAGAATGCGATCGTGATTCTGATCTCGGATTTCTACGAGGGCGCAAGCGAGGCGATGCTGCTGCAAAGAGTGGCCGAACTGACGGCACAGCGCACGCTGGTGCTCGGTTTGGCAGCGCTCGATTCAGACGCCGAGCCGGCCTATGACCGGGAGATGGCGCGTCGTCTGGTCAGCGCCGGCGCCGAAGTCGGCGCCATGACCCCCGGCGAGCTGGCCGGCTGGCTGGCCGCCAAGATCGGACGCTAGGAATGGCACGCGCCGACCTCAACGCATTGACCGATGACGGCCTGACCCAGCTTTCCAATGCCGGGCTGGTCAAGCGTGCGCAGCGAGAGCTTGCAAACGGCACCGGACCTGAGCTTGCCGAACTCGATGACGGTACGATCGAGGCTCGGTTTGCCGACGATACGCTGACACGGCTGGCACCCGGACGTGAGCTTGCCGACGCCAGTTGCACCTGCCCGTCTTCCGGCGTCTGCCGCCACCGGGTGATGCTGGCCATGGCTTGCCGAGAGACGGGGACGCAAGACAGGGACGGACAGCCGGACGTTGCCGTCGCTTGGAACCCTGCCACGCTCGATCTCGAGAGTTTTGAAGCCGCCCTCGCCCCCTCAGCAAAGGCCGAGCTCAATCGTCTGCTCGGGACCCGCCATTCGGTTCGGCTCGTCTACGGCCAAGTGCCTGCTGCAAGGCTGCCGATGGCAAGCGTCCGGTTTCTTGTACCCGGTGACCTCGGCTATGCTCGCTGCGACTGTATCCAGCAGCGGAACTGCGTTCACGTGGCGCTCGCGATCCGCGCTTTTCGTGCTGCCGACGACACGTCGGAAGCCGTGGTCGGGGGCGCATCGGCCATTGCGGCAGGCACAGCCGACACAGGGGCGCTGGCGACCGCCTGCACCGAGCTTCTTGCCCAGCTTCTGGACGTCGGGGTGACTGCGGGCCTGACGGCCCATGCACTGCTGATCGAACGCTGCCGCCGACAGGCCGAAAAGCTTGGCGCGTCGCAGATGCTGCTGGTCCTCGAAGGGCTGGTGGAGCAGATCGAAAGCTATAGCGCCCGGAGTGCACGCTATGACGAGCGGGCCGCACTTCGCCTCGGCGTTGAACTCGTGGCTCGCACTAAGGCCAGCGATGCCGCGACCGCGCTCGGGCTCGGCGAACCGTTCGAAACCGCCATGTCGAAATCGCGCCTGGTGTCGCTCGGTGGCAGGCTGCGGCAGGAGGGCCTGGATGTCAGGGCCTCGGTGCTTCTCGCCGACAGCGACACCGGCGCCACGATGCTGCTGGAACGACTGTTCTCCGCCCTGCCCAACGAGACCGGCCCGCTACAGGCATCGGTTTTACGGCGTCAATTCTCACCCGGCCTGCCGGTGCTGGGAGTGGGACGCGGCCAGATTCTGACCAGCGTCGCCCGGCGGCGGGCCGATGGGCTGCTGGCGCTGGGCAGCGGCACCGGCGGCAAAACCCAGGTGATGCCGCGCAACGGCAATTTTACCTTCGCTTCGCCGCTGGCCGCCCGCCATGTTGATGCCGTGACATCCGACTTCTCAAAGCGGGCGATTTCACTGATCCGGCCGCGCAAACGGGTGGACGACATCCACGTATTCGAGGTCGAGGAAGCCCTGGGGCAGAGTTGGTCCGCCGGCGCGCAGATCTGGGAAGGTGCCGTCCGCCTTGCCAATGAGGGCGGCACGCTTCACCTGGAGCGGGAATTCGATGCCGGCGCGCCAGCCGCAACCGGCGTTTTGGCAGCGGCAATGGAAGGGCGCTGGGGCCGCATTCGCTATATCGCCGGCCCTGTGCGCCTCGATGGCGATGCGCTTGTCTGCGAACCATGGTCGCTGTCCGCCGACCGCTTCATCGTCCCGGATCTCGATACGCCGGAGGAAATGATGGCGACGGTCACACCACGTCAGGTCAGTCAGCAGTCGGATATTCTCGACGAGGTGGAACGGTTGTTGAGCGGTTCGATCCATGCAGGTAGCAAGGCACGCGCCCATCGCGAGGCTGTGGGCAAGCCGCTGAAGGCAAGGCTCATCGCTGCCGGCTTCGTCTCGCTGGCGAGCCGCTTGGGTGACTGGATGGTTGCCGAGCCGGGACGAGCGACCAGCACCTTCTGCGACGTCGCCGTCTGGCTACTGACGCTGAAAGAGAGCCACATGTAAATCGGCGGGGGGCCCGGTGCCGATACGCATGACAAACGGGCTTGTCGCAAACATATTCGGAGCGCGCGATGGTTCGCCGCGCCGTGTTGAAGGATTGGAAGCCAATGATCTTTGGCATGTTCTTCTTTATCCGGATCAGCTACTCGGCAATAGCATTCAGAATCATGGGCTCGCTCCGCAACTTTCGGAGCGGCAAACTCCATACCTCTGGTCAACACACGATTAAACCCGAAAATTTGCGACAAGCCCGGTTTGCGGTCGGGTCGTGGATGGACACGAAACGCTGAAGGTGTCGCGCTGACTTGAAGCGCTTCATGATCCTTTCCCTTCGTCGGACGGGCTGATGGGAGTTTTCCGCCCGATTGTTCAATCCTTTGTGAGAACGATGCTCAACGCCGGGCATGATCTCCCGCTTTGCTGCACCATAGGATCGCAATTTGCCGCCTTGGCACTGCGACGGCTTTGCACCAATACATCGAGAACAAAGCCGTCCTGATCAACGGCGCGCCAAAGCCAGTGTTTCTTTCCACCAATGGTGATGACAACCTCATCGAGATGCCATTTGTCTCCGAGCCTGCCAGCAGATCCTCAACCATACGCAGGCTAAGCGGAAACCGGAAATAGAGCCAAACCGGATTAGCAATCACCTCGGCTGGAAATCGATGCCGACGATAAAGTGGATCACGGCTAGATCTGGTCATGCAGCCAGATCCCTCATTTTGATCGACGTCCGGTAAACGTTACGAGGCCAACTGAACCGTAAGCGAGGCTAAATGCCTCGCCCATGGTTCAGATCGTCTCAGCGAAGAGGGCCAATGGCGGTTTCGACCACATTCAGAACCTTGCCTTCGGTGACCATGGCAAAAGCGGGTTTGATCTGCTTTTGCATATAGCCATCTCCATCCTGCAGCGGGATGACGGCGGCCAGCGCGTCATAAAGTGGTTGTGTGCCACGTCCGAGTTTGAAGCTGCCCAGTGCATGGCGGGTTAGGAAAATTGCCTTGGTGGCCAGCAAGCACTCAACGCCGATGATTTTTGGCAGATTATCCAGCACCTGCTGCGCCTTGCGGCACGACCAAGCCGCCATGGAAACATGGTCTTCCTGACTGCTCTTGGTGGGGATGGTATCGGCGACAGATGGGAAGGCCAGCGTCTTGTTTTCAGAAGCCACGGCGGCGGCGGCGGTGGAAATAATGCCGTAGCCGTAGTTAAGGCCAATGGGCTTGCCAGCAAGGTTTGGCGGCAGACCGTAATTCAGCGTGGTATCGCACAGGGCAAACAACCGCCGCTCGGAGATATTGCCGATTTCAATTAGGGCGATGGCCAGCAGATCCATCGCAAAGGCAATCGGTTCGCAATGGAAATTGCCGCCAGAGAGGAATTCCAGCGCGCCATTTTCATTCCAGAACACCAGTGGATTGTCGGTGGCGGCGTTGAGCTCGCGCGTCAGCACGGTCTTGGCATGCTCAAGCTGATCGCGGCAGCTGCCGTGCACTTGCGGCAGGCAGCGGAAGGAATATTGGTCTTGAACGCGTGGGTGATAGGTTGGGTGCAGGATATCATCTTCGAGATGAACGGCGCGGGCTGACTCTGAGGCGCGGCGTGAGCCTTCGACCATGCGGCGGATGTTTTCAGCTGTCAGGATTTGTCCCGGTTGCTTACGAACTTCGTGGATACGGGCGTCAAATGCGGCCTGCTCACCACGGATCGCTTCGAGGCTCAACGCACCAATCGCGTCTGCGGTTTTCATCAGCTCTTCGGCATCATTCAGCGTCAAAGCGCCCATGCCTGCACACAGACTGTTGCCATTGATGAGCGCCAGGCAATCCTTGGCCTTCAGCTCAAAAGATACCGGGCTGATGCCTGCCAGTTCAAGCGCCTTTGGAGCGGACATGCGCTCCCCCTTGTAGATGGCCTCTGCATCCTCATAACCAATTAGCACAGACACCATATGGGCGAGTGGAGCCAAGTCGCCGGAGGCACCAACAGAGCCTTGGATTGGCACCACCGGATGAACGCCGCTGTTGAGCATCTGTACGAGACGATCAACCACCTCAATGCGCAGACCCGAAACACCAACACAAAAGGCATTGATGCGCACGGCCATCATGGCACGAACGATTTCCTCAGATGCCGGTTCGCCAATGCCGGAGCAGTGTGACAGCACGATATTGAGCTGAAACTGCTCATTATCGGCCTGATTGATCTTGTAATCCTTGAGCTTGCCGACGCCGGTGTTGAAGCCATAGGTCGGCGGTGCATTTTCCGTCAGCCAGTTTTCTTCGATATAGGCGCGCTTTTTGATGATTTCGGCCCGTGCAGCGGCTCCAATCTCAACCTGTGCGTTTTCGCGGGCGATCTGCACCGTTTGCTTGATGGTGAGGCTGTCGCCGTCCAGTATGATCGTTGTCATAGGTCAGTCCTTTATTTGAAAATAGGCATTGATCTGGCACCGCGGCGTCAGACATTTGATTGAGTTTGTCTTTTCAGGAAAACCGGTGACCACTTTTCCCTGACAAACTCTAAGGCGTGTTGCTATCCAGATGGACAAGGGCGCGAACGAGCACATCGGCGGCAAGCGCGATGGCTTCGTTATCCGTCCACTCATCCGGGGTGTGGCTTTTGCCATCGCGCGAGGGCACAAAAAGCATTGCGGATTTGGTGATCTGGGCCATGAATGCCGCATCATGGCCCGCACCAGAGGCAAGAGACAGGGTGGGTAGATTGAGATCGCTGGCAGCGCTTTCCAAAACCAATCTGAGGGAGGCATCGCAGGCAACGGCCCGCGTCTTGCTCAAGCGCTCAAACAGCGCAACATGGCAATTTTCATCAGTAGCCGCTTTGCTGGCCAGGCCCTCCAACGCCTCAATGAAACTATCCATCATGCCATCGTCTTCGGCGCGGATATCAACGATGGCCTCGGATGCGCCCGGCACCACATTGGCCCCGCCCGGTTCAATGGTGAGCACGCCGATGGTGGCGGTAAAATGCCCTTTGTCCTGCGCGGCACAAGCTGCATCCCGAACGGAGAGCGCAAACCGCGCCATGGCCAAAGCCGCATCAGCCCGCATATCCATGGGTGAGGTTCCGGCATGGCCAGCAATGCCCTCAAAACGTACTTTCACACGTCCGATTCCGGCAATGGCGGTCACAACGCCAATCGGGATGTGCTTTGCTTCCAGCACCGGCCCTTGTTCAATATGGATTTCCAGATAGCTGGCAATGTCATCGCGGCGGGCGCTGGAAAGCTGTGAGACGTTGCCGCCAATCCGGTCTATCGCCTCGCACAATGGTTCGTCATTGGGCCCAAGCAAAGCAAGATGATGGTCGGTCAAGGCCCCCGCCATACCCCGGCTGCCGATGCAGGACAGGCCCCAATCACTTGGTTCTTCGGCAAGAAAATCAACGAGTTCGATGGGGTGTTGCGGCCTATAACCGGCAAGCCGCAGCGCCCGAATGGCAGCAAGACCAGACAAAACCCCGGCGACGCCATCAAACCGCCCGCCGCTGGGCACGGTGTCGCTGTGCGAGCCGGTCATCAACACGGGCGCGTCAGTGAGAATGCCCTCCCACCGTCCAATCAGATTGCCAGCGGCATCCAGACGAACGCCCAGACCTTCCTCCTCAAAGCGGTTTTTGAGGTAAGCGCGACCGTCAAGAAACAGGGGCGTGAAAGAACGGCGTGTCCAAGGGCGGCCCGGCTCTGTGAGGGCTGCCAGCGCATCGAAATCGGCTTGCAGCTTTGTGCGGTCAACACTGGGAACGGATTGCATATTGGCCATCGGATCAAGCCACTTTTGATAGGGCGCGGGTGGGCTTGATAAAGCGGCCCGTTCCGGGTGCTGCCAGAACATCCTTGCCGTCAAAAATCATCTGGCCGCGCAGGAAGGTTGCAATAGCCGCGTGGCGGATACGCTTGCCCTCATAGGGGCTCCAACCCACCACGTTATGGCCGCTGGTCGCCGCATCGTAAATTCTTGGCCGCTCCGCAAAGACGGCAATATCGGCATCCAGCCCTATAGCCAGCGCGCCTTTTTGGGCGGTCAGGCGAAACAGCCGGGCCGGATTGCCGCACAGCAGTTTTGCGGCATGGGTGAGTGGCAGGCCACGATCTGTCAAACCGTCCAGCAGTAGGCTGGAGAGCACCTCAAGACCCGGCATGCCGGAAGAATTTTCCAACATCACAGTCGCGGATTTTGCCGCAAGGCTCCACGATACATGATCGGTGGAAACGATGGTGATATGGCCTGCGGCCAAATGCTGCCAGAGCTTCTCGCGCTCTTTGGCGGATCGAATGGGCGGATTGCATTTTGCGCGACCCAGCAGACGCGACACGTCTTCCTCCTCGCTACACACGAGGTAATGGATGCAGGCCTCAATCGTCGCGTCCACACCTTGGGCGCGGTAGGCTTGAGCAAGCTCATAGCCGCGCCCAACCGAGCAGTGGACAATATGGGCCGGGCATCCGGTGGCGGCTGCAATCTCATAGACCTCAGCGATGGCCAGTGTTTCGGCAATCGGTGGGCGACTTTCTCCATGGGTCAGATAGTCGGTGCGACCTGTAGCCTTCACCGCCTCGCTCCAGACCTTGACGCATTCGTCATTTTCGTTGTGAACACCGGCAATCAATCCGGTCTTGGCCACTTCAGCAAAGGCGGCATAGAGCAGCGGCGTTGGAATGCGCGGAAAACGGTTTGGATCGGTCTCAAAGGTTGAGAATTTAAAGCCTGCTGCCCCGGAATCTGCCATCTCAGTAATGTGCTTTGGACCATCGGAAGGACGAATGGTGCCGTAGAGCGCAAAATCCACACGGGCCTGCTCGGCCGCACTTTCGGCCTTTTCGGTCAAAAGCTCTGCCGTGCAGATCAATTTTCCGCCAGCATCATAGGGCATATCGACGATTGTGGTAACACCGCCTGCCGCAGCGGATCGGGTGGACCAGATAAAATCTTCCTGATCCTTTTGCGAACGGGAATGGACCTGTCCATCAATGATACCGGGCAGGATCAGCGCCGAGCCGAAATCATCGACCTCTCTGGCCGCTGGAGCAGAACCGCTTCCAAGGGCTGCGATGATACCATCGCGGATTGCCACAAAGCCGTTTTCAGTGATCCCGTCCTCGGTTACGAGGGTTCCGCGCACCACTCTGTCGAAATCACTCATAGCAGCTTTCTTTCTTCGTCATGTTCTTGAATCTGTGAGTCATTGGCAGCGGTTTGAAAAACCAGAAGCGCCTCTACGCACTCGTCCTCCGGTACGCAGCAGCCAAGGAGATAAGCGCCACACATCTGGCTTGGCTCCGTTGGTTTTGCATACGGCAAAAAACTGCGGGCGAGGCGTGAGACGTGGACTTGTTCCGCCCGCAATTCCAGTGCCTTGACCGTCTCACGGAGCTGAACCTCATCATGCTCCGTGTAGCGACCCTTCATGCCCTGACGTATGGTCCGCAGCGGCTTCACAACATCCTCACGCCATGAAGTCGCATCCGTCAGGAATGTATTCAAATCTTGGATATCCGTGCCGATTCCTTGCTGATCGGCATAAAACAGCAGCAACAACAGCGGCACATCAATGCCGTAAGCATCCTGCAAGCGAACACAAAACTGCGCGACTTTCGGTGCGCGATAGAGATTGCACATGGCTGTCCAGGCATTGTTTGCAAAATCATCAGCATTATTCATCACCGCCACCTCATGCTGATACCGGTTCATCATGGGGGTGGTGACAGGCAACCATCTGCCCCCGGAGCGCCAACCGCAGCACCGGCTCTTTATTGGTGCAAAGCTCCGTGGCACGCGGGCATCGGGTCCTGAAAGCGCAGCCACTGAGCGGCTGGTTTCTGGATGGAACTTCCATACGCTTGCGCTCTGGCGTCACTTTCCGGCTGGCATCCACAACCGGCACAGCCTCCAGCAAGGTGCGCGTATAGGGATGAGCCGGGAGCGCATAAATCGCCTCGCCCAAACCGATCTCGACGATCCTGCTGCGATAGAGCACTGCCACGCGGTCGCTGACATTTTTCACCACGGCCAGATCATGGGAGATGAAGATCAGCGCAAGCTTGCGGGTTTCGCGGATGTCCTGCAGCAGGTTGATCACCTGCGCCTGAACCGACACATCCAGCGATGCCACCGGTTCGTCGCAGACAATCAGTTCCGGTTCCACGGCCAGCGCCCGGGCAATAGCGATGCGCTGGCACTGGCCGCCAGAAAACTGATGCGGGGTGCGGCCCGCAACAGCATCCAGATCAAAACCCACATCCTTGAGCGCTGCGCGCACGCGCCTGTCGCGCTCAGGCTTTGCAACGCCCTGAATTACCAACCCCTCGGCCACAATATCCTCAACCCGGCGACGTGGATTGAAGGAGGAGAGCGGGTCTTGAAAGATCATTTGCAGCTTGCCGCGCATACGCCGCATGTCGCCGTTGGAGAGCTTGGCAAGGTCAGCGCCTTGATATTCAATCGCCCCAGTCCATTGGGTGTCGGCCTGCGGCAACAGCCTGAGCAGCGCCCGCCCGATGGTGGTTTTGCCGCTACCGCTTTCGCCGACAAGACCAAGCGTTTCGCCCGGAGCCAAAGAGAAAGACACGTTATCAACGGCCTTCATCATCTTAGCCCCACGCGAAAAATCGACGGATAGGCCGGAGACGTTCAACAGCGGCTCAACCATGGGAAACCTCCCGCAATGCGGAGGCTTCAATCAGCGGAAAATGACAGGCAAAGTGATGATCGCCATCTGTGGTCATTGGCGGCATGGTGTCATGGCAAGGCCCCTGCGCTGACGGACAACGCGGTGCAAACGGACAGCCTTTTGGCTGGTTAGCAAGGCTGGGCGGCTGGCCGGGAATGGTGTGCAGCCGCGCATGGGCTGGCTGATCCATCCTTGGCATGGCCGAAAGCAGTGCCCCGGTATAGGGATGGCGCGGATTGCGAAACACCTCTGCTGTCGGCCCCGTTTCCACGATATGGCCGCCGTAGAGCACCAAAATGTTATCGGTGCGTCCAGCCACAACGCCCAGATTGTGCGACACCAATATCATCG
Source organism: Agrobacterium vitis (assembly GCF_014926405.1). NCBI lineage: Bacteria > Pseudomonadati > Pseudomonadota > Alphaproteobacteria > Hyphomicrobiales > Rhizobiaceae > Gillisella > Gillisella vitis. The sequence goes on from NZ_JACXXJ020000004.1 coordinate 247,904, forward strand.
ACATCTGCCGCTCTTCCTGAAGGATTTGCAGAAGGTCGAGAACTTCCTTTTGCACGGTCACATCAAGGGCGGTGGTGGCTTCATCAGCAATCAGCAGATCGGGATGACACATCAGGGCCGTTGCAATCATGATGCGTTGCTTCATGCCACCGGAGAATTGGTGCGGGAAATATCCATAGCAATCCTTGGCATCGGCAATGCCAACCACCGTCAAAAGCTCAATGGCCCGTTCCTGCGCCTGCGCCCGATTGAGACCAAGATGAAACCGCCCTGCTTCTTCAATCTGCCGCCCAATGGATGCAAAGGGATTGAGCGAGGTCATCGGGTTTTGAAAGACGATGCCAACTTTGCGGCCAATCATCTGGCTGCGTGCTTTGGGCTTCAGGGTTGAGAGATCAATTCCATCGAGAACAATGCGCCCGTCAACCCGCACCGGTGTTGGTGCAATGCCCATGATGGACTTGATCAGCATGGATTTTCCAGCACCGGACTCACCAACAATGCCCAGTGTTGTGCGCCGAGGAACAGAAAAATTGATATCGTGCAGCACCTGCAAAGGGGCAGGTTTTGCCGCAATTGTGCAGGACATGCGCTCGCAAGACAGGATAGGAAGCTGGCTGGTTTCACTGCCCATATCAGCTCTCCCTCTCGCGGCTGTTGAGACGCTGGGCGAAATAATCCCCCACGGTGTTCAGCGCATAGACCGTCAGAATAATGGCCATCACGGGGCCAAGGATCAGTAACGGAAAGCGGCTTAACAGATCGGTGGAGCTGGCAATCATGCCGCCCCAACTGGGGGCCGGGGCCGGAATGCCGTAGCCGAGAAAGCTCAACGAACCTTCGGTGATGATCAGGCCCGCCATCAAGGTGGGCATGACGGCGGTGAGCGCCGGGACCAGATTGGGCAGAATTTCCTTCAGCAGAATCCGGCTATCTCTTGCCCCCATGGCGCGGGCGGCGAGAACATAGTCCCGGTTGCTCTGGGAAATCACACCCGCCTTGGCAACACGGGCGTAAGTGCCGATATCGAGAATGCCAAGGGTGAGCATAATCGTCAGCACCGAGGGTCCTGTGGCCGTCACGAAGGCCAATACCACTAGAATGGACGGCAGAGCCGACATTGTATTGGCGTAAAGATCAACCATGCGCTCAAAAATGCCGCGATAGAAGCCTGCGAGCATGCCCAACAACAGGCCAGCGAACACTGAAATACAGGTGGCGACGCCAACAATCATCAACGATGCCCGCGCCCCATAGAGCACGCGCGACAGGATGCTGCGGCCAATATCATCGGTTCCCAGAAGCCCGTTTAATGACCATTCTGGCGGCTGGGAAAAATCGCCGTAGGGGAATCTGGGGCTGACAAGGCCCGGAATGAAATTGACAAAAATCGCGGTCAGCACCAGCAGGATCAGAAAGCCGAGCGCAACCAGCTCAAAGGGGCTTGCACCCGGCAGCCGCAATCTGGCCGACCATGGCATATTGGCTCGCACAATCGCGCTCAGGTCGCTGTTCTTATCTACCATTGATGGTGAAGGAGTGCCGGGCGTGCTCATGTGACATTCACCCGTGGATCGATGATGGCATAGCCGATATCCACCAGCATGAAGATGGTGACGAACACCACGACAGTGAGCGACAAAATCGCCTGCACCAGCGGAATATCGTGGCTTTTGACCGCCGTGAGCACAGTCCAGCCAATGCCCGGCACGGCGAAATAGCTCTCAACCACGAAAGAACCCGCCAGCATATACGTCAGCGATAGGCCCATCACCGTGAGGATCTGCGGCATGGACGGACGCAACACATGGCGAAACAGGATATAGCCAAGCGGCAGACCCTTGGCCCGCGCCACCTGAATGAAATCCTCCTGCAGGGTGGTGATGAATTCATTGCGGGCGACACGGTAGAGATAAGCCGTCTGGTGCAGGCTAAGGCACAGCACCGGAAGCGCCACATACCAGAGATTGGCCAGCGGATTTTCAGAGAAATTGACCCAGCCCGTTGCAGGCAACCAGCGCAGCACGATGGCAAACAGATAGCTCAACAGCACCACGATCACAAAGGTTGGCACGGCCAACACCACGGAGGCCACCGAGCGCAAGACCCGGTCGGCGAGCTTGCCGGGATGGCTTGCGGTGAACATGGCAAGTGGGATGCCAAGCATGGACACCAGCATGGCAAGGGCTGCGATTTCAAAGGTGACAGCGGCGCGATCCATTACCACGTGCAGCACAGGCTGCTGGGAAAACAGCGTTTGCCCAAGATCACCGTGAAACAGATCACCAAGCCATTTCAGATAGCGTTCCCAAACCGGCAGGTCATAGCCGTAGGTCTGGTTGAGGGCTGTCACCTGTTCAGCCGTGGCATTATCGCCCAAGATCAGCTGCGCCGGTGATCCCGGTGCAATGCTGGACAGCGCCGTTGCACCAAAGGTGACGAGGAGGAAGACGGGAATTCCCGCCAAAAGCCGTGTCGAGATGGCCTTTACATAGGGCATGGCTTGTATGGTCACGTCGTCACCTCCTTTCAGCGGCTCTGTTTCAATAAACGGTCAAAGTCTGTTCCAGAATTGGTGCTGGCGTGGCGAAAATGGTGATTTCGAGAACCGGAGCGGAGCGTACTCAAGTACGTGAGCACAAGCATTTCCAGAAAAAGTGCGAAGCGGTTTTTCGTCCGGAAATGCGAATGCATCAAGCTCAGCGCAGAAATTGCCATTTGCAGCCCGCCAGCACCAATTATGGGACGGACTTTCAGATTTTCTTCCACTCTTCTTCGGCATCCATCCAGCCGATGTCGCGCTCCAGCATCTGGCGCTGCTCTTCTCTGGAATAGCCGCCCATAGTGTGCTCGTCGGAATAGCGGGTGCTGCGATCAGCAAAAACGCGACGGCCAAAATCCATCATGCCGTACATCGAGCCTTTCTCGAGATAATGCATGGTGACCATATTGAAGCCGAGGGCGGCGATATCTTCCAACTCAACGAAGGCCTTGCCGCCGACAGTTGCCACATCGCCGAACATCTTCCAGCCGGGCAGAGCTTTGGCCACTTTCTGGCATTCTTCCAGCGTGCGCAGACCATGGACATAGGTCATTTCAGCGCCCAGTTCTTCGGCCCGCACGCAGCGCTCAATCGCATCATCCAGACCCTTTTCCAGCTTGGATTCGGTGCGGGCAATCACCACACAATCCGTGCCTGCGCAGGCGTCGAGGGCTGCCTTGATCTTGGCCAGCCACAATTCTTGCGAGACCACGGGATGATCAACATTGCCATCCACCTTGCCTGCCAGCGTCGCGGCCTCCATGGCGCGGCCAAAGCGGGCATAGCCGCGCTCATTGGGTGTATCTTCCAGCAGAATGGCGGCAGCTCCGGCCTTTGCTAGCCTGCGACATGTCCGGTAGGCTTGGGCAACATCGCCAAAGCAATCATCGGCATCAATGATCAGCGGCAGAGGTGAATAGTCGGCAATGCGGTCAGTGGCCCAGATCAGTTCTTCCTGATTGTGCAATCCCATATCGGGAACACCAGACATGCTGAAGCCCAGCGATGCACCACTAAGCAGAATGGCCTTGAACCCTGCCATTTCTGCCGCCTTGGCCGAATAGCAATCCCAAACGCAGGGGGTGAAAACTTGCTCTTTGGAGAAGAGCTCGCGAAATGTGGTTCTGGGCCGTTTATCAAACATGGATCAACACCTTGAGGAGAAAATTGGCGAACCGAACGTGCGGTTCGCCAATATGGGAGTGTGTTACTTCGAGGCTTTGGACGCGCAGGCGTCCTTGCAGACGTAGAGATATTGCTTTTGCAAAATGCCGCCATTGGAGGGCACGATGCCGCCCGTGGTGTCGCGCAGCAGCAGGAAGCGGGTCTCGGCACCGAAAATGTAAAGCGGAAGGTCTGTGGCAACCCGCTTTTGCACCTTGGCATAGGCCGCCTTTACCGCAGCCGGGTCCATGGTGGCATTGGCTTCTGCCAGCTCTTTATCCATGTCGGTGCTGTTGTATTTGCCCCAATTATCATTGCCGTTCGTGCTGAGAAGATTGGAAATGATCGGCTCTGCACCATTGGCCACCAGCACGCCGCCATCGACACAAAAATCGAAATTCATCTGCCCCTTGCAGGTTGGACTGAGCATGGCTTGATCAACCAGCTGAAGATTGACCGTGACGTTATCATAGGCACTCAAAGCCTGTTGCAGATAGGAGGCCAGACGTTTCAGGTCAGAGTTGGAATAGGTCACCAGCTTGATGTTGAACGGCTTGCCATCCTTGGCAAGCTGGTCGAACAATTCCTGCGCATGTTTGGGGTTGTAGGTTGGAAGTTTATAGGTCGGATCATAGAATGGCGACGACTTGGTGAAATAATTGGTCGGAATGTCGTAACCACTGACCTGCGTATAGGCCTGCATCAGCTTCGATGGATTGATGGCTTCATAGAAAGCCTCCCGCGCCCGATGATCGGTGAAGGAGCCGCTCTTCTGGTTAAAGTAAGCGCGATAGAGACCGGGGATCGGAATTTCATGGGTGGCAACGCCTGCGGCTTTGGCGTTTGATCCGAACTGATAGGGATAGCCCGCCATCATTGTGGCACCACCCTGAACCACGGTGGCAATACGGCTGTTGGTTTCGGGAATAATGGCGAATTTCAGCGTGTCCAGATAGGGGCGCGGCTGATCCCAGTATTGCGGATTGCGTTTCATGGACATCGAAACGCCCTGATTCCAGCTGTCCAGCACAAAGGCACCAGCACCAACCGGCTTGATATCAGTTTTGGTCTTGGCGGCTTTCAGCGCTTGCGGCGAGGCAATGAAGGGAGCCAATTGCGCCAACGAAGAACCAAAATTGCGATCCGGCTTTGGCAGTGTGATCTCAAGTGTCAAAGGATCAACAATCTTCACACCACCAATCCACGAGGCGACAAAGCCTTGTGAAGGTGAAAGAGTGTCGGGCGTGGCCTGACGCTCCCAGTTGAATTTTACCGCCTCGGCATCGTAAGAGCCACCATCGGTAAACTTCACACCGTCGCGCAATGTCAGTGTCCAGACTTTGGCATCCACGCTGGTCAGGCTCTTGGCCATGCCGCCCTGTACCTTGCCATCCACGTCCACATAGACAAGAAAGCCATAGATGGCATCCAACATATCCATGGGGCCACCCGGATAGGTGCCGCCGATAATGGCCGGGTCCCAACTCTTGATGTCTGAGCCATTGATAATGGTCATTTCGCCACCCTTGACGGGCTGCTCTTCAGCGATGGCCAATGGGGCGTTGATGCCATAAATTGCCGCACTTGCCCCAAGCAAAGTCAGCGTCACAGTCACAGCGCGCGCAGATCTGGATGCGAATTTTTCGCAATATTTCAATATTTTAGCCATGGTTTTCTCCGTTATACGGCAGTTCATACGAACCACCGCAGTTCCCCTTGTTTTTTGAACGGCGAATAACATCTGCCCCGCGATTGCTGGGCCAACGTATCAATGGGTCAAGCATCACCCTCCTGCTTCCAGCGGCGCACGGATGGGTGATCAATGTCAAACAGATCAAGCGCCCGGCCAACGGTCTGGCTCACCAGATCGGCCAATGTTTTGGGCTGTGTGTAGAATCCCGGCACCGGCGGCATGATAATCGCACCGTTGCGTGTCGCTTGATCCATCAGCGCGATATGCCCGGCATGCAAGGGCGTTTCGCGCACCATCAACACAACGCGCCGCCGCTCCTTGAGGCAGACATCTGCGGCACGGGTAATGAGATCATCATTATAGCAATTGGCAATGCTGCTCAGGGTCTTAATTGAGCACGGTGCCACCAACATGCCATGCGCCCGAAACGAGCCTGAAGCAATAGAGGCCCCGATGTCCTTGTGGCTGTGAACGACATCAGCCAGTTGACGAATCTGGTCAGCGCTCTCCACTGCTTCTTCTTCAATCGCCGTGCGCAGTCCTGCGGGAGAAATAATCAGATGGCTTTCAATACCATCGATGTCGCGGAGCATCTCCAGGGCACGAACCCCGTAGCAGGCACCAGATGCCCCGGTTATCGCGACGATCAGGCGTTTCAAACCGCGCCCTCCGGCTTGATCGCCGCAATCACACGGCTCATGCGCTCATAAGACGCTTGCGGCGGCAATGCCTTGTCATAGCCTTCCTTGCGGTCTCCGGCTTTGCAGGTGGCATCATAGCCAATCTTGGCCACCATGCCTGCCTCTTCCTGCGGTTCGGAGCGATCAGCGGGCATGCCCGGAATGATCAGAATATCCCGGTCTACCCGCATACGGGTGGATTTTGCCAGTTCAACGGCGTTGATGTCCCACGGATCAACATCGCTATCCACAACCGTCACGGATTTCACAATGGAAACCGCACCCCAGCAGATGGCCATGGCGCGTCGGGCTTGCCCAGGACGCGGCTTGTCGATCTGCACCACAACATTGGTACGGCCGCACCCAGAGGCCGTCACCGCCACTTCACCGACATTGAGGATCACGCGGGCAAGTTGGGCCTTGAGGCTGACGGCGATGGGAACGGCGGCAATATAAATGTGCTCAGCGTGATAACCGGGCAAAATCACCTGAAACATCGCATCCTTGCGGGCTGACATGCTCTCAAACGTTGCCAGCACGCCGCTGCCATAATCCTCGTACATGCCGTGATATTCAGAGACCAGTCCCTCGACAATCGGCGTATTGGCATGGATATGGCCCTCAATGACAATCTCGGCCTCGGCGGGCACCAGAATATCACTGTTGCAGCAGCGGGCCATGCGCACAGGCTCGCCCAAGAGTGCTCCGGCGCAATGCATCTCGTCATCACCAAGGCCCAGATAGAGGCAGGCGGCCAGCTGAATGGCCGGATGAGCACCCAAAACTACGGCAAACGGCAGGGCTTCACCCTTGTCCGCAGCCTTGCGGGCCATGATGGCCAGATGATGGTTGGGGGCAATGCCAATCAGCGCCTCTGTCGGGCTCAGGATTTTCAGGCGTGCGTAAGAGGCATTGCCAAGGCCGGTCTCCGGATCACGGGCAATCATCATGCCCGCGCTGATATAGGGGCCGGTTTCCTTATCGAAAAACGTCGGAACAGGCAGGCGCGCCAACACACCCTCTTCAAAACGCTGCTGCTGAACAGGAGCATTTTCCACAACGACCGGCGCAACCGGCTTTTGCACCGACGCCAGTAAGGTGGACTGGATCGATGCGCGTGGAACATCCAGCGCCAGCGCAATACGATCAAGGCTTGAGAGAAGGTTGCCAAACACCGGAAACGCCGATCCCTTGACCTTGTTGATGCGAACCGCATGTGTTTCGTGTGTCAAAGACAGCAGGGCCGAAAGATCATAAACGGGATCGATTTCTTCATCGACAATGAGCAACTCGCCCTGCTTTTGCAACACAGCCATCATGGTCCGGCATGATTGGTCGCTCACACCTTCATACGGTTTGTTTTCTGGCTGGCAGATGTTTGGACGAGCATTGTGTGCCACGGGAACCACTTTCGAAGAACAGTGAAATGCCCGTGAACTATGGGGTTGAGTTTATGCGTTGTATACCTGCACTCACTCCAACTGGCCCATCGGAAAAATAGAATTGCACGTTTGGCGACAAGAGCAACAAGGCATCCCAAGCAGAATAGGCATGTATTCCCGCAAGGATTGAAACCATGTGAAATTTGCCCAACGTTCTCTCGGAAATCGTTGTTACGTCACTTGAGAGCCACGCAGCGTAACCCTATGCTCGGCGAATGGACCATTACGGCATTGAGCTCAAGCCTCTCGCGAAATTCGTTCTGGCGTGCCAGAATCCCAGCATTTCCAATTCGTCCCGCGCGCTTGGAATAGCTCCATCCGTTTTGAGCGCTGCTTTACACGGCTTGGAAGATCGCCTGCATATGAAGCTTTTCGAGCGCAAAGGGCGCTACCTCGGCCTTTTGCCATCAGCCTTCTGGCTTTATCGAAATGCGGCAGTGCTTCTGCATCTGGAGGAATTTTCAAGACGCAGTCTGGCGATCCCTGCAAACCGGATGGAAAAGCTGTCCGTTCGGATCGACCTGAATTTTTCCATCGGCAGAATGACGAAGGCCGTGAGCTGTGCCATTCAGCAAATGGGCCTACAGCACCCCGAAACCTTTATAGCCTGCCAGTTTCTCGACACAGCCAGTGCAGCAAGCGGTGGTTTCATCAGAGAATCGATGGATCACATTCCAGCCGAACATTGCGCCACGATTGAGATCGGCTGCCATAATGAGCACTCGTTCCGGGAAGAGCCTGGGACTGAATTGTTGTATCGCGACCCGTGGATAGCCGTCAGCGCCACGGATCCGGTGACAGATATTAAAGCCGATGCGGATATTCTAGCCGTTGTCAGGATGAGCGCTCACCAGATGCAGGTCGTTGCCCATTATGCGGATCAGCATGGGTTATCCGCGCGGCTGAAATTCGTGGATGCCGGACCGGCAGAACTTGGGCGTCTTCTCTCGGATTTCCCCCATATGCGGTTTTTGTTGCCCTCCAGCATGGTGGCCAATCGGCTGGGAATCAGCCGTATTTATCGCGAATCTCTGGTGCCGCCTCTGGTGTCTATGGTGCGTGTCGGCACAAGCGGTGCATTGGAGACAAAAGCACGACGTTTTATAGCGCTGCTGCGGGAAAATATGGAACGCGAAGAGCAAAATGTTGTGTTTGATCCACAACTGACGGCGCGCCAGATGCATTATTTCAATCTTGTCCACCGCTGCGGCGGCATTTCAGCGGCGGCGCGGGTGGCTAATCTCGCCCAGTCTTCGGTGTCAGCACAGCTTCATTCTATGGAAGCAGTTCTGGGAACGCCTCTCTTTGAGCGCAGCAAGGAGGGTGCCACGCCAACCGATGCGGGCATTAATCTTTGGCCCCTGATGGCAGAGGTGGAGAAGCGGCAGGATCGGCTGTCGCGGCAATCCGGCGATATTGCAGCCCATACCCAGCACCGCGTCTCGATTGGCATGTTGCCCAGCTCCGGCCACGATAGCGCCTTGACCGAAAAAATTGCTGAGGCGCTGACTATGATCAGCATTCAGCATCCCTCGCTGAAAATGGAAATAACGGAAGCGTCAAACACGATCCTGCATGACAAAGTTCGTTCTGGTGAACTGAATCTTGCTATTGTCGGGGTGGTCCAGCCTCAGTTTCCACGCGTGCTGCTTGGCCCCAGCGAGCCACTGTCGGTGGTTGCCAATCCGCGGTTCAATTTTGGTGGACGTAGCGAGATCAATCTGGCCGAAGTCTGCGAACTCCCCCTTGTGTTAGGCGCGCGGCATCTCAGCATTCACCAGAGTTTTGCCGCCGCCACCCATGCGCGCAATCTGGAGCCGCATTCCAAGATCGAAGTTGGCTCTCTTGCACTGGCCATCGCCATGGTTCGCCGCGCCAGCCTCTGCACGATTCTGCCGGCCTCTTCGGTTCAAAAAGACCTCGAAACCGGGCGTCTGGTGGCGGTGAAGATCAATCAGGAGGAAATCTCCGGCACGCTCTCCATCATTTTTTCCGCTGATCGGGAGCTGTCCGGCGCTGAGCGCGCCGTGATGAAAACGTTGGTGGATGTGTTTGGCAAGAAACTACATTGAGGGCCTATGCGCCATGCATTTCAGCGTGTGATGCACACAACCGCCTCGACAAAACTGTCGATCTGCTCGTGGCGCAACCCTGCAATGTTGATGCGACTGTCCTCAACCATGTAAATTGCAAACTCGTTACGCAATCGCTCGACCTGTTGCGGTGTCACGCCCAGCTGAGAAAACATGCCCTTGTTGGCGATAAGGAAATCATAGTGGTTGCTCTGGGTTCTAAGTTGGAACGCCTTGGCAAGCGCTTGACGCAGGCCGATGATGTTATTGCGCATGTCCTCCAGTTCTGCTCGCCAGTCTGCCGATAGATCCGCATCCTGAAGGATGGTGCTGACAATGCGGGAGCCATGATCCGGGGGCATGGAATAGGCAATACGGGCCCTGACCACCATCTGTGCGGCAGCAATTTCGGCCTGTTTCTGTGTCTGGCCTAGTACAAAGGCCACGCCTGTGCGATCACGGTAGATGCCGAAATTCTTGGAGCATGAAGAGGCAACCAGCATTTCAGGAACCAAGGTGGCGAGGTACCGCACGCCAAATGCATCTTCATCAAGGCCATCACCGAAACCCTGATAGGCAATGTCGATAAACGGCACGACGCCCTTTTCAGCCAACAGTGCGCCAAGTTCACGCCATTGCGCCTGATTGATATCCGTGCCGGAGGGGTTATGACAGCAGCCATGCAGCAAAATCACGTCACCCGCCTTAGCCGAGCGCACGACCTGTTTCAATGCTTCGAAATCGACACCGCCCGTGGTGGGATCAAGATAGGGCCAGCGTTTCACCGCCAAACCATGATCCTCGATGATTGACAGGTGATTGACCCATGTCGGATCGGGCACCAGCAGGGTTGCGTCTGGCGCAGACTTGGCAATCAGGCCACAGATGACCGTCAGCGCGCCAGCCCCGCCCGGGGTCTGTATGGCACGGATGCGCTCAAATGGTGCGTGATCTCCAAAGACGAGTTTTGTCATGAGATCGCAATAGACGGCATCACCAGCGGGTCCGATATAAGCCTTGGTGGTCTGGTCTCGCAAAATCCGTGCTTCAGCCTCTCGGACAGCCCGCAGCACAGGGGTTATACCCGATGCATCACGATAGACGCCAACACCGAGATCAAGCTTGTGACTGCGGCTATCCTGCCGAAAGATCGGCATCAAGGCGAGAATCTTGTCTGGTGGCGGCATTGTGAGCGTATCAAGCACGATATCTGTCCTCTGCTGTGCACATGATGGCACCGTGTGCCATGTCTAAGACCGTTTATGTTGATTATGCAGTTCTGCTAGACATGATGGCAAGCTGCTGTGTGGTTTTGGCCAACGCTGCGTAACTCGGGGACGATTTCCTTGCATTCGGCTGTCGCCTGCGCGCACCGAGGATGAAACGGACAGCCGGAAGGCTTATTCATAGGGCTTGGCACTTCACCGCGAAGCACGATCCGTTCACGCTTTTGCTCGGCATAATAATCGGTAATCGGAATGGCCGATAACAGCGCCTTGGTATAGGGATGGCGAGCATCCGAATAGAGCTGTTCGGCATCCGTCACTTCCACCAGACGTCCCAGATACATCACCCCGATATGGTGGCTGATATGCCTGACCACCGCCAGATCATGGGCGACAAACAGGTAGGTTATGCCAAGCTCTTTCTGGATGGATTTGAAAAGATTGATAATCTGCGCTTGAATGGACACATCAAGCGCCGAAACCGGCTCGTCGCACACAATCAATTCGGGCTTGCAGGCCAGCGCGCGGGCTATGCCAAGACGTTGCCTTTGCCCGCCGCTCATTTCATGTGGATAGCGCCGTCCCATGGCGTTCCCGAGTTCAACGATGTCCAGAAGGTCATGGACCCTTGCGCGCAATCCTCCTGCCGCAAGGCCCGCGCCACCGGATTGAATGGCTTCTTCAAGAATGGATGCGGCGGATTGCCGAGGGTCGAGTGAGCCGTACGGGTCTTGGAAAATAAGCTGCAATTCACGGCGATAGGGGCGGAATTCGCGCTCGCTCAACCGCGCGAGATCCTTTCCTTTATAAAGTATTTTTCCCTCGACCGGATTGTTGATGCCGAGCACGCTTTTGCCCGTCGTGGTCTTGCCGCAGCCACTTTCTCCCACAAGACCAAAGGTTTGCCCTTTGTGGATGCTGAACGACACATCATCAACCGCCTTGATGTCGCCGATTTTTTCACGGGTAAAGCCTTGGCGGATTGGAAAATATTTTCGAAGGTTTTCCACCACAAGCAGCGGATCATCCGGCATCACCTGCTCTTTCATGTCCGCACTCCGGCAATCAGTCTGTCTGCATCCATGTCAGCAAGGTGGCAAGCCGCAGTATGGCCTTGCGTCCCGACTGTTCGCAGGGGCGGAAAAGAACTATCAGCGCATCGGCTTTGCGCGGCCGGGCATCTGGGCAAAAACGCGCATTGATCCGGCAGGCCGCTCAACCGTGGTGGAGCGCCCTGAATGGGAACAAGATCATCATTCTTGTTGCCTTCCAGTTTCGGCATCGAGTTCAGAAGCCCTTGCGTATAGGGATGTTTCGGTGCGGTGAGCAGTTGTTCGGTTGTGCCGGATTCAACAACTTTTCCGGCATACATCACATAAACGCGCTTGGCATAGCGCGACACCAACCCGAGATTATGGGTAATAATGATCAGCGATTTTCCGTGGCTGTTGACCAAATCCAGCAACAGTTCCATGACTTGCGCTTGCGTGGTGACGTCCAGCGCCGTTGTCGGCTCATCCGCAATCAAGACCTTGGAGTTGCAGGCAACAGCAGTTGCGATCATCACGCGTTGCCGCATGCCGCCGCTCATCTCAAAAGGATAGTTTTTCATGCGCGCGGCAGGATCGGGAATGCCCACGGCTTCAAGCGCCTTGATTCCTCGTTGCCAGGCTTGTTTCTTGCTCACACGGGCATGGACCTTGATGACTTCTGAAAGCTGCTGGCCAACGGTGAGCACGGGGTTCAGGGATGTCATCGGCTCCTGGAAAATCATGGCAATTCCCGCCCCGCGCACGGAGCGCATTTCCTTGGACTTCGGCTTGTATTGCAACAAGGACTGCTCATCGAAAATGACCTCTCCACTCAGTATTTTGCCGGGGGGAGACTGAACAAGCTGGATCACAGAAAGCTGGGTGATGGACTTTCCACAGCCGCTTTCTCCAACAATTGCAATCACTTCCCCTTGGTCAAGGTGATAGGAAACATCATTGACGGCTTTCACTTCGCCGTCCTCGGTGAAGAAGGAGGTTCTGAGGTTTTTCACCTCCAGCAAGTGAGGGGTATGGGTCATTACAATTTCCCCTTTAAGCGAGGATCAAGCGCATCGCGCAGGCTGTCACCCACCACATTGAATGCAATGATCACCAGGATGATGCAAAGTGCAGGGCTGACCACCAGCCATGGGGCACCCATGAGATAGGGATAGACATCCGACACCATGCTGCCCCACGATGCCGTTGGTGGACCGATGCCAACACCAAGGTAGCTGAGGGTCGATTCCGTCAGCACGCCATTACCCAGATTGATGGTAAACAGCACAATCAAGGTTGGAAAACTATTGGGCAACAGATGCCTAAGAAGAATGGAATGCGGCTTTTGGCCAATCAGACGCGCGGCCAGAATATAATCATGCTCGCGCAACGATAAGACCAACCCATTGACCATGCGGATGTAGGTGGGGATGAATCCGATGCCAATGGCAAGCACAACGCTCAAAACCCCACTGCCCAGAATGGCCACAAGAATGAGGGAAAAAACCAGATTGGGCACACTGAGCAGCACATCGGTACAGCCCATGATAAAACGACTGGTTTTGCCACCCACATAGCCCGCGTATAGGCCAAAACCAATGCCCGCAATGGCGGCCAGAATGCCTGCCATGACGCTGACGGCCATGGAAATACGCCCGCCATAGATGATGCGGCTCAACACATCACGGCCGAGGCTGTCTTGCCCAAGCCAATGGGCCGAAGACGGCGTGTGCAGCGCTGCCACCAGATCCTGCGCATTGGGGTCATAGGGTGCGACAAGGTCGGCAAACAGGGCCAAAAGCCCAAACAGGACAAGAATTGCAAAGCAGGCCTGAACGATTAAACCACGTGCGAAAAGACGGCCCGCCAGCATTCTGCCAGCATTGCGTTGGATAGGCTCATTTACGGTTGCGCTTGTTTTCGTCATATCGGCATCACCATGACATTCTTTTTATGCGCGGATCGATCAGGGCATAGGTCAGGTCCACCATCAGGTTGGATGCAATTGTCGCCATGGAAATCACCAGCACCGCCGCCTGCACAACCAGATAATCCCGGTTTAAAACGCCATTGAGCACCAGTTGCCCTACACCCGGGATGTTGAAGATGGACTCGATAATCACTGCGCCTGCGATAATTTGCGGCATCTGCAACCCGATGATGGTCACAACCGGGATCAGACCGTTTTTCAGGGCGTGGCGGAAAATAACCCGCGTCTCGGACAGGCCGTTGGCGCGCGCCGTTCGGATATAATCCTGCGTCATCACTTCAAGCAGGTTGGAGCGTGTGTAGCGGGCCAGAACCGCAAAAATATAGATGCTGTTGATAAAGACAGGCCATATCGCTTTGTGCGCATAGGCCGCCAAATCCACCCACGGCGGTGTGTAGCCCTGAAGAGGAATGAGCCTCAGCTTGAAGGCGAGAATGAAGACGCCAAAAATCGCCACCAGAAACCGCGGCGTTCCCAGAAAAGCGTTCACAATCAGAGTGAAGCTCTGATCGATCCACGTACCTCTGGTGATTGCGCTCAAAATGCCAATCGGCAGGCCCAGAATGATCCCCAAAATGATCGAGGGAATGCCAATCGTCAGTGTATTGGGCAGCCTTTGGCTGATCATGAGCGAGACATTCTGCTCGTTCAGCACCGACTTGCCAAAATCCCACCGCAGCAAGATGCCCGTGATCCAATGAACATACTGCACAATCAAGGGATCATTGAGCCCCATGCGGTTGCGATAGGCCTCAATGGCATCAGCGGATGCGGAATCGCCAAGCGCAATCAGCGCAGGATCGCCCGGTAATCCGCGCATCAGCAAAAACACCAGCGCGGATACCAGCAGCATCAGGAAGCCAGCAACAGCCAGCCGTTTCAGGAGATAGGTGATCACGTGTCGAGATACGCGGTGGAGAGGGAGGCGACGGAGAAGAATGTCGCGCCGATACCTGATGCCTTGACGCGCTTGCTGAGAACGTAAATCGTCGAATATTGTGCAATCGGCACGTAGAGTGCGTAGGTGTCGATCATCATCTTGTTGGCTTCACCAACCGCTTTGACCGATTCCGCATCCGAGGTGGATGATACGGCCCGTACAAGCGCATCACTGACATCATCGGGGCGCAACATGGTGGTCAGGCCAAGAACACCGCCGGTGAGTCCTTTTGGAAACATGCTCGACATTTGCATGGCCACATCCACATAGACGCTGGATGTGTGGTACCACATGCCGCTTCCCCAGCCGGTTTCAGCCTTGTTGGAAGCAGCCCCTGTCAGCAATTCGATTTTGGCTTGTATGCCGACTTTGGCCAGATCGGCCTGCATGATTTGCAACACGATCTTGTTGGTATCGCTGGCGGCCGCCTGAATTTTTGTCGAGAAGCCTTGGGGGAAACCCGCTTTCGCAAGCAGCTCTTTCGCCTTGGCAACATTGTAATCGTAACCGACAATGTCCTTATTGACGAAATGGCTGCCAATACCAAACTGGCTGGCAATATCGGCATAGCCCAGAAATGCCGCCTCGATGATGGATTTTCTGTTGATGGCATGGCTGATGGCTTGGCGCACCAGCAGATTGCCCATCGGATCATCATTGCTGGTGTTGAGGGAGTTGAACACCAACAGCGACGCATGGTCTTGCAATGGCTCAATCGGGGCATCAAAGCCGCTGGCGGCGAGCGTTTTGACACCATTCAGGCCCAGTCCAATCATCACGTCGATTTCATCCGACATCAAGGCTGCCTGACCCACCAGCGAGTCATTGTAGATCGTATACTGAACGGCCTCGAGAAGAACCTTGCCGCCCCAATAGTGTTCATTGCGCACGAATGATTTGCTGACATCCCGCACCCATTCCTTCAATACGAAGGGACCGGTTCCAACCGGGTGCTGCTGGCAATATTCATCGCCGTATTTTTCATAATGCTGTTGTGAAAACATATAGCCGCACTCACGCGACAGAGCGGCGGGAATGAACGAACTCCATTTTGAGAGCACCAACCGTACGGTATAGTCGTCCACCACATCGACCGACGTGATGGAGCCGAGCAAGGCGACACGCTTGGCTCCAACTTTCAGGTAGTGATCGAGATTCCATTTCACCACAGTGGCGTTCAGCACCGATCCATCGGAAAATGTCACGCCACGCCGGATATGGATGGTATAGGTGAGCGCTTTGGCATCACTTTCCACCGATTCCGCAAGCCAGGGATCAATCGTTCCATTGGCATTGGGTTTGAAAAGCGATTCATAAATGGGCCAGGAATAGACATAGTCGTAGGGGCCGCCGGTCATGGCAAAGCACAGCATGTTGTAATTCAGCTCATTGCTGGTGCCAATTTTTAACGTGCCTCCCTCGACACTTTTCGCCATTGCATGGTTTGCGAAATCGCCCAACAGGCCGAATGCGGCCAGCGATGCGCCTGCTTTGATAAAGTTTCTGCGTTTGATAGCCGTTTTCATGACGAGCTCGTTCCCCATTTTTTTGATTGCGATTGCGGCATTTTGGCTTTTTATCGAACGGTAAAAATGCTCCTTCCTGCCACCTTCAATGGATGGCTTCTCACCTGTTTGCGGGCATTCAGGCATGCGCAAGCGGCCTTCAATCCTGCTCCATTGAAGGGAACACCCCTGTAGCGGTGCTGAAGGAGTTCTTTACTCAGCCGAAGGCACTGTCATGTTGTCAGAACTTGTCAGTCGGACCTGTGAAGTGTTTTTCAAGGCGCACGGCCAAAGCCTCGTCAGGGTTTGACAAGTATTGGCGTTCCCTATCGACCCACTCGCCACCCCTAAAAAACGCACTCATCGGCGAATAATGAAACTTGTAACCCGTGTGATCATGCGCCGTTGCGATATACTCGTTGGTACCGCTCTCAAATACGTGCCGACCAGCGTCCAGAATAGCCAGCATAGCTGCGCGAAAGGCATAATGGACGCCTGCAAATTTATAGCCGTACTCCCGCAGGCTAGCGATGTCTTCGGCCTTTTCCTTTTCCATATTGGGATACCAGAAGGGTGCTTTGACGTGTTCGGCCACCTTCTTGGCCGCAGCAATCTTACTGCCGTATTTTTGCGAGCGATTAAGCTCAAGCGGGCAGATGATATCCGCGCCCACTTCGAGGTAACGATTGCAGCGCTCTACAAATTCGTCAAAGTCGTTGTCAACGCTGTGGTCGCAGCGGGCGAGAAGCAAGCAATCCGTCCCCGCAAGTCCATCCTTAGCGGCGCGGAACCGGTAGACGGCCTCTTCAATCGGCAACAATCCCGGCCTGCCATTGGCGGCAAGATCCGTGATCAAGATCGCCTGCGCACCCGCCTTGGCCAGCCTCCGACATCCTTGAAATGTCTGCAACGGACGCCCAAACCCCTCGTCAGCATCAATGAACAGGGGCATGTCCGTCATATTGGTAATGCGTTCCGCCATACCAGCATATTCGTCAACCGTCAGAAGCTTGAGGTCGGGAATGCCGGTGTAAGCACAGGAAAAGTCACTGCTGGATATCATCACCATTTTAAAGCCGTTTATTTCGGCGGCTTTGGTTGACATGCAGTCAAATATTTCAGGGACATAGTACAAATTTTCATCAGACAAATATTCTGACAATTTTTTGGAGGACATGGACAATCTCCCGGTAAGATTTTACCCGCATGTACTGCTAAGCGGTGGGGTAAAATTCATCATTCATTCGGCAGGATGATTGTGGAGGCTGATATTGTATAGTCGGAAAAATCATAAATGGGGCATAGGTTTTTTAGAAGAGTGGATGCCTCGAATGACCGAATTTTTGAGTAACACCGAAACGATTTGAAGCCGACCACTAATAGGACCTTTAATCGTAGAGATTTTGGCGTGTCCACCCGCTTGCGGGGCAGCCTGCACCTGCTACGGCACGGCGGCCTTCTTAGAAGACGTATCGGAGGCATTGCCAAGTTGTTTGTCATTGGTTGCAAGGCGGCGCAGCCGCTGCTTTTCAAGCAGTCATTTCTGTAGTGTAGTTGGACTACAGGCAGAAGGCATCTGCCCTGACGTGTCGCCAGGAGCGAGCTGAGAGTTTGTATCGGCGGGGACGAAAGATAGTTTTTATCTGATTGTGGGCTGACAGGAAGCGCTGTGCTTGGCGGGGCGATTTTAACCGCTCCATGATCTTCTCTCGCTTCCTGGTCTGACGGTGAGCGTTTTCAATTCTGTTTTCAGGCCCTTGTGTGCCCGATGATCAGCATCTGGCACCAGGTTTTGTATCGGCTTGATGTCGCTTCGCAGCTTGTCCGTCACGACGACACGTGGTTTACTGAATTGCTTGACCAGTCTGGAGAAAAAACGCTTTGCAGCTTTGGTATTGCGGCAAGTTTGAACCAGAATTTCGAGTACGTCACCATCGGCGTCAATGGCCCGCCAGAGCCAATATTTCTTCCCACTGATCGTGATGATGGCCTCATCCATATGCCACTTATCGTTCGGCTTGGGCCGGTCTCCCCAAATGCAGTCGGCAAAATGTCGGCCAAGGCGGTTGATCCAGAGACGAACCGTTTCCCTGCTCACGATAACACCGCGTTCAGCAAGAAGATCTTCTACATCGACCGTGCTCAGAGCAAACCGATGATAGGCCCAGACCGCGTAGGCGACAACTTCACGCGGAAAACGAAACCGCTTCAGACCCGGGAAAGTGCCCGGCAATTTCATGTCGTCTCGATCGATGAAACGCCGGGGTCAAACAACTTGGCAATACCTCCGCAAGCAACAATTTTCGACCGGTGGCCAATCAGCATTCAAGAAATTCGCCGCACTCGCGGCATAATTGCGTCCAGCGATAGCCGTTTCTGTAACTCTTTTAAAAATTTGCGATAGAGCCATTCAAAGTCTTCGGAGAATGAAATGGGGGAGCAGTTTTTGTGATCGACTGAGGGAATAGATAAGGGTCAAATTATGAAGAGCCAATTTCTTTATTAAATTAGAGTATAAATTTTATTTTCTCGTTATGACTGTAAAATCTGTCATCCCTAAGTCTATTGTGCCGTCAGGAAAAGTCGTCAAAGTCGATAGGCACCGAGAAGCCGACCTTAACCCGATCCATAACGACCATCGTTTTGAAGCCCT
The DNA here is from genome assembly GCF_014926405.1 of Agrobacterium vitis. Lineage (NCBI taxonomy): Bacteria > Pseudomonadati > Pseudomonadota > Alphaproteobacteria > Hyphomicrobiales > Rhizobiaceae > Gillisella > Gillisella vitis. The sequence goes on from NZ_JACXXJ020000004.1 coordinate 266,842, forward strand.
TGATATCAGGGTTTTCATAAAAGAATTTCCGCGTAAAGCCTTCGTAATCTTCCATGCTTTGTGCCGTAACAATGAGCACGAAGTCAGAGTCGCCGGTGACGTAGTAGCCGTTCATCACTTCGGGTGTCTGGCGAATGGATTGCTTGAACCGGTCAACAATATCGGCCCTTTCGCGCTCTAGAGACACCAGCACCAGCATGGCGATTGGCCGACCGACATCTTTGGGCCGGATAATCGAGACATCGGCCTCGATCACCCCATTTTCGCGCAGGCGTTTGAGCCGTCGCTGCACTGCGGTTGCAGACAGGCCAACCAACGCCCCCAGTTCTTCGGTGCTGTGGCGATTGTGCGTTTGCAAAATATTCAGGAGGCGGGCGTCGAGGCGATCAAGCTGCATTGAGATTCCCGCATGATTTCTTCGTCATTCTTGAAAAGAATGCAGGATTTCTTCGCAATAGCAACAAATCATATCGAAAATCTGCGCTGCGATGCACATAGACTTTGTTGCAAGGCTATCAAACAGAACAGACAATCCTGGATACGGCGAAGATGCGCCTCTTTCCCGGGAGTTGATCAAACTGAAATACCTGCGTTACGGCGGTCTGGCCGCCTGAGGAAATAATGATGACGAACATTGCTGAAATCACCGACATGGACCGCCGTACGGTTCTCCATCCCTTCACCTATCTCAAGGATTACGCCTCCGGTGCCACTGAGCCGACCATCATGGAGACGGGCAAAGGGGTTCGCATCAAGGATGCAACGGGCAGGGAATATATCGACGGATTTGCCGGTCTCTACTGCGTCAACATCGGCTACGGACGCACTGAAGTGGCCGAAGCCATCGCGCGACAGGCTTACAAGCTTGCCTATTACCATTCCTACGCGGCCCATACGACAGAAGAGCTTGCGCGCCTGTCTGATCGACTGGTCAGAATGGCACCGGGCAATATGTCCAAGGTGTTTTATGGTCTTTCAGGCTCTGACGCCAATGAAACGCAGGCAAAGATCGTCTGGTATTACAATAATTTGCGGGGGCTTCCTCGCAAGAAAAAGATCATTGCCCGCGAGCGTGGCTACCATGGCTGCTCGGTTGTCTCTGGTTCGATGACCGGGCTGAGTTTTTACCATGACCATATGGACCTACCGATAGCCGGTATCCTGCGCACTGGCGTTCCACATTTCTATCGCAGTGCTTTTCCAGGCGAAACAGAATTGGCCTTTTCTGAACGCCGTGCAAACGAACTTGAAGCGCTCATCATCGCTGAAGGGCCGGACACGGTTGGGGCGTTTATTGCCGAGCCGGTTTTAGGCACAGGTGGCATCACACCGCCTCCGGCAGGTTATTGGCCCAAAATTCAGGCCGTGCTGAAAAAATATGATGTGCTGTTGATCGCTGACGAGGTGATCTGCGGCTTCGGTCGCACAGGCGCGATGTTCGGCTCTGATTTATACGGGATGGAGCCGGATCTTGTCACTGTCGCCAAGGGATTGACCTCCGCTTACGTGCCGTTATCGGCCTCAATCATCTCGCAAAAAATATACGACGTTATGGAAGAGGCGACGCCTCGTGTTGGCTCATTCTCCCATGGTTACACTTATTCCGGCCATCCGATTGGCGCTGCGGCGGCCAATGCCGTGCTGGATATTGTCGAGCGGGAAGATCTGGCCGGTCAGGCCGCCCAGAAAGGGGCTTACCTGCACAATAGGCTGAAGGCTGAGTTCGAACAAAACCCTATTGTCGGCGAAGTGCGTGGCGTCGGCATGATGGCGGCAATAGAGTTTGTGGCGGATCGCGGATCGAAACTGTCGTTTGATCCGGCTTTGAAGGTCGGAGGGCGGATTTCTCAAGCGGCGCGGGACCGTAATCTCATTGCGCGCGCCATGCCGCATGGAGACATTTTGGGCTTTGCGCCACCTTTGGTCATGACAGAGGCGGAGATTGACGAGATGGTGGCTATTGCCAAAGCAGCTGTCGATGAAGTGCTCAAGCAGCTCGATTCTGAAGGTGCTGTGATTGGTTAACCTAAGGAACTCATACAGATGACCGACGTCTTGAAAGTTCACGACCTCGTTAAAGCGTTTGGCTCTGTCAACATCCTCAACGGAATTAATTTCCGCATGCGGGAAGGAGAGGTCATTTCGCTCATCGGCTCTTCCGGCTCCGGCAAGAGCACGGCGCTTCGCTGCGTGAACTTTCTTGAAACGCCAACATCGGGCCAGATCGAGGTGATGGGAGAGGCTATTTCGGTCATCACCAATGAGCGTGGCGAACGGGAGATCGTCAACGCCTGTAACATCAGGGAGTTTCGCCGCCGTATCGGCATGGTGTTTCAAAGCTTCAATCTTTGGCCACATCGCACGGTTTTGGGCAATGTTACGGAAGCCTTGATCTATGTGCTGAAGAAACAAAAGCACGAGGCGCAAGAGATGGCGCTTTCTGCGCTTTCCAAAGTCGGAATGGTGGATTTCCGGGATCGCTATCCCCACCAGCTCTCCGGTGGCCAGCAGCAGCGTGTGGCGATTGCGCGGGTGCTAGCAATGGCTCCCAAGCTGATGTTGTTTGATGAGCCAACATCAGCATTAGACCCCGAATTGGTCGGGGAAGTGCTGAAAGTCATCAGAACTCTGGCGGATGAAGGTGCAACCATCCTTCTCGTCACCCATGAAATGCGGTTCGCGCGTGATGTTTCGAACCGAATGATCTTCCTGCACAAAGGCATCGTTGAGCAGGATGACACGCCGGAAGAGCTGTTTCGCAACCCCGCATCCGGGGCGGTGGAGCGGTTTCTATCCAGCGTCATGCCGGCCGCCGCTTAAGCGGGGTCGTTCCCACAACAATAAAAGGGGTAACAGATATGTCCATCACCAAGATCATCCAATCCACTCTGGCATCCACCTTGCTTCTGATTGCCGCCACCAGTGCAGCCTATGCCGAAGAAGGCGTGTTGCGCATTGGCACAGAAGGTGACGCACCGCTATTCAGCATGGCCGATGCAAACGGCAACGTCACCGGCTTTGATGCCGACATTGCCAATGGCATTTGTGCCGAACTGAAGGTCAAGTGCAAATTCGTTGTTCAGGCGTTCAGTTCTCTCATTCCATCAATGGACAGTGACCGTTTTGACGTGATCATTTCTGGCCTCGGCATTACGCCAGAGCGGGCAAAGAAAATCGACTACTCCATTCCCTATGCAACCACACCGCTTTATTTTGTCGTTCCCAAAAGCTCACCTCTTGCCGGATTGAAGAGCCTTGCCGAGATAGAAAAGTCATTGGCTGGCAAGAGTGTTGGCGTTGTGACCGGCACAACTTACGCAAAATTCATTGAAAAGCGGATTCCGGGCGCTGATCTAAAGACCTATGATGCGACCACCCAGCAAACTGCCGATCTGGCCAGTGGCCGCCTTGATGCCGCCTTCGGCGATTCCCCAACCTGGATGGATTTTCTAGCCAGCGCCGACGGTGCCAATTTTACCAAGATCGATGTCAAGATCATGTCCATGGATGATCCTGATGTTCTCGGTCACGGCATGGGCGTTGGCATGCGCAAGGGCAATAGCGAACTGAAAACCAAGGTTGACGCTGCCCTGTGCAAGATGGTGACAGACGGCAAGGTCAAGGACGCCTCGATGAATTGGTTCAAGGACGATTATACCATCCCCTGCAAGAAGTGATCTCTCTTTTGACACGGCACATTCTGAGCAAAATCAGGATGTGCCGTCGGGGTGGTATGCATGTTGAATGATATTTGGGAGTTGCTGATTGGCAAAGGGTGGGCGCTCGCCCTTTTGCGGGGTGGTGCTGTGACCATTGCCATCGGCTTGCTCGGTATGCTGCTGGGGCTTGTTATTGCCACACCATTGGCGCTGTTGCGCTGGCGGCGGGTGGTTGTGATCTCGCAGCTGATTGATGCCTACAGCGTCATTGTCCGTGGTGTGCCCGGGCTTCTGGTGATCTATCTGCTGTTTTTCGGCTCTGTTGACTGGGTGCGGGCGTTCACATCCATGTTTGGCTATCAAAACACTGCCGAAAACGCTTATCCGATGATCATCGGCGTGATTGCGATTGCGGCAATCTCGTGCGCCTATTCCATTGAGGTCATCAGGGGCGCACTTCAATCGGTTCCTGTCGGTCTTATCGAGGCTGCGCACTCGCTGGCCTTGCCGGGCAAGGTGACGTTCTTTCGGGTGATTTTTCCGCTCGCGCTCAGGCTTGCGCTGGGTGGTCTCAACAATGTCTGGCAAATGACAATCAAGGATACCTCGCTGATCTCCGTGATCGGATTGCAGGAATTGATGCGCGCAGCCGCCATCGCCGCAGGTATCACACGCTCACCGTTGCTGTTTTACGGTGTCGCCGCCCTGTTGTTTTTCACCCTGACGGGTGTGAGCCAGGCGATGTTTGCTCGCGCCGAGCGCTATCTCAATCGCGGGTTCAACGGGTGCTGACATGGACATCAATATCATCACCTATGCTGTACCCTTTCTTCTCACCGGTGCCAAAACGACCCTGCTGATTGCCGTGTTCGGCATTGGGTTTGGTCTGCCGTTTGGGGTCTTGCTTGCTTTGGGTCGCGGCTCGCACAATCATGTCCTTCGCCGCACCTGTGACTTCTACTGCGCCATCTTTCGTGGCACGCCCATGCTGGTGCAGATTTTTGTGATTTACTACGGACTGGCGCAGATCAGTTTCGTGCGCCAGAACCCCATCCTCTGGTGGATGATTGGCAATGGGTTACATGCGGCCATTCTCGCCGTCATCCTCAACACCTGCGCCTACACCGCCGAAATCTTCCGCTCAGCTCTCCTGTCACTGCCCCGTGGCCTGATTGAAGCTGCCGAAGCCTGTGGCATGTCTGGCTGGCATATCTTCATCCGCGTCAAATTTCCGCTCGCCTTGCGTCAGGCTCTGCCTGCTTACAGCAGCGAAGTGGCGATTATTGTGAAGGAATCCAGCCTTGCCTCCACCATCACCGTGCTGGAAATCACTGGTTACGCCAAGCGATTGATGAGTGAGACCTTTGCCATCATGGACATCTTCATCATCACCGCTGCTTTCTATCTCACCATCAATGTCATTGCCTTGATGGCGCTGAAATTCATCGAGCGGCGACTGTCGTTCAGCCGATAACCATCCTATTGAAAGACCATCCTATGTCCAAGCTGACCTTTATTGACCAGAACAACCTGCCAGAACCACGCAAGGGCCAACCGTTGCCAGACAGACTGGTGGAAGGCGATCCACAGTTTCTGACCTGGGATATTGCCCAGACGACAGACGGTCTGGTGTCCTGCGGCGTATGGGAGGTCACGCCTGGTGCCTATCGCTCGATCAAAGGTGAAACCTTTGAATTCTGTGTCATTCTGTCCGGTGTTTCCGAGCTGATTGAAGATGGATGTGAACCGCGTCGAATTGCTGCGGGTGACTCATTCGTCATGCATCCGGGTTTTACCGGGGTTTGGAAGGTCATCGAAACCACGCGGAAACTCTGGGTCTCTCGCGATTGAGATTGTCTCACGCATTCCTTCCGATCATATGAAACGGAACGACCTTATGACAAACGTGGTTCAGCCATCGATAAAATCTACTCCCTACTGGTGGGATGGTTGCGCATTTCCAACCTTGTCGACCAAGCCGGTGAGCGCCACCTGTGACGTCGCTATTGTTGGCGGTGGCTACACCGGTCTCTCAGCCGCCATCGAGCTTGCGCGGGCCGGCCTGCATGTTCAGCTGTTTGATCGGACATCGCTTGGGCAAGCCGCATCCAGCCGCAACGGCTGGGTGGTGAATCCGAAGAGAATCTATCGTCTTTACAAGGAGATGGACCTGCAACTGCGCAACAAGGTGCCAAAACGGCGCGTCAAAGCAAAGCTGCAATCGCACCGCAGCCACTCGTTCGAACGACGTCTGGGCCATGGATTTCATGCATGACCAACTGGCCACAGGTCGCAAGATCAGGGTTCTCACGGTTGTCGATACCTTCTCGCGCTTCTCTCCGGCGGTAGATGCCCGCTTCAGCTATAAAGGGGAAGACGTCGTGCAGACCCTCGAACGCGTATGCCGGCAGGTCGGTTACCCGGCCACCATTCGGGTGGACAACGGCAGCGAATTCATCTCTCGTAACCTCGATCTCTGGGCCTATCATAGAGGCGTCGTGCTTGACTTCTAGCGGTCGGGCAAGCCGACGGACAACAGCTACATCGAGAGTTTTAATGGCAAGTTCCGGGCAGAGTGCCTGAACGCCCACTGGTTTATGAGCCTTGACGACGCAAGGGCAAAGATGGAGGATTGGCGTAGAGACTATAACGAGTTCCGGCCACACAGCGCGATCGACAACAAGATGCCGATTTCGCTATTGAACGGCTCATCGGCACCCACGCCAACCTGAGCCTTAACCCTGGAAAATTCCAGCTCCCGCTGGCCCAAAACCGGGGTGCACTTCAGAGGCGAGTGCCAACAGGTGTCATACCTGGGCTGCATCCTTCGTCTGCCGCGCCAGCCGCCGGAGACGTTCACCATCAAAATCTTCACGTAACGAAATCCCCGATGGCATCGTAAACCTCCCGTTTGCGACAGAGGTTCAGATTCACCGCGTTTTGGGAAGGCCAAAGAGTGGAAATCAGTGAGGCTGCATCTAAGCCGACGTCAGCCAGAAATTCCACTTATCCTAGCCGTGCAGATTTTCAGAGCCAGCTCTCATCAGTTACGTCGGTTGTTACCAAAAGCGATCTTCTGCGCCGTTCCGTTTGGCCATCTTGTCCACCGCGTTGCACGAAACCGACTCACATGGATGGACCAACGGATGCAAAATATTGTTCAGGTTGCCGGCATTATTGATAGCGAAGAGGCGAAGCTCTGCTTTGAAAACGGCGCGGACTGGATCGGATTTCCTCTGCGCCTGCCGTCGGGAAAAAACGATATTTCTGAAGCTGACTCTACGACCATCGTCAAAGGCCTCAAGGCACCGCAGCGCGCGGTTCTAATCAGCTACATGACGACCGCCGACGAGATATCGCAATTTTGCGACCAGCTCGGTCTGGATGCGGTGCAGATTCATGGCGATATTCCGATGGCGGAGCTTGCCAAGCTGCGTTCCGATCGGCCGGATCTTTACCTACTCAAAAGTTTGGTTGTGTCCTCCGACAACCTGCCGGAGCTGCGCAAATTGATCGATGACAGCGCCGAGTATGTCGATATGTATATCACCGACACGTTCGATCCGAAAACCGGTGCGAAGGGCGCAACCGGCTTGACTCATGACTGGAATGTGAGCGCGGAATTGGCCCGCTACTCCCCCAAGCCCTTGATGATGGCGGGCGGTCTATCGCCGGACAATGTGTATGACGCGATCCTTGCGGTGCGCCCAGCAGCAGTGGATGCGCATTCCTTGTTGGAAGGAGTGGACAAGCGAAAATGTGCGGAAAAGGTGCGGGTCTTCTGTGCCGAAGCCAAAAGGGCATTTTCCGAACTTTCGCTCCAGGTTACCCAGTAGAGCGCCGCCATGCCTTTGATCGAACTTCCCCAAACGCAGAGGTTGCGGGCGCTCCATGCAGAGATGCGCCGCGCGACCGCCCCCCGCGAGACTTTCGTCGCCAACGCCAATTGCGTGATCCGCAATGTGCTGGAGCTTTGTCTTGACCAGTTGCCCTACTGTGATCGATCGGTGCAAACCCCTGTCGGGGCGACCTATCTGGGTGCCGAGCTGGATGAGCCCCTTTGCGCCGTTTCGATTGTGCGCGCGGGAGAAAGCATGGAATTCGAATTGTCCAAGATGCTGCCCGCCATCCCTATCGGCAAGATCCTGATCCAGCGCGACAAGATCACCAAACAACCAAGACTATTTTACAGCGCGCTGCCCGAAGATATCGCACAGCGCCATGTGATTATGATGGAGCCCATGCTGGCGACGGGTGGCTCAGCGCTGATGGCTATCTCGGAATTGCTGAAGAAGGGCGTGCAGGAAAAGCATGTCGTCTTTGCCAATATTCTCGCCTCCCCTGAAGGGATCAAGCGTGTCAGCGCGCGCTATCCCCATGTGACCATCGTGAGTTCATCGATCGAGCAGCAACTAAACCAGGAGGCGTTCATGATCCCGGGGATTGGAGATTTCGGGGATCGTTATTTCGGCACAATCAGTTCTGGAGGGCAAAATGGACAACAAGTCGAGGCAGCGGTTTGATCTGTTAATCACGGCGTTGGTTCCGCTCGTTTGGGGCAGCACCTATCTCGTGACAACCCAATTCCTGCCGCCCGGTATTCCGCTGACCGCGGCCGTTTTACGCGCTTTGCCCGCAGGGCTTATTCTGGTGTTGCTGCAAAGGAAAATGTTGCAGGGCCACTGGTGGTGGCGCGCGGCCCTTCTGGGGGTGCTGAATATTGGTGCTTTCTTTTACTTCTTGTTTCTGGCGGCTTATCATCTGCCCGGCGGGATTGCGGCGCTGCTGATGTCGATTCAGCCGGTTATCGTTCTCATTTACAGCGCGATTCTATTTCGCAACCCGGTGCGCGCAACGCAGATTCTGGCGTGCCTTTGCGCGGCGGTTGGGGTGGCGCTTGTCGCGCTGCGCTCCGATGTCATGCTCAATACCCAAGGGGTGACTGCGGGTCTGGCCGGGGCATTCTCGATGGCGACGGGGATGGTACTGGCCAAGAAATTCGGTCGTCCCGACAATATGTCGCTGCTGGCGCTGACCGGCTGGCAGCTGACCTTTGGCGGCTTGGCTCTGGTGCCCTTCGCGTTGATGACCGAGTCCTTTCCCGAAACGCTCACGCTGCGGAATATCGGCGGACTGAGCTATCTCAGCCTGCTGGGGGCGCTCGTGACCTATGCGCTTTGGTTTAGGGGAATCGCACGTCTGCCTGCCTTGACCGTGTCGTTTCTTTCGCTTCTCAGCCCGCTGACAGCGGCCATTTTGGGGGCGATATTCCTGGGCCAGACACTGACTTGGATTCAGTTTGGCGGCGGTATGCTGGTCCTGGTTTCGGTCTATCTGTCGCAGCCACAGGTGAGTTTCTTCGGCTTGGGCTCGGCGTTTCGGAAGCAATTATCAAGCAAACCGGCCCAAGGAGGATAATGCAGGTTACTACACCCATGTTGTGTACGTCTTTCACTCGTGAATCTCCAATCAAGAAAAGCAATTTTGATCATGACATGTAATAATGACTCCCCTTATTTATGTGCCGTGCGACCCGAATCGGACGGCAGCTTTGTGATTGAAACGGTACATGACGATGGAACGCATTCCAGTCTTGCTGCGATGCTGCATAAGGTCTCTTTGGCGCGGCCGCAGGATTTAGCGGTGCTCGGAGAGGCTGGGACTGGCTTCGACCTGACCTTCGCCGAGCTGGCGCGCGGCGCCGCGAGTGTGGCGGCGGCCTTGCAGGGGCTGCGGGCTGCGGATGTGGCAGGTATGTTCGTCGAACCGTCGGTATTGATGAGCCTCGCCCTTTGGGGGATCGTCTGGTCCGGGCGCGGCTATGTCCCGCTGGCGCCGGAATACCCGGATGAACGCCTCAGCTACATCATCGAGAGTAGCTGCCTGAAACAGGTGATCGTACAATCGTGCCTGGTCGATCGCCTGCGCGCGATCGCTCCGGCGGATGTTGAAATTCTGCGGATTGAAGAGCTTCTGGCGGGGTTTCGCAGCGACACACGGGCCGCGACAGAGATCGCACCGCTGCCCTCGGGCGGCGACCTGGCCTACGTGATCTATACGTCCGGCTCGACCGGGCGGCCCAAAGGTGTCGAGGTGCCGCGGTCCGCCCTTGTCCACCAGATCTGCTGGCTTGCCGAACAGCTTTATTTAACGCCCGACACGCGTATTCTGCAAAAGACTCCGATCAGCTTTGACGCCGCACAATGGGAAATTCTGGCCCCAGCGGTCGGCGCCTGCACGGTGTGCGGGTCGGTGGGCATCTATCGCGATACTGACGCGCTGATCGCGCGGATGGCGCAGACGCAGGTCACGCATTTGCAGGCCGTGCCGACGCTTCTCAGCGCTTTGTTGCAACACGAAGGCTTTCGGGCGCTCAATGACTTGCGCGCGATTTTCTCGGGCGGGGAAGCCTTGACCCGCAAACTGGCGGGGTCGATTCTTGCCAATATGCCTTGGTTGAAGCTGGTCAATCTTTATGGCCCGACTGAAACCACGATCAATGCCACCGCCTACGAGGTGCGCCCTTATGATCTGATCAATCTCAATCCGGTGGTGTCCATCGGCCATCCTGTAACAGGAATGCGTTGTCACGTCCTGGATGCCGATCTCAAGGCGACGGCAGTCGGCCAAGAGGGCGAGCTGTACATTTCGGGGCCGCAGGTGGCGCGCGGCTATCGAAATGCACCGGAGCAGACAGCCGAGCGGTTCCTGCCATGTCCGTGGGGACAAGACGAACGTATGTACCGAACCGGAGACAAATGTGTTTGGCAGCCTGATGGCACGCTGCATTTTCTGGGGCGCATTGATAACCAGATCAAGCTGCGTGGATACCGTGTCGAGCTTGAGGAAATCGCATCTTCTATCGCTACTAGTCCTTGGGTGAATGCCGCAGCGGTTGTGGTGACCAAGGATGCACGCAGCCAAGAAGACCGGTTAATCGCTTGTATCGAGCTGAATCCGCGTCAGGCAGCTGTGATGGATCAGGACGTGGCCGAAGGCCACCATCTCTCGAAACGGAACAAGCTTCAGGTCAAGGCGCAGCTTTCGAATGTCGGGTTGCGCGCCGAAAGGTCGGACGAACCCGTCGTGCCCTTGGTCGGACGACGCGAGACCGCACAGATGCGCGCCGAGGTGTTCGCCCGCAAAACCTACCGTTTCTTTGATGGCTCGCCGTTGGATTTGCAAGCGCTCACGGCCTTCTTGCAAGATTGGCGGGCGCGGCTTTCGGGCGGCAAGATCGGGGCGTTCAAGCCGCTGACGCTTGAGCGCCTAGGGACCCTTCTGCGCTGGATGGGACAATTTCACAGCGAAGAGCGCTTGTTGCCCAAATACGCCTATGCCTCACCAGGCGCACTTTATGCCACGCAGCTCTACCTGGAAACATGCGGCGTGACAGGGCTGCAAGACGGGCTGCATTATTACGACCCCGCGCAGCATTGCCTGCGTTTTGTCGCCGCCAGCCATCCGCAAAGCGATCTGGACCGGGGCGCGGTGCGGTGCCATTTCGCCGGGCGCCATGCGCCGTTCGAAAGGGTCTATAAAACCAATATCGCAGAGGTCATGAAGATAGAGGCGGGGCATATGCTCGGGGTTCTGGCGCACCAGCTTGCAGCCTTGGGGCAAGGCGTCGCGCCTGCACCTCGCTGCGAGGACCTGATCGCGCGTCTGGACCTGCCCGAAGAGGATCACAATATCGCCGCCTTCGATATCGTGCCGGCGGCACAGCGCTGGATGCCCGAACTGGATGTCTTTTTGCAAGCCCATTCCGCGACGCTGAGCGGGTTGCGGACGGGCACGTATCGCGTTCTCGAGGGGGATCTGACGTGGATCTCCGAGGAGATGATCCGCGAGAACGATGTTATCGCGATCAACCAGTCGATCTTTGCGCGATCCTCCTTTGGCCTTACCTTCGTGGGCCGCGATACGGATGAGACGCGCAACTATATTGGCCTTGGCTTCGCCCAGCATTGCGCGCAGGCCAACGCTGCATTCTTCGGTTTCATGGCGTCGGGCTATAGTTCGCATTCCGATCACCCTCTGCCGGCTGCCAAACGATTCGACCGGATTCTGGCGGGTTGCGGCATCGAAATGGGCCCCAGTTATTTCTCCCTCGGTGGGCGGGTCAGCTCGGCGCAGATCGAAAGCCAGGGCATGAATGAGGATGCGGTCCATATGGACGGGCCCGCAGAGATGATCCGGAGGCAGCTGAAATGCAGCCTGCCCGATTATATGATCCCCAACGATGTGGTGATCTTCGATAAATTGCCGCTTTCGGCCAATGGCAAGATCGACTGCAACGCGATCAAATCTGCGCCGCAATTGCTCGAAGCACTCGCGCCGCGTCCCTATATCGCGCCGGAAGGTCCGACGCAGATCGCTCTAGCATCGCTTTGGGCATCGCTGCTGTCGGTCGGTGAAATTTCGCAAGAGGATGATTTTTTCGCGCTTGGCGGAAACAGCCTTAGGGCGATCGCGCTTTTGCACCGGATCAAACTGACTTTCGGATGCGCGTTGCCGACCCAGGCGATTTTCGAACATACCGTCTTGCGCGTGCTGGCGCAGGAAATCGACAGGGCCCGGATAACCGACGGGACAGATGCGCCGAAGCGCTTAGTAAGACTGAACCAGCAGAACCAGGGACGGCCTATCTTCATCTGGCCCGGACTGGGCGGCTATCCGATGAATTTGCGGGCGCTGGCGCAAGAGCAAGCGCGTCCCGTCTTCGGCATACAGGCCCAAGGGCTGAATGAAGGCGAGACCCCCGCTGCAACGATTGCCGAAATGGCGCGCGACGATATTGCCGAACTTCTGGCCCGCCACCCCGAGGGGCCGGTGACGCTGTGGGGATATTCCTTTGGCGCGCGAGTGGCGTTCGAGGCGGCATGGCAGCTTGAACAGCAGGGGGTCGAAGTCGACCAACTGGTTCTAGTCTGCCCTGGCAATCCCTCGCTTCCGCCCGAGCTTGCCGCGCTCGATCCGACCAACAAGGCTCTCTCGCGCCCACGACAGGCGGTTTTGGGCGACCCATCCTATATGGCGATCCTGCTCTCGGTATTTGCCGGTCAGATTGATATTGCACGAACCCGCCGGATGCTGGCTATTGGCAATAGCGAGCCGGCCTTCCTTGACCATCTTTGCGCGGAACAGCCCGAAATGCCGCGGGAAATGGCAGCGCGGATCATCGGGATCGTCCGCACGACCTACCAGTTCGACTATACATTTGCCGAACTGCTCGGACGCCGGATCAACGCCCCGATGACGGTCATCAAAGCGAAGGGGGATGACTATTCCTTCCTTGAGCAGGCCACTGGCTTTGCTGCCCGCCCCGTGACCACTCTGACCATGCCACAGAACCATTATCAGGTGCTCCAGCGGCCATACGCGGCCGATCTGGCACGCCTCATCCAACACTCGGCCAGCCAGCAGGCTGGTGCGATTACCCCAGCTTTTCAGGATTAGACCTTGCCACATATCGATCTCGCTTATTTCGACCGCCCCCTCAGCGATGCCCAGCGCGCGCGTCTCGATGCTGCTCTGACCCAAGCGCTATGCGAAAGCCTCGACGTGCCGATTTCGGCCATCTCCATCGCGCTGGAGCCCGTCGCGCCAGAGGACTGGAACGCAAAGGTTGCCTTGCCGCGCATCGTGGCAAGCGCTGACAGGTTACTGCGGCGTCCCTGCTACACCTTACCGGAGGTATGAATGAAACAGGTTTCCCTGGATCACGGGCTGACACTGAAGTTCCAGTCCGAAGTAGCGGACGCTTTGGCAGAAGGCCGTCCGGTCGTGGCACTGGAATCCAATGTGATCACCCACGGCTTGCGCTATCCGCAAAATATCGACTGCGTGCAGCGTATGGAAACCGCCGTGCGCGACACGGGGGCGGTCCCGGCCACAATCTTCGTTGACGAGGGAGCCGTCATCTATGGATCGGATGAGCGGCTGCTTGCGCGCTTTGCTACGTCGGAAGGCATTCCCAAAGTTTCCAGTCGCGATCTGCCTTTCGTGCTCGCCAAAGGCGGGACAGGAGCCACGACGGTCGCCTCTTCGCTGGTCTGTGCACAATGGGCAGGCATATCCGTCTTCTCCTCGGCGGGTATTGGCGGGGTCCATCGGGGCGCCACACACAGCATGGATGTGTCGGCAGATCTTATCCAGTTCACCCGAAGCCGTGTCACTACGGTTTGTGCGGGGGCAAAGATGATTTTGGATTTGCCGCTAACGCTGGAGTTTCTGGAGACCCATTCCGTGCCGCTAGTCGGGTATAAATCTGACTATTTCCCCGCTTTCTTCTGCGAATCGAGCGGCTTGAAATGCCCGCAGAGGTTGGATGATCCGGCAGATATCGCGCGTGCGATCATCCTGCATGCGGCCTCGGGCGCTCCAGGCGGGGTGGTGGTTACTGTGCCGCCGCGGCCCGAAGACGCGGTGCCGCTGGAACTCGCCGAAGCCGCCCTCACCACGGCCCTGCAACAGGCGCAATCTGAGAATGTGACGGGCCCGGGCCTGACCAAATTCATCATGCGCGCGCTGGACACGGCCACTCACGGTAAGACCTCGCGCGCCAATGCCGCGGTGCTGGTGAGCACGGCACAAACCGCCGGAGATATCGCCGTAGCACTTGCGGAAATCGCGCCGCAGCGCAACGCGATCTTTCAACCAGTCAACTCATGAAAAGATATATCAGATGATAACGGATCTTACTTTCCAATCTACAGCTTATGGCGCCATTCGCGTCGCCAACCGCCTTGTCATGGCCCCGATGTCGCGCAATCGCGCTACGGTGCAAGGTCATGCGACCGCGCTGATGGCAAAATACTATGGCCAACGGGCAAGCGCTGGTCTGATTGTCAGCGAAGGGATGCATCCCTGTCAGGTCGGGCAAGGGTTCGCAAATGCGCCCGGTCTTTTCACCAATGAACAAGCGGCAAGCTGGAAGCCTGTAACCAAAGCCGTGCATGATAAAGGTGGCAAGATCGTCGCCCAACTCATGCATGCGGGGCGAATCGGGCATCCCGACCTCTATCCGTCCGCGCATCGTTCGATTGCGCCTTCGGCGGTTGCAGCGGCCGGAGAAGCCTATACGCCGGGCGGGATGAAGCCATACCCTCTGCCGCGAGAGATGACGGTGGCCGATATCGAACAGGCCATTGCCGATTACGTCAACGCGGCCAGACTGGCGATTGAAGCGGGGTTCGACGGAATCGAGGTACACGCCGGCAACGGTTTTCTAATCCATCAGTTCCTGTCGCAAAATACTAACCATCGCATTGATCAGTTTGGCGGGCCTGTCGAAAATCGTATTCGTTTCGCCCAGCAGACAATTGCGGCCTGTGCCGAGGCCATCGGGGCAGGCCGCGTGGGGGTAAGGATATCGCCCGCAAACCCCTATAACGACATTGCCGAAGGCGATACGGATGCGATCTATCGCGCATTGGTCCCTAGTTTGTCGTGTGATCTAGCTTATCTTCACATCATGGAAGCCAATAACCGTGACATGACGCAGCAAATCCGCGCCTTGTGGCAGGGGCCGTTCATCCTGAATCCGCATAAAGATACGCGGTCCTGGCCGACCTCTACCGAGGTGATCTCTCCAATCTTGAACGAGAACCTCGCTGATGGCGTGGCGCTCGGAGCATTGTTCCTTGCTAATCCTGATTTGGTTGCCCGTCTGAAGGTAGATGCTGTGCTCAATCTTCCCGACGAGGCGACCTTCTATGGCGGCGATAGCCGTGGCTACACCGACTACCCGACGCTCGATCAGGTTGTCTAGCATTTATGATCTTTGGGCTGCGCCTCCCAGGTCGCTGACTACGGGAGGCCGGAGGAGCAGGGGCGGTCTCGGTCGCCCCACGCAGTCTGGCCCACACGGCTCAGAGCGTGTTTTCATGTCCAAGACGTTGCCGAAGAGTATGAGATTATGAACCTGCTCATTCTAGGCGCGACCGGTATGGTCGGACTCCATTAGGTGAACGCGTCACCGTGATCATATGGAGACGGCTTGCGCGCGTACCCCTTCGCCGTCGCTGACGGCATCGTCCGACCTGCGCTTCGAGGCTCTTGATATTCTGTCGCACCCCGGACGGCTGGAGGCACTTTTCGCCCGTGATGATGTCACGCTGTCCGCGCTTAATCCCAGCATCGGGCAGGAGGGCTTGTTGGTGACCATGACGCACGTGCTTCTACAGCGCCGTGCACCATATATGGCGCACGGCGCTGTAGCGCTTTATATCTGCTGCATAATTTTCACCTTAAATCGATTCCGATTTAAGGAATTATGCATAAAGGCGGTGGGAAAAGCCAAAAAACGCCTCTATCTAACCGGCGGCGCAACGCCGCTTTATTTGGCAGATGGTCGCGGTCATACGGTTTTATCAGTGCCCGGATTTCTGCCCGAGGCTAGGTTTTTCGCCCGATAGCCGAAGCCTGCGACCGGCATGACCATCTTTTGAGCGAGAGCGACGGTATGGACTGGATTTGCTTGCGTCCGGCGGCGCTTCTGACCGAGGAGCGGCGCACCGGACGCTATGCGCTTGGCCGCGATACGCTGATGACCCGGGAGGACGGGGTTTCACTCATCTCTTGTGCCGATTTCGCTGTCGCAATGCTGGACCTTAGAGCTTCGTGCGAAAGCGGGGCAGCGCCTTACGGTCGGATGGTAGGACCAATGCAGAAGCTGCAGCGTCTTCAAGCTTCGATTCCGATGATATGTCCCCCCTTCAGCGCGTTCACCGCGAACGGTGATCATAGCGGCCCCGCATGATGTCGTCGCAGACTGTCGCTTTCCACGCGACGGGCTTTCCTCAGAAGAGCTTCATCGTCTGGGCCATTTCCGCTCCGCGCTTGATCAGAGGCGGTTCGAAGCCGCGCATCTGCTGAAACGTTCCGTTCTTGCGCGACAGCGATGTGCATTTCAGTCTCAGCCACTGCAGCGCTTGGGTCAGGCTAGCCCTGGACCGGATGGCTCCTGTGGGGCTCGATATCGAACAGATGCCCGCCCGGGCTGGGTGGGGCGACGTTCTTCCGAATCTTGCGCCGCTTCCCGCCGGACTGTCGGCGCTGCAATACTGGACCGCCATCGAAGCCACGCTAAAGGCCCAAAGAACGGCCTTTGCCTTGGATCCACGGCTATTGCAGATGTGCGCCAGTGAGGACGGCTTCCAGGCCAGGTCGCCAGAATTCGCTGTGTCGGGAAGCTGGTGTCCTGCCGACGACCATCACCTTATCGCAGTGGCCGGCGGTGGGATCCAGCGCCTTTGGCATATTTCCCGCACCTCCAAAGATCTTGGAATACGGCTCGGGGCTCTGTAGCGCGGTGTTTTGGCCTCTCACCAACATCTGTGAAATCGGTTAGTTTACAAGCGTCTGTCAGCAAATCACTGTTTACATCTGCCGGAGCAGACTTTCATCGAATCAGAAATATGATATTACACAACAAATTTTCGGTTGTATTTAAAAATAAAGATTTTCAAGGAATGCGTTAATGGATCGATTCACCGCGTTGAAAGTATTTTGCGCAGTTATCGAAGCTCGAAGCTTTACTAAAGCTGGAAATAATATTGGACTCTCGCGTCCCGCGATCAGCAAGAATATTCGCGAGCTTGAGGCCCATGTTGGGGTGACCTTGGTCAATCGCACCACGCGCGGTGTCATGCCCAGCGAGACAGGATCGCGATATTACCAGATTGTGAGCGAACTTTTATGGCGTCACGAACAAGCCGATGAAGTTGCCAGCCAGAGCGGGGCAGAGCTTCGTGGGACCTTACGCGTGACCATGCCTGTGACATTGGGACTGCATCTGATCCTTCCGGTCCTTCCGCAGTTCAATGAGGAAAACCCCGAATGTTCGCTGGATCTTTGCCTCAGCGAAGAGAAGCAGCAACTTGTTGAGGGAAATTTCGACGTGGCTGTGCGGGCCAGTCAACGCCTGGAGGATTCGACGCTGATGTCGCGCTGCATCGGCTCGGTGACCTATGCCATATGCGCAGCGCCCAGTTATGTGCAGAAGTCGCAAAGCCTCAAAAGCCCGAAGGATCTAGAGGATCATCAGCTCGTGGTACACGGTGCCAATATCGGCGACCAGAAATGGCGCTTTTCCGCTCAGGGGGAAAGTTGCTATGTTAGCGTCCGTGCTCAGCATAAATCGAATTGTAGCGAGGCGATCAAATCGCTGACCGTGGCAGGTATGGGCATTGCTCGTATCCCGCGCCCCTATGTGTCCCGAGAGCTTGCGGAAGGACGCTTGGTGGAACTGCTCTCCGACTGGACCATGGAACCGCTGACGATATATGCCATGTACCCGCAGAGCAATTTCCTGCCACGGCGCACACGTCTCTTCATCGACTTCATGTCACGTGCCTTGAAAGTGTACTAGGTGTAAGTTTTCAGGATATAGCCGTTGATTATCGGCAGCGTCTGACCCAGTTTGTAACTTCGCCACGATCCACGCTCTACTAGGCAGTGTCGCCATAAACGGGGTTCATCTTGTTTACGGTATGTGATTCAATCTCCTTGAAAGGAGATTGCCATGCGCCGTCATGAATTGAGCGACGAAAAATGGGTGGTCATTGGGCCGGGCTTGTCGCAAATTTTTTCGGTTAACGGTATGTTGACCATCGGAAGAGAAATTCCGCTCCAATTGTTGCGGAGCGTACCGATGGTCTGAATGCCATTACCGAGAAGCTGAAACGCCAATCGAAAGACGATTTCAAGGGACGACATTTTGAGGCGTGGCTGATCGTGCAGGCGGTTGCCTGGTATTTGCGTTATCCGCTCAGCTATCGCGATTTGGAGGAAATGTTCCGGGAACGCGGTTTCGAGATTGACCATAGCATGATCAACCGCTGGGTTCTGGCCTACGCACCGATGATCGAGAAGCGATTACGTCAGTTTCGTCGGCCACATTGCGGCTCGGTTCGCGTCGATGAGACCTACGTCAAGATCCGCGGCAAGTGGCGATACGTGTATCACGCAATCGACAAGCACGGAAATCCCGTCGACTTCCTGCTGACGGCAAAGCGCGATCTTGATGCCGCCAATACGTTTCCGTCGGCGATCAAAACATCGGTCGATAGCGGGCTGTTGCATCCAGATCCTGTGCACTATGCCACCAAGCATCTCCAACAAGGCATCGAAAGCGATCACTCCCGGCTGAAGAAGAACATGCCGAAGATCGGCGGGGTCCAGTCATTCAACACTGCGCGGCGAACCATCGCGGGTTTCGAGGCGATGCTGTGGTTGAGGAAAGGCTTCGGCTTTTTCGGCGGCTGGATCGTCAACGACCAGAACGATCTGCTTGCGCGCCTCTTCGGACTGCAAAAGGTTAACAAAGTATAAATGCACACCGTTTAGGGGATAATCGAGGCCCACGAAAATCTTTGCGACAAGCCCCGGGCCGTTCCACATATGATTCAGACCCAGTCTTCGGTGCTGTTTCATAAGCCTGTAGAAGCTGGCACTTTCAGCGTCATCAAAAGATGACCTTCTTGTGTAAGGCTGGCAACTGCACTGCCATGATGCAGTTCGAGGGCTTTGCGCGTAATGGCAAGGCCAAGCTCGTGACCCTTCGCGGTTTCACCTATTTCGGATCGGGAAAACGGGAGAAAGATCCTCTCCAGATCGCAAGCGGGAACGCCGGGGCCATTGTCTGTGACGCTGATCGACAGGACATCCCGAAACGCCTGCGCCGTCACGGCAACGGTCGAATCGTCCGTTGTAAATTTGACTGCGTTTCGAACCACATTCTCTATGGCCCGGTAGATGAGTTCTCCGTTCAATGTTGCGATAAAACTGTCGCAGCCGCTATAGGTCACATCGACCCCCCGATCCTGCCCTTCAAAGCAGGCGTCATCGACAATCCGGGTTATCAGATCAATGAGATCAATGGTCTGGCGTTCTGGCGGTGCATGTTCCGGCGAGCTTATGCGTGCCAGCGTCAGGATCTCGTCGACAAGGGCGTCGAGCCGCATGACTTCCCGCCCCATACGCGAGGCGATCATATCGATGCGGCCCGGATTCTTGTCCAGCATGCCCAAAACGGCCTGTAATCTCGAGAGTGGCGAGCGGAGTTCATGGGAGACATCATGAAAGAGCCGTTGTTGCGCTTCCTGCAACTCCTGCAAGCGTGCCGCTGTCACATCGAAATCCATTGCCAGCGCCGTGATTTCATCCTGGCCTTTGCCGAAATTGCCGCCGATTCTGGTGTGAAAATCGCCTTTCGCCAAAGCACTGAGCCCATTCCTGAGCTTGGCGACCGGACCGACCAGATAGCGTGTGATCCAAAGGGCCGATAACGTACTGGCAATAACTGTGGCGATCCAGGGCAAAGCATCTGGAAGCGCGTCCTCAATGAAATTATAATGTCTGAGTTGACTGGAAAGACGGAAACAAGCGCCGTCGTGATGGCGGTAAATGGTCAGGGTCTCGTCGTTACCCGTTGCGCATTGAAGATTCGGCACGGGCGAAATACTAACAATCACCGGATTTGCGAAAGTGACCCACGCCTGTGCAAACTTACCGGCCTCGACCAAGCCTTTTTGCTCAAGCACTTCCCCTATGGTCTGCAAGACAAACGAGATGCGTTCTTGCTGCCTCTCGCTTTTCAGCGGAAACAGATGGAAGACCCTATCCAGTGAAATGATGCCGACGATGGACACGGTCATCGCCAGCCAGACGAAAATGAAGAATTTTCGGAAAAGCCTTGTCATCAAACATCCTGGATGAGTTGATAGCCTTGTCCGCGAACGGATTGGATCCAGGACTGCCCGTCCTCGCGTCGGCCCAGTTTCTGCCGCACGCTGCTGATGTGGACGTCGATACGCCGGTCAAAGGCGACGAGCGGACGGCCAAATGCCTGCTTTGAGATAAACTGCCTTGAAATCAGCTGTCCCGCATTGCGCACCAAGACTTCAAGCAGGATAAATTCCGTTCCTGTCAGTTCAAACGGCAGGCCTCGCCATTCCGCAGTTCTGTTGGCCGGGTTCAGAACCAGATCGCCGGATCGTAATTGCTCAGTCTCGACATCCTTGTCTGGTCCAACGCGCCTGAGGATAGCGCGTAGCCGGGCCACAAGCTCACCGGATGAACAGGGTTTCGCCACATAATCATCGGCACCCAGGTTGAGGCCGGAAATGCGGTCTACGTCATCGCCACGGGCGGTGAGCATGAGGACGGGGACCTCGCTGACACGGCGTATCCGTTGCAGAACATCAATTCCGTTCATTTGCGGCATCATGATATCAAGGACGACCATATCGATCCTGCGGGCAGCGATCTCGGCCAGTCCCTGCTTGCCATTGACCACTGCAAATACCGTGAAACCCTCCCCCGTCAGGTACTCACTCAGAATCGTGGTCAGCTCCGTGTCATCGTCAATCAAGAGGACATTGGTCATCGATCTGGTCTGCCATTGAACTTATAAAGGACAGGATAAACCGGCCGCACGGCTAGCAAGTGTTATTTTACCCAATTTTACACATCCCTGACGGCACTTAACATTCACATCTTTAAAGATCGGTTCGGACGATTGCGAAACCAGGGCCGGATCTGATGACGCCAGCACATGACAATGCACTTCAAACGAACAATAAGCTGCATGGCAAATGGTGGCTCAGTCTGATTGTCGTACCCTTGTCGGCCTGCGTGGCGGTGACCCAGTCAAATGTGGACATTTCCAAATTGGCAGACCGCTGGCATGCGACGTTGCCGCATTCGGGCAGCACCGCACAGCTGGTTGATTGGTGGAACACCTTTAATGATCCTGCCCTCTCAGAGCTTTTGCGCACCGCCGAAGCCAACAGCCCCACCCTTGAATCCGCAGTTGCCGAGATTGAAGAAGCCCGCGCCACCTTGGCCTCATCAAAGGCGGACTATTTCCCATCCCTGACCGGCTCTGGATCCTATGACCGTTCTGGAACGCGGGGATCAAGAGCCAGCCGTGTTTCCCCCTCCACCACGGGCACCGGAGAGCTGGATGCCTCGTGGGAGCTGGATTTTTTCGGCAAGACGCGCAACACCGTCGAGGCCGCCCGCCAGCGCGTGGCTGAAGAAACGGCAGACTGGTATGACGCGCGCGTAACGCTTGCCGCTGAGGTTGCCGATGATTACGTGCAATACAAGGGATGTCGGCAGTTGCAGGGCATTTATGCAGCCGAGCTGGTTTCGCAACAACAGACGGTCAAGGCAACAGAGGTTTCCACCGCATCCGGATTGAAATCGAGTTCCGATCTGGCCCTGATCAAAGCAAGTGCCGCGAGCACGTCTTCGTCCCTGAAGTCACAGGTGGCGGATTGCGAGGTTCTGATCAAATCGATTACCGAACTCGTTGCTGTTGATGAAGGCAAAGTGCGCGATATTCTCAATAAAAGCTCGTCGAAAATACCGCGCCCTGCGAAACTGTCCGTTGATGCAATACCGGCCAATGTTATCCGGCAAAGACCGGATGTGAACGCGCTGGAAAAAGAAGCGGCCGCCTCGCTTGCGGATGTCGCAACCGCCAAAGCCGATCTTTACCCAAGCTTTTCTCTGAGCGGCACGCTGACGGCGAGCCATTCGACATCCAGCGGCACAAGCTTGCCGTGGTCGTTTGGGCCGGCGGTTTCTATTCCGATTTTTGACGGCGGATCGCTTCGCGCCACCGTCAAATACAAGGAAGCGGCCTATAAGGCGGCCATTGCCAGTTACAAGTCCGGTGTTCTGACCGCCATCAATGCCGTGGAAACGGCGATGGTGAATGTCGATAGCACAGAGCGTCAGATTGGTGATGCTGTGGTCGCGGCAAAGAACTATCGGGCGTATTTCAAAGCCATAGACACCAATTGGAAAGCGGGCGGGGCAAGTGTTCTCGACCGCGAAGATGCGCGCCGCGAGTTGCAGGCCGCCGAGTTAACGCTTGTCGAAAATCAACGCGATGCCGTGCGTGATTGGATCGCTCTTTACAAGGCGATGGGCGGCGGCTGGACCCCGAATGCAACGGGCGGCGTGATGGCAAGTGACGTAGATGCCAAAGGAGTAAAACAGTGAGTTCAGTTTTCCGCCGTGCGAGGTTGGTTGTTGTGTCGGTGGCGTGTCTTGGCGTGCCATCCATGGGCTTTTCCAAGACCGATCAAACGCAAACCACGCAGTCTGCGGCGCTGACAGTGTCCGTTACCACACCACAAACATTGCAATGGGCAGACACGATTGCGGTCAGCGGCTGGTTGGCGGCGTGGCAGGAAGCAATCGTTGCCGCAGAAACGGGCTCTTTAAAGATCACGGATATTCTGGTTGATATCGGCTCTGTGGTGCAGAAGGGCGATGTGCTGGCGCGGCTGTCGGATGCAAGCGCCATCGCCGATGTGCACAAGCAGGAAGCCGCTGTAGCCTCTGCCAAGGCCACGCTTGCCAAAGCAAGAGCCGATAGCGTGCGGGCAAAAAAGGTTACTGGTTCTGGCGCGCTGTCGGATCAGGACACCCTTGGCTATTACATCACCGAACAGACAGACGCAGCCGATCTCGCGTCTGATGAAGCCTCGCTTGAATCAAGCAAGATCACGCTTTCGCAGACAACGATAACAGCACCCGACAGCGGCATCGTTTCATCGCGTTCCGCCGATCTTGGCAATGTGGTTTCAGCCGGAACAGAGCTGTTTCGCCTCGTGCGCCAAGGGCGCGTTGAGTGGCAGGCTGAAGTTCCGTCCTATCAGCTGCCCCGCATCCATCCCGGAGCCAAGGCCACCATCCATGATCAATCGGGCCATGATCAATCAGGCAAGAGTTTTGAAGGAACCGTCCGCCTTGTCAGCCCGATTGTGAGCAATGACACGGGACGCGGCACGATCTATGTGACGCTTCCGAATGATCCCGATATCCGGGTTGGTCTCTACGAATCCGGCACCATTGAGCTTGCCGTCACGCCCGCGCTCACCCTGCCCGAAACCGCTTTGGTTTACAGTGACGGCATCAATTACGTCTTCAGGGTCAACGCTGATAACCGGGTTACGCGCTTGCGCGTGGACGTTGGCCGACGCAATGGCGGTCGGGTTGAAATCCTTTCAGGGATTGAGGCTCACGCACAGATTGTGGAAGCAGGCGGCTCCTTCCTGTCCGACAATGATCTCGTGCTTGTGAAGGCTGCCACCAAATGAATATTTCAGCTTTTTCCATCCGCAATCCGGTTCCAGCCATTCTTCTGTTTGCACTCATGACCGTTTGTGGCTTGATTGCCTTCGAGAAACTCAAGGTTCAGCAGTTTCCAGACATGGACCTGCCGACAATCAAGATCAGCGCGACACTGGATGGCACCGCGCCATCGCAACTTGAAACCGAAGTTGCCCGCAAGATCGAAGACAAGCTGGCAACCCTCAACAAGCTGGATCACATCACCACGACCATTACCGACGGCTCGGTATCGATCAGCGTATCCTTCAGTCTGGAAAAAGATGGGGAGCAAGCGCTGAACGAGGTTCGCAATGCGGTGGATAGCGTCACCGATCTGCCATCGGCGATGCAGACACCCAGCGTATCGCGCGTCACGGTGCAATCGTCGGTGTTGCAGACCTATGCCGTGCGATCATCAAAGCTGAATGAAACGGAACTGTCGTGGTTCGTTGACAATGATATGACCAAAGCCTTGCTGAAAGCCCAAGGCGTCGGAGAGGTTGATCGTTTTGGCGGCGTGGACCGGGAAATTCATGTCGATATCAACCCGGACTTGCTGACAGCATTTGGTGTGACGGCGGCGGATGTGTCATCCCAACTGAAATTGGTGCAGGAAAATGCCTCCGGCGGGCGTGGAGATTTGAACGGGCTGCATCAGACGGTGCGGACATTGGGGGCCGTCAATTCCGTCAAAGACATTGCCGCGCTTTCAATTCCGTTCTCCAATGGGAAAAGTGTGCGTCTCGACCAGATCGCCAAGGTCACTGACGGCTTTTCCGAACGTTCGTCGCTTGCTTATATGGGGCAAACGCCGGTGATCGCCGTTGAGGTCAAGCGCAGCAACGGCTATTCCGATACGGGTGTGGCCACCGACCTGACGCGGGTGATGGCAGAATTTGCAGCCGAGCATCCCGAAGTCGAAATTGTGCAGGCCTACACAACGGTTCAGCCAACAATCGACAATTATGAAGCGTCGATGCACATGCTGTATGAGGGAGCGGCGCTGGCGATCGTCGTGGTGTTTCTCTTCTTGCGCGATTTTCGCGCAACCCTTCTTTCTGCTGTGGCTTTGCCGCTGTCCATCATTCCCACATTCCTTGTGATCTATCTCGCGAATTTCAGCCTCAATACGATTTCGCTGCTTTCGATTTCGCTGGTGGTCGGGATTCTCGTTGACGATGCCATCGTTGAGGTTGAAAACATCGAGCGACATCTGCGCATGGGCAAAAAACCCTTTGATGCCGCCATGGAGGCCGCCGACGAGATCGGCCTTGCGGTGATTGCAACCACATTCACGCTGGTTGCTGTTTTTCTGCCAACCGCGTTTATGGCCGGTATTCCCGGGTTGATCTTCAAGCAGTTTGGCGTGACCGCCGCCGTCGCGGTGCTGGCATCGCTGATGGTTGCCCGTTTTCTGACGCCGATGATGGCTGCCTATATGATGAAGGCGACGCCAAAAGTGGAAGTGGATGGGGTCATCATGAAGACCTATCTCTCCATTGTGCGCGCATGTCTGCGCCACCGCTTTCTGACCAGTCTTGGCATTATCGTCTTTCTTGTCGTGTCACTTTCGGCCGTGTCTCTGCTGAAGACCGGGTTCTTTCCGGCCTCTGACAACGCGCAGACGCAGGTGACATTGACAATGCCGCCGGGATCAGAGCTTTCCGACACGGAAGCCATGTCGCTTAAAGCCGTGAAACTGATTTCCGGACTTGAGAATATAAAGCGCGTGTTCACCGTCGTCGGCTCCTCCACAAGTGGTGGCGGCGCGGATAGCAGCACAACCAGCGACGTGACAACCGCCACATTGGTGGTTGATCTTACCCCAATCGATGATCGAAAGCTGAAGCAATCGGAAATCGAGCAGCAGATGCGCAATGCCCTGCAGCAGCTTGCTGGTGTGCGTGTCGAAGTCGGCAACGGCGGCAATGGCACCGAGCTTCAGTTGACGCTGGCAAGCGATGATCCGATCCTTCTCGATCAGACCGCTGCTGTTGTGGGAGAACAGTTGCATGGCTTGAAAGGCATTGGCGGCATTACATCCAGCGCGGCCAGACAGGCCCCGGAAATCCAAATCACCCCGAATTTTGCCCGTGCGGCGGCTTTGGGCATCACCTCGGATACGATTGCCGACGTTGTGCGCGTGGCAACCGATGGCGACTATTCCACATCACGGTCCAAGTTCAACCTTCCACAGCGGCAGATCGATATCCGTGTTCGGCTCGATCCGAAATATATTCGCAACCTTGATGCCATCTCGCAACTGCAACTCTCCGGGACAAACGGAAAAGTGTCCCTCGGCGCGATTGCCGGAATTCGGATCGGGGGCAGCCCCTCGGAGATTGATCGGATTGATCGGTCTCGCAACATTACCTTCACCATTCAGTTGAATGGCCGTGCCTTGGGAGATATCAACAAGGAGGCGATGACGCTGCCGGGATTGAGCCACCTACCGCCGGGCGTGCATGTCGTTCAGCAAGGTGAGCTTGAGCGGATGTCGGAATTGTTCACCAGCTTTGCCTTGGCGATGGGCATCGGTATCTTCTGCATTTATGCCGTGCTGGTCTTGCTGTTCCACGATTTCATGCAGCCGGCGACGATCCTGATGGCACTTCCCCTCTCCCTTGGCGGCGCACTCTTTCCGTTGATTGCCACGGGCACGAGTTTCTCCATGCCTGCGGTCATCGGCCTGTTGATGTTGATGGGCATTGTCAGCAAAAACTCGATCCTGCTGGTGGAATATGCCATCATGGCGCGACGCAATGGCATGAACCGCTACGAGGCGCTGATCGATGCCTGCCACAAACGCGCCCGACCCATCGTGATGACAACAATTGCCATGGGTGCTGGCATGGCCCCCGTTGCGTTGAGCCTCAGCGGTGGAGATACGAGTTTTCGTCAACCCATGTCCATCGTTGTGATTGGCGGCTTGCTCACGTCTACCGTTCTGAGCCTGCTGGTGATCCCCGTTATTTTCACCTTTGTTGATGACCTGCTTGGCCTTGTCAAACGGCCCTTTGTGAAGAGCCAAAAGGATATTGCTGATGGGGAATCCGTGAACGGCTGATGGTTTCGATTAAGTTGATTGGCTGTGTCCTGGTACTCTAACGTAGGTGAGCGACAACGACAGATGCTTGTGTTGCCAAGTTTGATAGGAGTTGCAAGCTCGCGGTCAGCAGTACTTGCGCCCCTGCGGCAGAATCCGCAGGCTTTACATACTCTTCTTCGTTATGGCTCAATCCATCTCGGCATGGGGTGAAAATCATCGCAGAGGGTGCGACACGATTGATGAAGAGTGCATCGTGAAAAGCACCGGACACCATGGATTTATGGGCAAAACCAGCCTTAACAACAGCACCCTCTAGTATGGTAACCAGATGATCCGTGAAACGCGCTGGAGCCATATCGAAGAGCAGTTCCATTTCGAGACCACATCCATTCTCCACGGCATGATCCTGCAAGACCTTGCGTATCTTCGCTTCAATCAGATCCAGTTGCTCAACATTGGGGTGGCGAATATCCAGCGAAAACGTCACCGCTGCCGGAATGGCATTGATGGCCCCCGGCTCCAGCGAGAACCGGCCGACTGTCAGGCGTGAATGGGCATCTTGCGGCATGATGTCATTATAGAGCATGTTCAAGCCGGAGACGGCGGCGCGCATGGGGTCTTTGCGGTAGGACAGTGCTGTGGTGCCTGCATGGGCAGTCTGGCCCGAGATGGTCACCTGAAGCCAGCGGGTGCCCTGAATGCCCGTGACGATGCCGATGGGCAGACCCTCTTTTTCCAAGGATGGGCCTTGCTCGATATGCACTTCAAGATAAGCAAACACCGGGAAGCCCAGCGGCCTCATGGCAGCGCCTTGCAAATCAGCAAGCGTTGCTGCCAAGTCATCGGAAAACAGCGCGCCATCCGTTGCCCGCGCTGTATGCCATGCGGCGGGAATGGCACCCTGCGAAAATGCCATGGACCCCATGCATCCTGGTGAAAAACGGCAGCCTTCTTCATTGGTGAAGGCAACGACTTCCACTGTGCGTTCTGTCTCTATGCCGTGGTCTTCCAATGTTTCCAAAACTTCGAAGGCGCAGAGTGTACCCAGCGCACCATCAAACCGCCCGCCAGAGGGCTGGCTGTCGAGATGGCTGCCGATCAGCAGCGGCGGCAAATCCGGATTCTGGCCCTCGCGGCGCAGGAACAGGTTGGCGATCGGATCTTGATAGACGGAAAATCCACGCGCCCGGCCGAGATAGGCCAGCAATTGCCGCGCCTGACGATCAAGCGCCGTCAGGGCCTGCCGATTAACACCGCCTTTGGGCGTTGCGCCAATCGCGGCAAATTGGTCCAATCGGGCCAAAAGCCGCTCGCCATTGACCTCTAACAGTCCTTCACCCGCCTTCGCCATGGTATTTACGCCTTCAAGCCAGGCTGGGCCGACGCCACGAAAGCTTTGACCCGTTCGATATCGACCGGATTCCACCAGACATCGCCATGTTTGAGTGATGAAGCGACGATAACCCCGTTGGTGCGTTTCAGGATCTCGACGATATTGTCCTTGGAAACACCCGAACCAACCAAAAGGGGTAGATGCGTCGCCGCTCCGATCTCTTCAATCTCCTCCATGGTCGCGGAATTGCCGGTGCGCTGGCCGGTGGCAATCACCGCATCGGCATCGAAAAACGCAAGGTCACGGGTCAATTCCTGAATGGTGCGGTCGGCAGTGATGGCGTGGGCGCCGTGCTTGACGTGGCTGTCGGCAAACACCTTGATATGTTCGGCCCGCAGCATGGAACGGTAGCGCATGGCCTCCGCCGCCCGTCCCTCCATGAAGCCTTCATTGGCGACATAGGCATTGGCCCATTGGTTGACCCGCACGAATTTTGCCCCGCCCGCCATGGCAATGGCAAAGGCCGGAATGGGTGCATTGGCCAGGACATTGATGCCCAGTGGCACGCCAACCGCACGGCAAATGCGGTCGGTCACCACACTCATGAAGGCAGATGTTTCCGGTCCGATGTCATCCGGCTTGGAAAAGGGAATGTCGCCGTGGTTTTCAATGATCAGCCCATGCATGCCGCCTTCGATCAGGGCCTCGGCATCAAGCATGCAGGCATCGTAAATCTCTGTCATGCTCGCGCCGCGATAGCGCGGCGCACCGGGAAAGGCCGGGCAATGGATCATGCCGATCAGCGCCTTGTCGCGCCCGAAAATTTCTCGCATAGTGCTTGATGTGTTGTCGGATATATCCAGCATTTCTCATTTCCTTTTGAAAGCCTGCCATGCGTGTTGAAAGTCTGTGATGCGTGCCTGGGTAATCGGTAATGTCGCAATCGATGAAATCATGTCCGTACCGACCATGCCAGAGGCCGGCGCGTCGATTTTTGGCCAGCAGCAAAGCACGGATCTGGGTGGCAAAGGCGCCAACCAGGCGATTGTTCTGGGCCGCGCCGGTTTGGACACCACGCTGATTGCCGCTGTCGGCAACGACCTTCGCGCCTCGATGATCCGGCAGAGCCTGTCTCTGGAGCCGATCGATACCCGCTTGATCGAGCTTGTCGATAAAGCCAGCGATATCTCGATGATCTTCACCACGCCGGATGGCGAAAATGCCATTGTCACCACAATAGACTGCGCCACCAGCGTCCGGCCTGGGCATGTTACCAGTGCCTTACAGGCGGCAAAACCCGGCGATCTGGCCATTCTCCAAGGCAATCTCACCGATGACACCACGGCTGCCCTCCTACACGAGGCCAAACGCCGTGGCATGATCACCGCCTTTAACCCATCACCGCTGCGGCCCGGCTTTGCCGCCCATTGGTCGCTGATCGACATTGCCTTTCTGAACCAGGGCGAAGCCGATAAGCTGACAGGTGAAAGCGGCGAAGCCGCCACCCAATGCTTGCGTGATGCCGGTGTCGGTACCGTCATCATCACCCTTGGCGGCAAGGGTGCAATCTTGGCGGATCGCACCGGCACCACCACAATCCCAGCCATTCCATCCGTTGCTGTTGACACCACCGGGGCTGGCGACACGTTCATGGCGGTTGCGCTGGCATCCAGCAGTTTGCGCCATGTCATGCCCGATGGCCTGGCGCTGCACCACGCAGCACAGGCCGCCAGCATCACCGTCAGTCGCCGGGGAACCCGGTCTGCGTTTCCATCACAGACCGAGTTGGCAGCTATCTTCGCCACTTGAGAACATCACCGCGCTTGCGTCATCCAGCCCAGAATGTTCTTCCACAGCTTGCCATAGCCTTCCCATTCACAAAATGCAGGCGACAGCCAATGAGGGCCGATATCCGAGGTCCAGGCCACAGTGCGACCCTTGCCAAACGTGCCTGTGACCAGTAGCGGATGGCTGCCCTGATCCTTCGGCAGACGCACGATGACCTCCGCACCCTCGCGCACCTCAACCTCGTTGACACCGAGCAGCAGCGGCCATTCGCCGGTCAAGCCAGCAACAGTGGGGTGATCCGGCTTGATCACATCGGCGGTTGAGCCTTCGGGGATTTCCACCCGGTCATCATAGGGCAGGCAGGTGACGGGCAGAACATCTTCCACCGGCGTGCGACGCCAGCGGGCCTTGCCATCAATGCCCTGGAACGAGAAATAACCGCCGACCATCAGCAGGTTGCCGCCCTTTTCCACCCAGGCCTTGATCAGCTTCAGGCGGTTAGGAACGGTTTTGGAATGCAGCCACACGGCAGGCGGCAGCAGTAGGGAATTCGCCCCGATGTCGGAGAGGATAATGGCATCATAGGCATCGAGACCGGCCATCTCGAAGGGAAATTTTTCCACGGCTTCATGGGCAGGCATATAGGTCAGCTCAAATTCGCTGCCCTCCAGCGCCTTCACCAGCGGCTCCGCGCCCAGATGAAAGGTGACGCTGCCGAACTGGTCAAAACCTTTGTAATGGGTGGCGGAGCTGACCCAGCTTTCACCCACGAGGAGAATTTTCTTTGTCATGATATGTGTTCCTTATCTATGCAACAGGTCTCAGGCGGCAGCCTGAAAGACCGAACGGGGATTGCCCCGCATGAGGGTGGTGACAGCGTCAGCACCGAGGCCGTGACGCTGGAGACGCGGCAAGAAATGCCGCAAAATATAGGCATAGCCATTGCCGCCATAGCGGCTGAGCATCATCTTCAAAAACACATCGTGGGAGAGCAGGATGCGGTCGAGATGGCCCATCTCCACCAGCTTGACGATGGCGCGGGCGGCATCCTCATCGCTGGGGCATTGCACCTGCTGATCGGCGTAGAAAAAATCCATGCCGATCATGTCATATTCAATGAAAGCACCCCGGCTGGCCAGTTCGCCTTGATAGGTCAGATCATCATGAGATGGGTTCATGTGGCACAGCACCGTGTGGCGCAGGTCTGCCCCTTCTTCTGCGGCAATATCCAGCACTTTGTGACCCAGCCGATACCAGCCCGGCAGATGCACCATCAGCGGCAGGCCGGTGCGTAACTGCGCCTGGGCCGCGGCCCGCAGTGACTTTTCTTCCTCAGCGGTGAAATCAGACGATACGCCAATTTCACCAATCAGGCCGATTTTGACATCGGTACTATCGACGCCGACCAGCGCTTCGTGCACGATTTCATCGGCTATGGCCTCCACCGTCATCTCCGCCACCTTGGCGGGGTGGGATGAGGCCAGATAATAGCCTGCGCCCATGACAATGTTCAGCCCAGAGGCTTTGGCAATGCGGCGCATGGCCAGAGGATTGCGGCCAATGCCCTGACAGGTTGGCTCCACCACAGTCTTGCCACCCGCTTTGGCAAAATCCATCAGCTCGGTGATCGCCAAAGGTTCATCATCCAGGGTGATATTGTGCTTGTTGACGAAGGGATCCTGGCGCAATTCGCCGAGGATTTCCATGCAGACAAAGCCTTCCGCCAGATATTGCCGCTCAGGCGTTTTGGGCTGATGCCACCAACAACGGCAATCGTTGAGGATATGCTCGTGCATCAAGGTTACGCCCATCTGGTCCACGCAGATGGGGCCAGCCACCGTCATCACTTTGCCGGAGCGGATATGAGCCTCAGAGAGTTCACTGGTCATATCTCACCCCTTCTTCGCCGCGCCGAAGCGGAAGCCTGCGGAAAAGATCCGGGTGTTCAGCCAGATCGCCACCAGAATGATCGCACCCGTGACAATCTGCGTGAAAAACGGCGAGATATGCATGAGAATGAGGCCGTTGCCGATCACCGCAATGGTCATGGTGCCCAGCAGCGTTCCCAGCATCGTGCCGCGCCCGCCTGTCAGCGACGTGCCACCCAGAACCACGGCAGCGATCACCTGCAATTCAAACCCGACGGCGGCATTGGAGGAGCCGGAGCCAAGACGGGCCGCAATCAACAGGCCAGCAAGGGCGCAAGCCACCCCGGACACCAGATAGACAGAGGCGACTATCCACTTGGCTGGCATGCCCACCCGGCGCGCCGCTTCCAGATTGGAGCCGACGGCCACCACTTGACGGCCATATTTGGTGGAGGAGACCAACACAAACCCAAAGACGGTCACGGCAATGGCAATCAAGGCCGGAACGGGAAGGCTCACGAATTCGCCACGACCCAGCGTGAAAAAACCCGGCACGTCGTTGATGGGAATGGAATAACCTTGGGTGATGTAGAGCGCCACGCCGCGCAAGATCGAAAGCCCTGCCAGCGTGACGATAAAGGCCGGAATGCCCTGATAGGCAATGAACCAACCCTGGATCAGGCCAATCACGCCGCCCAGCACCAGCATGAGCAGCACGGCCAAGGGCCATGACAGGCCGGTTGCCAGCACAATGGCCACCGTTGCATTGATCAGTGCCACCAGCGAGCCAACGGAAAGATCAATACCGCCGGTAACAATCACCAGTGTCATGGCAACGGCAACAATCAGAATGGGGGCAGCTTGTCGCACCACGTTAAGAATATTGCCCAGCGTCAAAAACGTATCGGTTGTGACGGAGAAGAACACCATGCAGGCAAAGAAGAAAATCGCAATCGACAGAACCTGAGCATTTTCGGTGATAAAGTCAGCGAAGGGCGAGCCTTTGGCCCTTTCAGTATAGGCGGTCAATGTCTTTCCCCCCCGACGATCAATTTCACCAGATCTTCAAGGTTGGTGCTGCCAATCTGGCGTTCTGCCACTTTCGTACCTTCATACATCACGGCAATACGGTCGCAGACACGAAACAGGTCTTGCAGCCGATGAGTGATCAGCACCACGGAAACACCTCTGGCCTTGACGCGGTTGATCAACGCCAGCACCGCTTCCACTTCCGCCACGGCCAGCGCCGAGGTTGGCTCATCCATGATCAGCACTTTGGGATTGAACGACGCCGCACGGGCAATGGCAATCGCCTGCCGCTGGCCGCCCGAGAGTTTCTCGACCTTGGCGGTGAGGCGCGGAATGCGGATTTCCAGCGCATCCAGCATTTTGCGGGCTTCCACCAGCATCCGGGCGCGATCCAGAAACGGACCCCTGGTCAATTCCCGGCCCAGAAACAGATTGCCAACCACATCAATATGGTCACACAGGCTCAAATCCTGAAACACCATTTCGATATTGCGTGAGCGCGCCTCGGCTGGACCGGAAAACCGCACCGCCTCGCCATCCAGCGTGATGGTGCCATCATCGGGGATGTAGGTGCCGGAGATCACTTTGGTGAGCGTTGATTTCCCCGCCGCATTGTCACCGACCAGGCCTAAGCATTCGCCGGGAAACAGATCGAGATCAACACCACGCAGCGCCTGATGCGAACCAAAGGTTTTGCGGATACCACGAAGCGAAATCCGGGGTTCACGCGCACCGCCTTCTCCGGGTTGCCGGGGGAGATCAACTCCCCCGGCTCCAGGGACAGCGGTTGGGAGCTGTCCACCGGAAATCATTTGAACACGGCCCGGTAAGGCTCAACATTGGCCTTGGTGACGATGGTGACCGGCACGGCAATGGTCTTTTCAACCTTGCCGCCGTCCGAGATGGTCTTCAGCGCTTTCACCGCCGCTTCACCCATGGCAGCAGGATCCTGCTGGATCACCGCGGCAACATAACCGGCGTCAATACCGGCAATGGCCTGAGCGGTCAGGTCCCAGCCGAACACTTTGATGCTGTCCTGCTTGCTCTGGCTTTGCACGGCGGCTACGGCACCCAGCAGCGCTGGCTCGCCCGTGGCATAGATTGCGGTCATGTCAGGGTTGCCGGTGATCAGGTTTTCAGCCGCTGCCAGCGCATTGTCCTGAACGTTCTGGCCATCAACCACACCTGCCGACGTGATGCCGGAGACGCCCTTGATCGTGTCTTCAAAGCCCTTCTGGCGGATATTCTGGATGAAGGAGTTCAGCGCGCCAACTACGCCCAGCTTGGCTTTGCCACCCATGTCCTTCTTGACGTAATCGACGAAGAATTTGCCAATATCGGCACCCGCCTTGGCGTTATCGACGCCGATCTGTGCCTTCTGGGGCCCAGCAGGCAGAATGCTGTCGATGGCGACCACCGGAATGCCTGCATCGGCGGCCTGTTTGACCGCAGGCATGATGCCGTTGACATCAATAGCGACGACGGCAATGCCGTCCACCTTCTGCTGAATATAGGTCTCGATGGCACTGTTTTGGGCCGCAGGGTCATTGTTGGCATTGAAGATTACCAGTTTTGCGCCAGCGGCATCAGCGGCCTTCTGAGCACCCTGATTGATCTGGTTGAAAAACAGTGCCTGTTGATTGATCTGCACCAGCGCAAAGGTTTTTTGCGCGGCATTGGCAATTCCTGCTGTCAGGCAAAGGCCGGTGAGGGCCGTGACAGCCAAGGCTGCATTGATGGTTCTACGTGTGAAAGTCCGGGTCATCATTCCATCCTCTGGTTAGGTTTGCCCATTGCTTTTGTTATTTCGCAGGCGGTGCAACGGAGTTCCGCACGACGATTTCCACTGGCAGCAATTCCTCCGATGCTTTCGCAGGCTGTTGCCAATCCGTATCGAGAAGCAGCGAAAGAGCGCGGCTTCCCATTCCCCGCACCGGCTGACGGATGGCCGTCAACGGCGGGGCAAAAAGATGCAAAGGTCCAACATCATCGAAGCCGATGACCGAAATCTGCTCAGGAATGGAGATCCCTTCCGCTCGCAGCACTTCAATGACGCCGATGGCGATTTCGTCGGAACTGGCGAAAATTGCGGTCGCCTCGCGGCCTCCCTCCAGAAAACGCCGCGCTGCCTGTCTGCCAAACTCGGCGGTATAATCACCGCAATAGCGCTCGATGACGGCATTCTCCCCGTGCCTGGCGCGCATGGCGGTTTCAAACCCGATAAAGCGGCGCTCGGTGCTGATCATCACATCCGGCCCGCCGATGTAGAGAACATGGCTATGGCCAAAACCGGCCAGATGTTGCCCGGCCAGTTCTCCGCCTTGATGGTTGTCACAAAACAGCTTTGGCACCGTCGCATCCGGCACGTCTTCATCGACCACAACCACTTTTCCGGTGCGATTGATGATCGCCGCCAGCTCACCCTGGTCAGGGTGATTGGTGATAAAGATCAGGCCATCCACATGGTTGCGCTCCAGCAGACTGAGATATGCCATTTCGCGGCCCGGGCGGTTTAGCGTGGCATAGAGCGACAGCGCCAAACCGCGCAGATCTGCTTCCTCTTCAACGGCGGCCACCAGAGTTGCAAAGAACGGATTGGCAATATCCGGCACCACAAGACCGATAGTTTCCGAGCGGCCACGGCTGAGACGTCTTGCATGCGGATTTGGCTGATATTTGAGCGCGACAATGGCGTCTTCAATCCGCTTGCGCGTCTCGCCGGGAAGATCGAGCGAGCCATTCAGCATGCGCGACACGGTGGTCACCGACACGCCAGCGGCGGCGGCAACATCCTTTAGCCCAGTGACCCGTTCCTTGACCATATCCACCCTGTAAAGCGGTTTAGTAAAGCGCTTTACAAAGTTCACATAACCCTGCGCTTTTTGTCAAGCAACCATAAGACTATTTTTTAGTCGGCGGCGAATGTCGCATAAAATGTAAGCGAAAATTCTCTCTAGCGTTTCAATCAACGCCCTTTTATGGCGGTAAAATCCGGGGTCGCGTCGACTTAATTTACAATCTGAGAAGGGTGGCGTCGCGTTAACCGAGCACAGCATGCGATCGTTGCTTCGGGGTGAATATCACGCTTTGATTGACAAGGCGATCTCACGCCAGGTGGTGCTGGCGTGGGCGCGGAGTTGGCGATGATCGGCGACGGTCAGGTGTTGTCGATGAAGATGGAAAAGATTGGCAATCTGGTTGTGGGCTGAGACGAAACGCTGGCATTGCCACGCCGGCTTGAACCGCGTCATGCGTCGCTCTCGTCGTCGCACGGGAAGGTGAGAATTCCCGACGCGGTTGTTGAGCCCTTTGTGTGAACGGTGCTCGATACCCGGCATGAGCTGTCGATTTGCGGCGGAGTAAGAGCCCAGCTGGCATGGTAAACTTAATGGACGCAGGGCCAGCGAAAGACGCTGTCCGCAGATATTTCTCATGCTCGGGCAATCTTCGCCCACAGGCTCATCGCCTCCGCGCGCAGTTCGCGATGATGGCCGGAGGTTATGTCGTGGCGCGGGATGTGAAACAGGTTGGCGATCGGATCGTGGATAGAGACAAATCGTTGTAGATGTCGCTGTGACTTGAAGTGCTTCATGATCCGCTCTCGTCGCCGGACTGGCTGGTGAGAATTCTCCGCCCGATTGTTCAACCCGTTGTGGGAGCGATGCTCGACACCGGGCATGAGCTCCCGCTTGGCTGCGCCGTAAGATCGCAGCTTGTCTGTAATCATCACCCGCGGCGATCGTCCCTGGCCCTTCAAGAGTTTGCGCATCAGGCGCTTGGCGGCCTTGGTATTTCGGCGGCTTTGCACGAGAACGTCCAACACGAAACCGTCCTGATCCACAGCACGCCACAGCCAATGCTTCTTGCCACGGATTGAAACAGCGGCTTCATCGAGATGCCACTTTTCCCCAAGCCGACCGGATGACCGACGACGGATCTCGTTGGCAAAGATGCGGACGCAGTGACGTGCACCCCGATTTTGGGCCACCGGGAGCTGGAATTTTCCGGGGTTAAGGCTCAGGTCGGCGTGGGTGCCGATGAGCCGTTCATGATCGAAATCGGCACCTTGTTGCCGATCGCGCTGTGTGGCCGGAACTCGTTATAGTCTCTACGCCAATCCTCCATCTTTGCCCTTGCGTCGTCAAGGCTCATAAACCAGTGGGCGTTCAGGCTATCATCCGTGCCGAGACGGAGTCAGGCCCCACTCTAGGAGATCGAATTGTAGACCGCGCCAATATTGACAGATAAGATTAGAACATTTAGTGAACATCGTATGAAAAAGTCACTCAAAGAACGCCTCGCCATCCTCTCGGATGCCGCAAAATACGATGCGTCTTGCGCCTCCAGCGGAACGACAAAGCGGAACGCAGCAGCCGCCGGCGGGCTGGGATCGACGGAGGGCTCCGGGATCTGCCATGCCTATGCGCCAGACGGGCGATGCATCTCTCTCCTTAAAATCCTGATGACGAATTTCTGTATTTACGACTGTGCGTATTGTATCAACCGGTCGTCCAGCAATGTTGAGCGGGCGCGGTTTTCGGTCGAGGACGTCATCTGGCTGACGCTCGAATTCTATCGCCGCAATTACATCGAGGGTCTCTTTCTGTCCTCTGGCATTATCCGCTCTTCCGATTACACAATGGAGGAGATGGTCCGCATCGCCCGCGAATTGCGCACGATACATAATTTTCATGGCTACATTCATCTCAAATCTATTCCCGAGGCATCGCCGCAACTGATTGAGGAAGCCGGGCTCTACGCTGATCGCCTTTCGATCAATATCGAACTACCGACCGACGCGGGCATCGGGAAATTCGCCCCGGAAAAGCGGCCGGACAATATTCGCCAGTCGATGGGCAATTTGCGCTTGAAGATTGAAGAAATGGCCGACCCGACCCTACAGACCAAACGGCGAAAGAGGTTCGCACCCGCCGGGCAAAGCACACAGATGATCGTTGGCGCCGACGCTGCCGACGATGCGACCATCCTTGGCACCAGTGCCAGGCTCTATGGGAGTTACCGCTTGAAGCGTGTCTATTATTCCGCCTTCAGCCCGATCCCGGATTCGTCAAAAAACCTTCCGCTGATCAAGCCGCCGCTGATGCGGGAGCATCGACTGTATCAGGCAGACTGGCTCTACCGTTTCTACGGATTCGACATCGCAGAGATCACGGCGGCACGGCCAGACGGCATGCTCGATCTCGACCTTGATCCGAAACTCGCCTGGGCGCTTGGCCATCGCGATCGATTTCCAGTCGACATCAATCTCGCCGACAAGGAAGCGCTTCTGCGTGTGCCTGGCTTCGGCATAAAGACCGTCACATCCATTCTCTCAACACGGCGGTTCAAGCGGCTGCGGCTCGAGGATATCGGACGTCTTGGCGTGTCCCTCAAAAAAGTCCAGCCGTTCGTCACTGCTGAGGGCTGGACGCCGCATCGCTTGATCGATCGCGCCGACTTGCGGGCGATGTTCATGCCAAAGCCCGAACAATTATCGTTATTATGACTGAG
This sequence comes from Agrobacterium vitis, assembly GCF_014926405.1. NCBI lineage: Bacteria > Pseudomonadati > Pseudomonadota > Alphaproteobacteria > Hyphomicrobiales > Rhizobiaceae > Gillisella > Gillisella vitis. The sequence goes on from NZ_JACXXJ020000004.1 coordinate 305,215, forward strand.
ACCTGCTTTCTCGAAGGTCGCGGTGATCTGTCTGAATGGCGCGAGGCCGCGCGACAGTGCCTACAGGCTGGGATCGAACCAAAGGCAATCGACTGGCAGCTTATCGGTGATGAACAGGGCTTGTTTGGTGCTGACGCAAGCCGATCCGAAGAGGGCAGCACGCCAAGCCCGGCAGAACCCACAGGTGGCACGGCGCAGATGTCCGTGCCGGCAACCTTCCTTCGGCTCGCAGAAGCCGTTGTGTGTCATTCCGATCCCGGCCGCTTCGCCTTGCTTTATCGCCTTCTCTTTCGGTTGAGGCAGGAAAGGCACCTTCTTGAGGTGAAGACAGATGCCGATGTGGCGCTGGCGTACCGGATGCAGAAGTCAGTGGGGCGCGATTATCATAAGATGACGGCCTTCCTGCGCTTCAAGGAAGTGCCACTGCCTGTCGGTGTTGCAGGCCGGCGGCGCTTTGTCGCTTGGTTTGAGCCTGACCACTTTATCGTCGCGCGCGTCGCGCCGTTTTTCCAACGTCGGTTCAATGACATGGACTGGATTATTTTGACGCCCCACGGGTCCGCGTCCTGGGATGGCCAGACACTTCTGACGTCGACCGAACCGGCAGTAAAGCCCGATATACGCGATGAAACCGACGATCTCTGGCGCATATATTATGCATCCATCTTCAATCCCGCCCGCTTGAAGGTGAAGATGATGATGACGGAGATGCCGAAGAAATATTGGAAGAACCTGCCGGAGGCAGAGCTTATTCCCGGCCTGATTGCCGGAGCGGAAGCCAAGTTGATCGATATGGCCCACCGACAAGCCAGCGAGCCGCTCCCTTTCCATCATCGCCTCCAGGAGGCTGCTGCGCGTGTACCGGCAGCGCCAGCGGCCGAAGCGGACACGATAGATGCGCTGCGTCAGGAAGCGCGACGCTGCAATCGATGTGATCTCTCCTGCCGGGCAACACAGACCGTGTTCGGCGAAGGGCCTGTCGATGCAAAGATCATGATCGTTGGAGAGCAGCCGGGGGACCAGGAGGATCTCGCAGGCCGGCCATTCGTCGGACCAGCGGGCCGCGTGTTCGATGAGGCTCTGGCGCAGGCAGGCCTGGACCGGCGCGCGCTCTACGTCACCAACGCGGTGAAGCACTTCAAGTATGAGCCACGGGGAAAGCGCCGTATCCATCAGCGCCCGAATATTGCAGAGGTGCAGCAATGCAGATGGTGGCTCACTCAAGAGATCGATATAGTGAAACCGAAGCTGATTGTCGCCATGGGCGCAATCGCGCTGATTTCGCTCACGGATCGAAAGGACCGCTTGGAGGATGTCCGCAGCCGTCCAATTGTCATGGACGACACGCGACATCTATTCGTGACCGTTCATCCGTCCTACCTGCTGCGTATTCCGGACGAGATCAAGAGAAACGAAGAACTCGCGCGCTTTCGAGAAGATATAAGCCAGATCGGTAGACTTGTTTGTTGATTTTCACTGAGAACTGACCCGGTAGCACAAGATAGGGGGTGCGGACGAAAACTTGGACCACCAAGGAGGTAGTTCATGTATTCCTACGCAGACAGACTTCGAGCTGTTGAGCTCTATATCCGACTTGGCAAGCGACTTAACGCGACCATTCGCCAGCTGGGATATCCCACCAAGAATGCCCTGAGGGGCTGGTACCGCGAGTACGTACAGCATCTCGACCTGCGTACTCAGCCGGTAGCTCGACCGCCAAAGTTTTCCGAGGCTCAGAGGCAGGCTGCCCTTGAGCATTACCGCACCCATGATCGTTGCATCTCTTCGACGATGAGGGCGGCTCGGCTATCCCGGTCGAGGAACTCTAACCGGATGGGTTCGTGAGGCGTTTCCGGAGGCGCGGACCGATGGTCGGTCGATCGTGGCACCCTGGCTATTGCGAAGAGGTCCGGCAAGCGGGGGTCATCGGATTATGCAGTGGAGATGAAAGCACTCAACAGGTCGCTGACCGACTGGGCGTCTCAAGGCGGACATTGTATAGCTGGAAAGACCAGCTTCTCGGTCATGAGGCTTCTTCATCCATGAAACGCCGCAAAGCCAACTCCAAAGCGCCAGAACGTGAGGAACTCGAGCGACAGCTTGAAGCCCTCCAGCGTGATGTCCGCCAGTTGCAACTCGAGCATGATCTCCTGAAGAAGGCCAACGAACTCCTAACAAAAGACCTGGGCGTCGATCTGCAGGTCCTGAGTAATCGGGAGAAGACACAACTGATTGACGCCCTTAAGGAAGTTTATCGCTTGCCAGAGCTGCTTGCCCAGCTTCGGATTGCCCGCAGTTCCTATTTCTACCATCGCGCCCGCATGTGTCTGGCAGACAAGTATGCCGCCGTCCGCCACAGCCTAGCGGAGATCTTTGAAGCGAACCGTCGTTGCTACGGTTATCGACGACTGCAGGCGCCGCTGGCCAGACAGAGCGTGATAATCTCGGAAAGGTTGTCCAGCGCTTGATGAAGCAGGAGCAGTTGGTCGTTGCCAGGCCGCATCGACGGCGGTTTGGATCCTATCTGGGAGAGATCAGTCCAGCGCCCGAGAACCTGATCAATCGCGACTTCCATGCAGAAGCGCCGAACGTGAAGTGGCTGACAGACATCACCAAGTTCCAGATCCCAGCTGGCAAAGTCTACCTTTCGCCCATCATCGACTGCTTTGACGGCATGGTCATCAGCTGGTCGATCGGAACGCAACCAGATGCGGGTCTCGTCAACACCATGCTGGATGCAGCCATCGGAACCGTCGCCAACGGCGAGGAACGGCCAATCATCCATTCTGATAGTCATATGATTGATACCAGTTTTCAGGTGGTTTGACTCAAACACCGTTCGACCATTCTCTGGGCTGGTGCCGCAAGGCTTCCCGGTATGATCTGACCCTCACTCCGATCGACCCAATATGTGTCTTTCCGCGGACCTGTCGATCATCCGGGAACGCCCTGCGGTGAGGCCTTGCCTCAAAGGTGCTGCTGTGACCCAAGAAGGGCATGACCATCCGGTCCCATGACTGTCCTGTCCCGGCATCCTTCAGGCAAATAATTCTCATGCCGCAGGAGAGGATAATTAGATGGCTGAACACCGAGCAGAAACTCACGTCATTGGTGGCGTCGATACACACAAGGACTTGCATGTCGCGGCAGTCGTTGATCATCGCGACCGCGTTCTCGGTACCGAGAGCTTCCCGACAACCCGACACGGCTATCGCTTGATGCTGGCTTGGATGCGATCGTTCGGGGATCTCCAGCGGGTCGGGATCGAATGCTCTGGCAGCTACGGCGCGGGGTTGCTGCGCTACATGCAAACCGCAGGTGTCGAGATTCTGGAGGTCACCGCACCTGACAAACTCGACCGCCGCCGGCGCGGCAAGAATGACAACTTCGACGCAGAAAGTGCGGCCCACGCAGCCTTTGCGAGACGGCACACCGTAACGCCACGCAGCAGGGACGGCATGGTAGAAAGTTTACGCATCCTAAGGGTTTGCCGCAAAACCGCTATTCAGGCGCGCCGTATTGCCCTGCAGATGATCCAGATGACCATCGTCTGCGCACCGGACAAAATCCGCGATCCGCTGCGCAGCATGACGCGGATGCAATTGATCCGTACGCTCGCAGCCGGCAGACCTGACCTCACTGCGTATCGCCAGGTCGAGGAAGCCTACCGCATCTCTCTCAAGTCTCTGGCGCGGCGTTATCTCGAACTCCATGACGAGATCGCCGATCTCGACGACATGATTGAGGCCATCGTCAAGGATCTCGCTCCTGAACTACTTGCTCAAACCGCAATCGGCGTGAACAGTGCGGCGCAGTTGCTTCTCACGGCGGGCGATAACTCCGACCGGTTGAAGTCCGAGGCGAGCTTCGCCGCATTGTGCGGCGTCAGCCCCGTCCCCGCTTCTTCCGGAAAAACGGTTCGGCACAGGTTGAACAGGGGTGGGGATCGCGCAGCAAACAGTGCCATCCACATCATCGCCATTGGGAGGCTTCGATTGGATGCACGCACGCAGGACTACGTCGCCCGACGGATCGCAGCCGGAAAATCGAAGCTCGAGGCAATTCGCTGCCTCAAACGCTACATCGCCCGCGAAGTCTTCGCCATCATCATGCGGCGGCACAGGGAAATCAACCAAAGCCAAATCGCGGCTTGACTCTTAGAAGGGCGTCCGCGGAGCCCATTATCGATGGCCCGGCTGGTTAACCCGTATCAGCGAAGCAAGACTGGTTCGCTCGATGTCCCGAAAGGGTTGCTCGCAAGACAACGCCGCGTGCGAAGGGTTCTTCGGTCGGTTGAAAACCGAGCTCTTCTATCCACGAGACTGGAAGGCCATCACAATCGAACAGTTCGTGGCTGAGGTGGATGCCTATATCCGATGGTACAATGAGAAGCGTATCAAGATATCGCTGGGATCGCTCAGCCCGGTCGAATATCGTAAAAGCCTCGGCCTGAGCATTTAAAACACTCCAAGTTTTTATCCGCACCCCCGCCCGACGAGAGAGCGGTATTGCCGAACATATCGAATGTGAAGGGATCGTTTCATCTGCTTTCCCTCGCTTTTTATCACTGCAAACAGCTTATGAAGCATCGCAGAAGCGGGCAGTATTCGTTACGAGGGGGAAGCTTTAGCGCCTCTAAACCAGAGCGCTGTTGTTTTCGGCTTTGTCGCAAAATTTCGGCTTAGTTTGCTGCCTCGATGATCATGAGGTAGATGCGGTCTGAAGAAAGCAGACAGGTAGATTTGAGCGGTCATGGTCGATTTCAAAGGCAGTCACTGGCAGACGGGCTTTGGTTGAAACCGCGATGGATCGATACAAAGGCGTTATTGGGCTGTGTTTGCGTGCCCGGTCATTCTTTGCTCAACAGACAGAGGCTGTGATCGCCATCGCGGTATGCTGCTTGGTCGGGCAAAAAATCTTGGCAGCGCTGATCCAGCGTTATGGCATCTACAACCGCTAAGCTGGCCGCGGTGCCATCAAGGGATTGCTGTTACGCGGACCGCACAATCTTCGGGATATTCTGGCAACGCCTATCCTCAAACAGACCGGCTCCTACCAGCAGGACAGCTATGCCAGTCAGAACACATCGGATGAATAGCTGATCCGCATCTGCCTGGATGTCAGTCGTCTTCGCCTTGAACGGATACGAGCCG